>JAFWTG010000052.1 GCA_017519005.1 Oscillospiraceae bacterium | reverse complement strand
CTTCACCGAGCTGGAATACAACGGCAGCGCCTACGTGGGCAGCGACGGCCTGGAGCTGAAGGCGGACTTCGTGCACCCGGCTCCCTATCGGAACGCGGCCTACAAGTGGGTCGCCGCCCAGGACGGCGAGATTCGCGTCAGCGGCTCCTACGTGAAATTTGCCAACAGCGCGGACCCCAACGCCAACGGCGTCTGCTTCCGCATCACCCACGTGGGCGGCGAGCAGAAGTTCTACGGCGTGACCGGCAACTATGCCGAGGATCAGACCGTGGAATTCAACGAGACCTTCACGGTGAAGGCCGGCGACGTGCTGCTCTTCCACGTGGACGCTGAGGGCGGCAACAACGCCTATGACGGCGGCAGATTCAACGTGGACATCGCTGCGGTCAACTGATTAACAGGCAAGGGCCCCATTCAGTCGTCGGCTGAATGGGGCCCTTGCTTTCTGCAGCATGGCGGATGCTTTTCTACCCGATTTCCGCTTGCGAAACGGGAAGCCTCCTGCTATAATGAACAAAACGGACGTACGCCGTGAAGGAATCGAACGCTGCGCCGCTCCTGGGAGCGCGGTCCCGCATCCCTGCGGGGCGGCGGACAGGACGGCAGAAGGAGGAAGCGACGTGGAGCTGAGCTTGAAAACGCTGAAAGACAGATTTATCCAGCATCCGGAGCGGCATCCGGAGCTGGCCTGGGAGCGGGTGGAGGCCCGCCTGCAGGCGAAGCCGGAGGCCCTGGAGGCCCTGCGGTGGATGGAGGAGACCGGCGGCGAGCCCGACGTGATCGGCACGGAGGGCGAGCGGCTCCTGTTTGCCGACTGCTCCGGGGAGACGCCCGCCGGCCGCGTGAGTCTCTGCTATGACGAGGCCGCCCGGGTGAGGCGGAAAAAGAACCCGCCTGCCGACAGCGCGGAGGCCCAGGCCGGGCGGCACGGAATCGCGCTGCTGACGGAGGAGCAGTATCGGCGGCTGCAAAGCCTGGGGGAGTTCGACTGCAAGAGCTCCAGCTGGATCGCCACGCCCCCGGAGATCCGGGCATTGGGCGGGGCGCTGTTCTGCGAGCGGCGATACGGCGCGGTCTTCACCTTCCACAACGGAGCGGACTCCTACTACAGCGTCCGAGGCTGGCGCGGTCTGCTTTCCGTATGAGAGGACGCCGTATGCAGCCGATGGAACAGATGCCGGAAAGAAAGCAGGGCGCGTTCGACGGCGGAGCCCATGACGGTCGATACGACGGGGCAGGGGGGAGGCCGCGGCCCTGTGGGAGGAGCTGAGGACATGATTCGCAGAGTGGAAAGCCTGAGCCCCGAGCAGCTGGAGCGGGTCAAGAGAAGCGTCGGAGAGGCCTTCGTCTCCAACGAGCTGTTCCACAACTGGGGAACCGCGGCGGAGCGCCGGGAGGACGTGCTGAAGTATATGTCTATATACGTGGACTACGTCTGGCGGGCCGGGGAGCTCTACGCCAACGAGGAGCTGACAGCGCTGATCGGCCTGGAGGACTCCGGCCGCGCCCCGGTGCTTCCGCGGATTCACATGATTTTGAGGCTGATCACAGACCTTCCGTTCCGGCGCGTCAGGAGCTTCCTGCACTTTGCCAGGCAGGTCGGCGGCTCCAACGCCCGCTACGCGAAGCGCCGACACCTGGACGCGCTGCTGGTCTGCGTGGACAAGGACCGGCAGGGCAAGGGCCTTGCCTCGGAGCTGGTTCGCTTTGCCCAGGGGGAGGCCGGGAGGCTGGGCGTCCCCCTGCTCTTCGACACGGACGTGCGGGCGTACGCGGAGATGTATCAGCACCTCGGCTGCACCCTCTACAACACCGTCACGGCGGACAACGGCGTCACCCGCTTCAGCCTGTGTTACGAAGGAACGGAATCATAAAACGCCGCGCAGGAAACCCTGAGGCGTATCTGCGGAAGCGCCCAGGCTTGTTGGGCAAAACAGATAAAATAGGCATTGATTTTCCGGATGCTATCGTGTATAATAACAATGTGATTTCGAGGAAAGGAGCGCGGAACCATGATCTGCAGCACAATCGTCGGCTAACTGAATAGAGGCGCGAATAACAAACGGAGGGCTTGCACCCCCTTGCTTTGACGCGCCGTTTTGAGTAACTTTCGATGGTGGAAACCGCAGGATGCAGCCACGACGGGAGCTGCTTCGCTGCGGAATTTTTATACGCTTTTTCCCGATCACAGGAGGGATTATGAAACTGTTCAACCAATACCGCGGGCTGCGGCGGGAGATCTACGTCCTCTTCTTCGGCAGGATCGTCACGAATCTCGGCGCCATGATCTGGCCCGTGATGACCATGATCCTCAGCCAGAAGCTGGGCTTTTCGGCGTCGGAGATATCCTATTTCTTCGTCGGCTCCGGTCTGATTATGCTGCCCGCCAACCTGATCGGCGGCAAACTTGCCGACCGCTTCAACAGGAAATGGGTGATCGTGGTCTGCGACAGCGTCAGCATCGTCTGCTTCCTGATCTGCTCGGCCATTCCGCTGGGCGTGGGAAGCATCCTGATCTTCGTTCTGGCCGGGGTCGTTCAGAGCATGGAATACCCCTCCTACGACGCCCTGATTGCAGACCTTTCCACCACGAAGGACCGGGAGCGGGCCTATTCCCTGTCCTATTTCGGGGCCAACTTAGGTCTGGTCCTGTCCCCCACCATCGCGGGGCTGCTCTTCAAAAATTATCTGTGGCTGAGCTTTCTGATCAGCGGCGTCTGCATCGGTCTGTCCACCCTTCTGATCGCCTTCCGCATCCAGGACGTCACGCCCGTGGAGGACAGCGGCGAGGAGGCGGCCTATCAGCAGAAGAAGGAGGGGGCCAGCGTCTTCGCGATCCTGAAGGAGAACCCCCTGCTCTTCCTCTACCTGCTCTGCGGTACGCTCTATTCCGCGGCCTACGGGCAGTACAGCTACGTCATGCCCCTGGACATCGGGGCAGTCCACGGGGAAGACGGGGCCGTGATCTTCGGGACGGTCAACAGTCTCAACTGCATCATCGTGGTGGTCTGCATGCCCTTCATCACGAAGCTCTTTTCCAAAATGCGGGACACAGGCAAGATGCTGACCGGCCGGCTCCTGGTCTTCGGGGGCTATCTGGTGTTCCTTTTGGCCCTGGGCTTTATCCCCGGCTATTATCTTGCAATTCTGATTTTCACCTGGGGCGAGATCTTCTCCACCGTTGCGGAGGGGCCCTACGTCTCCACCCGGATCCCCGCCAGTCACCGGGGCCGGATCAACGGTTTTATGACTCTGATTTACGCCGCGGTGACGGGCGGCGTGGATCTGGCGGTGGGGCAGCTCTATGACCGGGCGGGCTCCGGCTGGACCTGGGCCCTGATCCTCAGCATCACCCTGATCTCCGCTGCCGCGGCCCTGCTTTTGAAGGGCCTGGACAAGAAGCATTACCCGAAGCTGTATCAATCCGATCAAGGAGGAACAACAAATGATCATCACGCTCAGACCCATTGACAAAACCAACCGCAAGGCCGTGCTGGCCCTCTCCGTCCGGGAGGATCAGCCCTTTGTGGCCCCCAATAAGATTTCCCTGAAGCAGGCCGACGAGACCAACGCGAAAAAGCCCGGCACAGCCCGCCCCTTTGGTATTTACGCCGACGAGCGGCTGGTGGGCTTCTGCATGTTCGCCTTCGACCCGGAGAGAGAGGACCCGGAAGACCGCTACTGGCTCTGGCGCTTTATGATCGACCAGAACGAGCAGGGCAAGGGCTGCGGCCAGGCTGCCCTGCAGGAGATCATCCGCTATTTCCGGGAGCACGGCGCAGACCGGCTGCTGCTGTCCACGGAGCCGGAGAACGCCCGGGGCCTGCACGTTTATCACAAGGCGGGCTTCCGGGAGACCGGCGCCATCGACTGGGACGAGGCCGTTCTGCGGCTCTGGCTGAAGAAGACGCCGAAAAAGGAGCAGGAGAAGTTCCTGTGGTACGGCGTCAACGTGAAGGAACGGCTTCGGATCAAGGAGAAAAACGGCTATGGCGTCAGCATGGCCGTCGCCGAGGGAGACGGCAAGGATTTGGGTTATATGAGCTACTGCGCCGGCAGCGGCCGCTACGGGCAGGACTTCCCCGTGAATCCCGACATGCTCTTCCAGGCGGGCTCCGTCTCGAAGCCCATGTTCGCCCTGACCCTGCTCCGCTATGCGGACAAGGGCAAGCTCGACCTGGACGCGGACATTTCCGGCGTGGTGCCGGAATTCGTCAAGCACGGCCCTGTGAGCTTCGCGGCTCTGCTCAGCCACACGGCGGGCTACAACGTCCACGGCTTCGACGGCTACCCGGCGAATCACGCGCCCCTCTCCCTGGAGGACGTGCTGAGCGGCAGGGGCAATTCACCCAAGCTCCGCCGGATCAAGCCCTACGGCCAACAATTTATGTATTCCGGCGGCGGCTACACGCTGGCCGAGCTCGCCTTCACGCGCCTCACGGGAACGACGCTGCGGGAGGCCTTCCAAAAAGAGGTCGCCAGGCCGCTGAAGCTGAAGCGCTCCGGCTTCTTCCAGCCCCTGGACGAGGAACTGATCGAAAACGCGGCCTTCGGCGGCAGACTGGCCGAAAAGGAGGACCCGGCCCGCGGCTTCCACTACTATCCCGAGCACGCGGCGGCGGGCTTCTGGACCACCCCCACGGAGCTGACGAAGATCGGCGTCGCCCTTTCCAGGAGCTACCGAAAGGGCGGCCTGCTCAAACAGGAGACGGCCCGGCGCATGCTGACGCCGGTCATGGACAGCTACGGGCTGGGCATTCAAAGCTTCCGGGGCGACATCGGTTTTCATGACGGATGGAATGAGGGCTTCCTGACGACCTGGATGTTCTCCCTGCGGGAGGATCTGTGCGTGGCCGTGATGTTCAACCGGTCCACGGACGAGCTTGACTGGGCGCAAACCAATATCGCCATCGAGCTGTTCCAGACCTTGGAGGCCGAGCTGGCCGAGGACGCGGGCGTGGACAAATCCGGCTGGGAGGCCTTCTGCGGCAAATACGAGCAGAACGACGAGGCGTTCCGGATCGACGAGATCTATTTGGAGCAGGAAAAGCTCTGGGCGAAGGTCCTGACCGAGGAGGGGGAGCAGCGCTATGCGCTCTACCCCATCGGCGAGAAGCGCTTCGGCCGCAAGGGCGGCTTCGCCGGGATCAGCTTCGGCGAAAACTGCCTGACCATCAACGACGAAACCACCTGCAAAAAGCTGTAAAGGAGAAATAACATGAAACAAACCGTACTTAGAAAATACGCCCGCCTGATTGCCCGGATGGGCGTCAACGTCCAAAAGGGCCAGGACGTCATCATCTACTGCCAGCTGGATCAGCCGAAATTCGTGGAGCTGCTGGTGGACGAGTGCTACAAGGCCGGGGCGAGAATGGTCAAGGTGGAGTTCCATCACCAGCCCCTGTACAAGCTGGACGTCCGGCACCAGAGCGTCACCACCCTTGCCAAGGTCGAGGAGTGGGAAAAGGTCCGGCTCCAGCACTACGTGGACACCCTGCCCTGCACCATCAGTCTGGTCTCCTCGGACCCCGACGGTCTGAAGGGCGTCAATCAGGGCAAGATCGCCAAGGCCGACCAGAAGAGCTGGCCCATCGTCAAGCCCTACTACGACCAGATGGAGAACAAGCAGCAGTGGTGCATCGCCGCGGTGCCCGGCGCTGCCTGGGCTAAGAAGGTCTTTCCCGGCCTCAAGAAGAACCAGGCCATTGAAAAGCTCTGGGAGGCGATCCTCTTCACCTCCCGCGCCGACGGCGAGGATCCCATCGCCGCCTGGGAGGCTCACAACAAGGACCTGCACGACCGCTGCGAATATCTGAACAGCCTGGGCATCAAGGAGCTGCGCTACAAGGGCGACAACGGCACGGATCTGACCGTCGGCATGATCCCCGAGGGGAGCTTCACCGGCGGTGTGGACACCACGATCGGTGGCGTATCCTTCGACGCCAACATCCCCAGCGAGGAGTGCTACACCTCTCCCATGCGGGGCAAGGCCGAGGGCATCGTCTACGCCACCAAGCCCCTTTCCTACAACGGCGAGCTGATCGAAAACTTCTGGGTCCGCTTTGAGGGCGGCAAGGCCGTGGAGGTCCACGCCGAGAAGAACCAGGCCCTGCTGGAGCAGATGATCTCCATGGACGAAGGCGCGGCCTATCTGGGCGAATGCGCCATGGTGCCGGTGAACTCCCCCATCTCCGAGTCCGGTCTGATCTTCTGGGATACCCTCTTCGACGAGAACGCCGCCTGCCATCTGGCGCTCGGCATGGGCTTCACCAACACGATCCGCGGTTTTGAGAGCAAGACGATCGATGAGTGCCGGGAGATGGGCATTAACGACTCCATGGAGCACAACGACTTCATGATCGGCTACGAGGGCCTGGACATCGACGCGGTGACGCGGGACGGCAAAGTCGTTCCCATCTTCCGCCGCGGCAGATGGGCCTTTTGAGCCCCTGCCCGGGCGGACAACGAAGGAGGATTGATTTATGGGCAAGAAGACAATGATGGAAAATCTGATCCGGAAGGCCCATGAGAAGGGACTCTTCAACGGCACCTGGCTCTACGCCGAGCACGGCGAGGTCATCTCCAAGGGCGCCCTCGGCTGGCTTGATACGGAGGACAGGCTTCCCCTGCGCGAGGACAGCGTCTTCGACCTGGCCTCCGTCAGCAAGCAGTTCACCGCCGCGGCGGTCATGCTGCTGGTCCAGGAGGGCCTGCTGGACCTGGAGGACGAGGTCACGAAGTTCTTCCCCGAACTCCCGTACCCCGGCGTCACGGTCCGCCACCTGCTGACCCACACCGGCGGCGTGGCCGATTATTTTGACGACATCAACTGGCTGATCGGGATCTGGGAAAAAGAGGACCGGATCTCCGACAACAACGACGTCCTCCGCTTCCTCTGCGAGAGCGGCGCGGAGGCCTACTTCGCCCCCGGCGAGGACTCCTGCTATTCCAACAGCGACTACTGCTTGCTGGCCCTCATCGTGGAGCGGGTCTCCGGCCTGCCCTTCGAGGACTTTATGAAGCAGCGGGTCTTCGAGCCCGCCGGCATGCGCGATACTGCGGTCTGCCACGTCCGCAGGGACGGCTGGCCCTCCGACAATTTCGCCCGGGCCATGGTGCTGGAGGACGGGCGGTATCTGCTTCCGGATTTCTCCCAAAACGACAGAGACGTGATCCCGGAGGACGGGACCAGCGGCGATGGCAACGTGTATTCCAACATCTTCGACCTGTTCCGCTGGGACCGGGTGCTGCGGGAAGGAAGATTGCTCACTCCGGAGACCCAGCGGCTCATGTACGCTCCCGTGAAGCTCAACAGCGGCGAGGAATACGCGGACGAGGAGGGGGAGGGCTACGGCTTCGGCTGGGCCATCCCGAAGGAACCGGAGCAGGGGCTCATCGTGGAGCACGGCGGCTGGCACAAGGGCGCCCACACCCGGTATGAGCGCTTCATCGACAAGGACCTTGTCCTGATTATCCTGCTCTGCCGCGATCCCGAGGATACGCCTGCCTTTGAGGCCTTCTTTAAGGCGATCCGGGAGATCATGAGAGGCCGGGAGCCCGAGCCCTTCCGCACCCTGGAGGAGCGCATGGTCCGGGACCCCGACAAGTCTGCCTGGGCAAGCTTCTGCGGCAAATTCGCCCACGAAGAGGACGACTGCTTCTACCCGGACGAGGTCTTCCTCCGGGACGGGGAGCTGTACGTCAAATGGATGCGGGGCCACGGCGCGGGCTTCACCTGGCGGCTCTACCCCTTGGGGG
>JAFWTG010000051.1 GCA_017519005.1 Oscillospiraceae bacterium | reverse complement strand
CGCTCTGCGGGAAAAGCTGGACGTTCAGAAGAACTTCGGCGTCTGCGGCGAGGACATTCTCTCCCCTTCCCCCAACGCCAAAATGAGCGAATTTCACGCCGCAATGGGCATCTGCAATCTGCGGCATCTGGACGAGTACATCGCCGGCCGGAGGCAGGCAGCGCAGCGTTACCGCCGCAATCTGGCAGGCGTCTCCGGCCTGCGGCTGCTGAGGGAGCAGCCCGGCGTGGAATCCAACTATGCCTACTTCCCTGTGGTCTTCGACGGGGCAAAGCACAGCCGCGACGAGGCCGCCGCCCGCCTAGCGGAGCATGGGGTCTTCGCCCGGAAGTACTTCTATCCGCTGACCAACCACTGCAGCGCCTACGGCTTCCACGGGGACGAGACTCCGATCGCTAAGTTTATCTCCGACCGTGTGCTCTGCCTGCCCCTCTACCCGGAGCTGGCCTTGGAGGACGTGGACCGGATCTGTGAGATCGTCTGTAACTGAGCAAAGGATAAAAGGGAGGGAAATAGCATGAAAGGTATCATCCTCGCCGGCGGCGCCGGCACCAGACTTTATCCCCTGACCATGGTCACCTCGAAGCAGCTGCTTCCGGTCTATGACAAGCCCATGATCTTCTACCCCCTGTCTACCCTGATGCTGGCAGGGATCCGCGACATCCTGATCATCTCCACCCCGCTGGATCTGCCCAACTTCAAGCGGCTTCTGCGAGACGGCAGCCAGTACGGCCTGACGCTGCATTACGCGGAACAGCCCTCCCCCGACGGCCTGGCTCAAGCCTTCCTGATCGGCGAGGACTTCATCGGCGACGACGCCTGCGCCATGGTGTTGGGTGACAACATCTTCTTTGGCAACGGCTTCAGCCGGATGCTTTGGAGCGCTGTGGACAACGCCGAAAAGCGCGATCGCGCCACGGTCTTCGGCTATTACGTCAACGATCCCGAACGCTTCGGCGTGGTGGAGTTTGACAAGAAGGGCAAGGCCCTCTCCATCGAGGAAAAGCCCGCCAAGCCCAAGAGCAATTACGCCGTCACCGGTCTCTACTTTTACCCCAGGGGCGTCAGCAAGCGGGCGGCCCAGGTGCGGCCCAGCGCCCGGGGCGAGCTCGAGATCACCACCCTCAACGAGATGTACTTACAAGACGATCTGCTGGACGTCAAGCTCCTGGGCCGCGGCTTCGCCTGGCTGGACACCGGGACGATGGAAGCTCTGGCAGAGGCCACGGATTTTGTGCGCGTGATGCAAACACGGACGGGCATCGTCATTTCCGCCCCGGAGGAGATCGGCTTCCGCAAGGGATGGATGTCGAAGGATGCGCTTCTGACCGCCGCTTCGGTTTACGGCAAATCCCCCTATGGGGCTCATCTGAAGCAGGTCGCCGAGGGCAAGGTGCGGGGATAAGGAGAAGATTATGACCATTTTACTCACCGGCGGCGCGGGCTTCATCGGCGCCAACTTCATCTACTTTGAACTGAAAAACCATCCCGAGGATCGGATCGTCTGTCTGGACGCCTTGACCTACGCGGGCAACCTCACCACCCTGGCGGAGGCGCTGAAGAACCCCAACTTTGCCTTCTACAAGGTGAACATCTGCGACCGGCCCGCGGTCTATGAGATTTTTGAGAAGGAGCAGCCCGACGCGGTGGTAAACTTTGCCGCCGAATCCCACGTGGATCGCTCCATCGAGACCCCGGAGATCTTCCTGCAGACCAACATTCTGGGCACCCAGGTGATGATGGACGCCTGCCGCAGGTACGGCACGAAGCGCTATCACCAGGTCTCCACCGACGAGGTCTATGGCGACCTGCCTCTGGACCGGCCCGAGCTCTTCTTCACCGAGGAGACGCCGATCCATACCTCCAGCCCCTACTCCGCCTCCAAGGCCTCTGCAGACCTGCTGGTGGGGGCCTACTGCCGGACCTTCGGCCTACCCGCCACCATCTCCCGCTGCTCCAACAACTACGGGCCCTACCACTTCCCCGAGAAGCTGATCCCCCTGATGATCGCCAACGCCCTGAACGACAAGCCCCTGCCTGTCTACGGCAAGGGCGAAAACGTCCGCGACTGGCTCTACGTGGAGGACCACTGCCGGGCCATCGACCTGATCCTCCGCAAGGGTACCGTGGGCGAGGTCTACAACGTGGGCGGCCACAACGAGATGCGGAACATCGACATCGTGAAGCTGATCTGCCGGAAGCTCGGCAAGCCTGAGAGCCTCATCACCTTCGTGGCGGACCGCAAGGGCCACGACATGCGCTACGCCATCGACCCCAGCAAGATCCACCGGGAGCTGGGCTGGCTGCCGGAGACAAAGTTCGCCGACGGCCTGGACCGGACCATCGATTGGTATCTGACCCATCGGGATTGGTGGGAGACCATCCTCTCCGGGGAGTATCGGAATTACTACGAAAAAATGTACGGAAATCGGGAAACTTTGGGATGAGAAAACGCTTTCATATCGGTCTGGGGATTCTGGCTGCTGTGATCCTGATCTGCGGGATCGCTGTGGGGATTTCCATTCTTGTGTGCAATTCCGGTCTTGCTGTCCATGCGTATGACATCCAAATCAAGGGCATCGGGCAGCCCTTCACCGCCGTCGTCCTGACGGATCTCCACGGCAAGGAATTCGGCGAAGGCAACGAGGAGCTGCTGGAGAAGATTCGGGGGCAGAAGCCGGACGTGATCTTTTCCGTGGGCGATATGATCGACGGTGACGCGGACCAGGCGCAGGTCCGGCGTTTTCTGGAACTGCTGGCAGAGCTTCGGAAAATCGCCCCGGTCTACGTCTCCTATGGGAATCACGAAAAAGCGTATATGAGCTCCGGCGGTACGGATCTGGCTCCTGGAATCGAGGCCGCCGGGGCCGTATTGCTGGATGAAAGCTGCGTCACCGCTGAGCTCGGCGGAAACAAGGTCTGCCTGGGCGGCACCGTAGGCCATCTGTACCCCTTTGGCCGCACGCCGGAGGATTATCACGCTTCTCCCGAGTATCGGCTGATGAAGCAGATGGAGGCCTCCGGCCTTCCCACCATCGTCCTGGCCCATCTGCCGGATACCATCATCTTCGTGGAGGCCTACAAGAACTGGGATATTGATCTGTTCCTCAGCGGCCACACCCACGGCGGTGTGATCCGTATTCCCTTCTTCGGCGGCCTCTACGCCCCCATGCAGGGCTGGTTTCCCGACGAGGATATGGGGCACTTTGATTACGGCAGAGTCCAGCTGCTCATCTCCAGCGGCCTGGCCGGTCACGGCAAGGTGCCCCGGGTGTTCAACATGCCGGAGGTTTGCGTGGTGCACATCTCCTGATCAGGCGATCAGTGAGTTTTGTGGAACTCCGTTCTTTTCGGTTTCCAAATCAATCTGGCCTTCCTTCCGGTTGGCATGATCTGAATTGAAAAAACTACAATCTCCGTCTGTTCTCTGACTGTACTTGAACCAAGCCGCGACGGCAGGTCCTCCCGTTTGCCGCTCTTTTCACGTCATTCTGCAAGGCGAAAACACCGCAAAAGTATCAGAATGCCCACTTCAGACTACTGAAGAAGTGGGCATTCTTTCCGTAAACTGGAATGACGCACGCTCACTCCGGTGCAAGCAGCCACGGCCTGTTTATGCCAGGTTATTTTGCTCTTCTCCGCACCATGTGTTCAGGCCCAGCTGAAATTGCCGCGGGAGGGTGTGGACAAATCTTTGGACTTTGCCTAACCTTTACGTCAGAGATATTTCTTGAACTTGCCGGCTCCCCGCATCAATTCTGAATGTGAGGATAAATGTATCTTCATCCACGATTCAGGTATTCGAACTACCATGGATTCTTCACATAAGACTTCAGCACCAGCGCCTGTCTCCGGGGGCCATGATTGAGCCACAGCCCAGTCAGGCCAAGGGCTCTATCCCTTTTGACTCCCATGCGCCGGAGTCCATCATAATGTTCCTGCGCCAGCAAACGCCTGATGTCGTGGAAGCTGTGATAATCCCAGTGAAACCGCTTTTCGAGTCTCCTCAGAAATTGATTCACTGATCCACTTCTCGGCAGAGTAAAGCCGCCATCTGCGGTCCTCCAGGCTGCAAAACGCGGGTCTGCAAGCAATTCGGCCATGTCTAAAGTAACCGGACGGTAAAGTAATTTACCTCCTTTGCACTTCATCTGGACTGTCACATTGTTGATGCGCATCCGTTCAACCACGTCTGTCACCCTACCTGCCAGGTGTTCCTCTAAAAGGACTGTATAAGCAGACCCGCTTGGATGCGCTCTGCAGTAATCAAGTATCAGGTCATATTCTGCGCGCGGCATTGTAGCCGCTGCACCGCGTAGTCCACTGGTCTTTTTGGCTGCATACACCCGAGGCACATGCAAATCATAGTTTTCGATGCAATAGTACGCCCGAATGTGGTTCCCCAAACCTGCCAGCATGCTGCGATACCAGTCGACCGTCGTCTGCGTGCAGTTGTTCGCTTTATATTGCAAGAAACGTATGACAATATCCACTGTGAGATCCGTCGGAGCAGCGATAGAGATGTTCTCCTGAAAAATCCATCGAAATAATACATTAATCACGTCCAAGAAAGCGTAATAGGTTCGATATGAATAAATAAGCCTGTGCCTATCTCCCGTTTTCTTCGCAGAATGCTTTGATGCCCCAGGTCGAAATAGTTTTTTCATAATATACCGCATCGTACGTCTAACTTGTTTTCTGCTCATGGCCAGCCCTCCTTTCACACAGCCCGCCCCGGCCAGAGACGGGCCCGACAAAAGCAAACACCGGACCTCGATCTTAAGTACCCAGATGCAGCTGGTGCATCTAAACGCATTGACCATACCTCCGGTGTATAGGCTGGCAAAGCGGTTTGCACATGTCCATTCCGCAAATTGTACGTTGCGGCGCAAATAGGAGGGAAGCTCCTGATCCCTCCATCTATCCTAATCTCTCCATCTATCTGATTTCATGCTTCAGATTTCTCTTGTTTCTGACTGTAGCCTTGGACATGTGCAACCGCGGCCTATTGGGTTATTCTCCCAACAAAATATCAAAACAATAAAAAAAGAACGACTCTCTGCTCGCCTGCAGAGTAATCGTCCAAAAAAAACGTACTCTACGCAGGTAAGTTTTCCCTCATAAAGTACATCTTGATTATATACATAATATTTTCATTTGTCAAGACTATTATGAAATTTTTCTTAAATATTTTTATCTATTTTGAACTCTCGTTCCGAATACAGTGAGTAGTTTCGAATCTGCAAATGCTTTGTTTCCTGCTTGCAATTCTGAACGCTTTTTGATATTATATAGATTGATAATTCAAACAGAAAGAGGACTCAAGAAATGTCGAGCTTTTCTGACGCAACTTTGATGATCACCGGCGGCACCGGGTCCTTCGGGCACACGGTGCTGAAGCACTTTCTGACCACGGACGTCGGGCAGATCCGCATCTTCTCCCGGGACGAGAAGAAGCAGGACGATATGCGGCATGAGCTGCAGGCCCGCTATCCGGAGCAGGCCCGGAAGGTCAAGTTCTATGTGGGCGACGTGCGGGACCCCCGCTCCGTGGCCGACGCCATGCCCGGGGTGGATTACATTTTCCACGCCGCGGCTCTGAAGCAGGTCCCCTCCTGCGAGTTTTTCCCCATGCAGGCGGTCAAAACCAACGTGGAGGGCACCGACAACGTGCTCCACGCCGCCATTGATGCGGGAGTAAAACAGGTGGTCTGCCTGTCCACCGACAAGGCGGCCTATCCCATCAACGCCATGGGCATCTCCAAGGCCATGATGGAGCACGTGATCTACGCCAACGCCCGGGTTGCGGCGGAGCGGGGCGGCACCGTGATCTGCTGCACCCGCTACGGCAACGTTATGTGCAGCCGTGGCTCCGTGATCCCCCTCTTTATCGACCAGATCCGAGCCGGCAATCCCATCACCATCACGAACCCGGAGATGACCCGCTTCCTGATGAACCTGGACGAAGCGGTGGAGCTGGTTCGCTTCGCCTTTGAGCACGCCAAGCCCGGCGATCTCTTCGTCCAGAAGGCCGACGCCTCCACCATCGGAGATCTGGCCAAGGGCGTGCAGCGGCTCTTCGGGGACACCGGCACCCGGATCATCGGCACCCGCCACGGCGAAAAGCTCTACGAAACGCTCGTCACCCGCGAGGAGCGGCTGCGGGCTGTGGACATGGGCGACTATTACCGCGTCGCCGCCGACAACCGGGATCTGAATTACGACAAATTCTTCGTGGAGGGCAAGGTGGAAACCGAATCGGATGAGAGCTACACCTCCTCCAACACTCGCCTGCTGGACGTGGACGGGGTCGTGAAGAAGCTCCTCACCACCGATTACGTGAAGGACTGCCTGGGCCGCTGACCCCGGAGGAGGGATAAAACAATGGCATGCTTTCAGAACGACGGCAGACTGAAGCTGCTGATCATCGTTGGCACCCGACCGGAGATTATTCGCCTCTCCGCCGTCATCAAGAAGTGCCGCCGCTATTTCGACACCATTCTGGCCCACACCGGCCAGAACTATGACTACAATCTCAACGGTATCTTTTTCAACGATCTGGCTCTGGACCCGCCGGAGGTCTATCTGGACGCGGTGGGGGAGAATCTGGGCCAGACCATGGGCAACATCATCGCCCGCTCCTATGAGCTGATGGTTGAAATTCAGCCGGACGCCGTGCTGGTGCTGGGCGATACCAACTCCTGCCTCTCCGTCATCGGAGCCAAGCGGCTGCATATCCCTATCTTCCACATGGAGGCGGGCAACCGCTGCAAGGACGAGTGCCTGCCGGAGGAGACCAATCGCCGCATCGTGGACATCATCTCCGACGTGAACCTGGCCTACTCCGAGCACGCCCGCCGCTATCTGGCGGACTGCGGCCTGCCCAGGGAGCGGACCTACGTCACCGGCTCCCCCATGGCGGAGGTCCTGCGGGCCAATCTGCCCCAGATCGAAGCCAGCGACGTTCACGCCCGCCTGGGATTGGAGAAGGGAAAATACATCCTGCTCTCCGCCCACCGGGAGGAGAACATCGACACGGAGAAGAACTTCCGCTCCCTCTTTACCGCCATCAACAAGCTGGCGGAGACTTACGACATGCCGGTGCTTTACTCCTGCCATCCCCGCTCCGCAAAGCGGCTGGAGCGGAGCGGCTTCGCCCTGGACCGCAGAGTGATTCGCCACGAGCCCCTGGGCTTCCACGACTACAACTGCCTGCAGATGCACGCCTTCGCGGTGGTCAGCGACTCCGGCACCCTGCCGGAGGAGAGCAGCTTCTTCACCTCCGTCGGCAAGCCCTTCCCCGCCGTCTGCATCCGCACCAGCACCGAGCGCCCCGAAGCCCTGGACAAGGGCTGCTTCGTCCTGGCAGGCATCGACGAACAGGGGCTTTTGCAGGCCGTCCGCACCGCCGTGGAGATGGTCCAGAACGGCGACAACGGCATTCCCGTACCCGACTACGCGGATGAAAACGTGTCCGACAAGGTGGTCAAGCTCATCCAAAGCTACACCGGCGTCGTCAACAAGATGGTCTGGCGGAAGGAGAGCCTATGAACATTCTGATCACTGGGGCCAATGGCTTTGTTGGCCGAAACTTGGTTGAAAATCTGAAGGCCATCCGGGATGGCAAAAACCGGACGAGGCCCAATATCCGCATTGACACAATCTGGGAATACGATCTCGACACGCCCCGTTCCGTTCTGGAGGAGGGCTGCGCCAAGGCGGACTTCGTCTTCCATCTGGCAGGGGTCAACCGGCCCAGGGACCCGGCGGAGTTTGAGAAGGGCAACTTCGGCTTTTCCTCAGAGCTGCTGGGGTTGCTGAGGGCGGCTGGAAACCGCTGCCCCGTGATGCTCTCCAGCTCCCTGCAGGCGACCCTGATCGGGCGCTACAACGGCGATTACGGCAGAAGCAAGCGGGCAGGAGAGGATCTCTTCTTCCGCTACGCAGAGGAAACCGGGGCTAAGGTTCTGGTCTTCCGCCTCCCCAACCTGGCAGGCAAGTGGGTGCGCCCCAACTACAACTCCGCCGTGGGTACCTTCTGCCACAACATCGCCCACGATCTGCCCATCACGGTGAACGACCCCAGCGTGGAGCTGGAGCTGCTCTTCATCGACGACCTGGTGGACGCCCTGTTCGACGCCTTGGAGGGAAAGGAGCGGCACTGCGAATACGACGGGCTGGAGCCCCTTCCCCGGGAGGATGGGCGCTTCTGCTGGGCGCCCGTGACCCATAGAGCCACCCTGGGCCGCATCGTGGAGCTGCTCCGCAGCTTCCATGACCAGCCCAAGACCCTGCTGATGCCCGCCATCCCCGCCGGCTCCTTCGAGAAAAAGCTCTACTCCATGTATCTGTCCTATCTGCCCAGGGAGAAGGTCGCCTTCGACCTGAAGATGAACGAGGACGCCCGGGGCAGCTTCACCGAGCTGCTGAAGACTGCGGATCACGGCCAGTTCTCTGTGAACATCTCCAAGCCCGGCATCACCAAGGGCCAGCACTGGCACAACGCCAAGTGGGAGTTTTTCATTGTGGTGTCCGGTCACGGACTGATCCAGGAGCGAAAGCTGGGCACAGATGAAATTCTGGAGTTCGAGGTCAGCGGCGAACACATCCAGGCCGTCCACATGCTGCCCGGCTATACCCACAACATCATCAATCTCAGCGAAACAGAAAACCTGGTGACGCTGATGTGGGCCAACGAGCTCTTTGATCCCGCCAAGCCGGATACGTTCTTTGAGCCTGTGTAGGCATTCATCCTTGAGATACTTGGAGCGCTTATGCAAGGCGCTCAATGGAATTGCTCTTCTGATTAAGGCTGAAGCGGCGCGCAGCGCCCATGCAGGCTTCTTCCGATTCTGCTGCCGTTTTCAAAGCTTGCACGCCATCTGTGCACAGCTGCTTGCTTTGGTTCTCAGAAAAACCGTGATCCGCACGACACGCGAATCATACATCTCATCGTTTCCGTTGACTGAAAAGAAAGGACGTTTATGGCACATCGCAGCATTTCTGTGGCCGGTACCGGATACGTCGGTCTCTCCCTGGCAGTTCTTCTCGCCCAGCACAATCGCGTCACGGCAGTGGACATTCTCCCCGAGAAGGTAGAGATGATCAACCGGCATGAATCGCCGATCCGGGATGAGTATATCGAAAACTATCTGCGGGAAAAGCCGCTGGACCTGACTGCCACTCTGGACGCAGCGGCGGCGTACCGTGACGCGGAATTCGTCATCATCGCAACGCCCACGAACTACGATCCCAAGCTGAATTTCTTCGACACCTCCGCCGTGGAGTCTGTCGTCTCTGCCGTGATGCAGGCCAACCCGAATGCGTTTATCGTAATTAAGTCCACGGTTCCAGTCGGATTTACTGAGCGGCTCCGGCAACAGACTGGCTGTCGGAGAATGATGTTCAGCCCGGAATTTCTGCGGGAAAGCAAGGCACTGTACGACAACCTCTATCCATCCCGTATCATCGTCGGGACGGACCCGGAAGACTTAACGCTCACCGACGCAGCCAGAGCCTTCGCCGGTCTGCTGCAGGAAGGCGCCATCAAGTCGGAGATTCCCACACTCTTTATGCGCTTTACCGAAGCGGAAGCCGTGAAGCTCTTCGCCAACACCTATCTGGCGCTGCGGGTCTCGTATTTTAACGAGCTGGACAGCTACGCGGAGATGAAGGGGCTGGACACCAAAAGCATCATCGAAGGCGTCTGCCTGGACCCCCGCATCGGCACTCAGTACAACAACCCTTCCTTCGGCTATGGCGGCTACTGTCTGCCGAAGGATACCAAGCAGTTGCTGGCCAACTATGCAGAGGTTCCGCAAAACCTGATTCAGGCTATCGTGGAATCCAACCGGACCCGCAAGGACTTTATTGCTGACCGGGTTCTGGCCAAAGCTGGCTACTACACCGGCAGCAGTGCCTGGCAAGCTGACCGGGAGAAGCACGTCGTCGTGGGCGTATTTCGGCTGACGATGAAGGCCAATTCTGATAATTTCCGTCATAGCTCCATTCAGGGCATAATGAAGCGCATCAAGGCCAAGGGCGCAGCGGTGATAATCTATGAGCCTACGCTGCGGGACGGCGAAACCTTCTTCGGCAGTCTGATCGTAAACGATTTGGCTGCGTTCAAGGCGCAGAGCGACACGATCATTGCCAACCGTTACGACCCCAGCCTGGCGGACGTGATCGATAAAGTCTATACGCGCGATCTGTTTTTCAGAGATTAACTCCGCGCTCATATCGCGCTCCGGCCAGCGGACTGACCCCTTCTCTCTCCTGCGGGGCGTCCCCCCTCTCTCCGCCGCAGCTCTGCTGGCCAGAGCGGCAGTCTGCTGAAGCCTGTATCACACAAGGAGACGCTATGAACGTTCAGATTTCCTGCGCCAAAGGCTTCGCGGGCCGGAACCCGGCTGAAAATTTGAAGCCGTCCACATGCTGCCTGGCTATACCCACAACGCCATCAATCTCAGCGAGACGGAAGGCCCGGGGACGCTGACGAGGGCAAAGGAGCTCTTCGATCCCAATCGGCCGGACGCCTTCTTTGTACTCTGGCGTCTGCCGCTTCTGCCGGCTCCGCGTCTTCTGCGGAAGGGCCCCCATCGCTCGAACACGCCTGGACAGCGCAGGCTTTATGGACTGCTTGGGGAGGAATGGAATTGAAAGTTGACAACGCAATCATTATGGCGGCGGGGACCAGCTCCCGCTTCGCCCCCCTGTCCTACGAGCGGCACAAGGCCCTGACCGTGGTCAGGGGCGAGGTGTTGATCGAGCGGCAGATCGAGCAGCTTCTGGCTGCCGGCGTGCCGGAAATCTACGTCGTCACGGGTTACAAAGCAGAGCAGTTCGACTACCTGGTCTCCAAATACGGCGTAAAGCTCCTGCACAACCCGGATTATCTGACAAGAAACAACAATTCCAGCATCTGGGTCGCCAGAGCGCTTCTGGGAAACAGCTATCTCTGCTCCTCCGACAACTATTTCGCTGAAAGCCCCTTCCGGGCGGAGGTGGACCACGCCTACTACGCCGCCGAGTACGCCGAGGGCCGCACCGCCGAGTGGTGCATGACCGAGGACGCCGAGGGCAACATCAGCGCCGTCACTGTCGGCGGGGAGAAGGCTTGGTACATGCTGGGCCATACCTTCTGGAGCCGGGCGTTTTCCCAGCGTTTTCTGTCCATTTTAGAAGCGGAGTACGATTTGCCCGAAACGGCGGACAAGCTCTGGGAAAAGATCTTCATGGCCCATCTGGACGTTCTCAAGATGAAGATCGAAAAATACGCGCCCGGGGTGATTTACGAATTCGACACGCTGGACGAGCTGCGGGAATTCGACGAGAGCTACCGGACCGACACCCGCTCAAGGCTGCTGAAGGCCGCGGCGGCCCGGCTTGGGGTCCGGGAAGAGGACATTACCCAGATTACAAGTCTGAAGAGCCGCACGACGGAGGCGATTGGCTTTGCCTTCGACTGCGGCGGCAGACGTTACAGCTGGCTTTACGAAACCAGCGAGCTCCGTGAGCTCGCCCCCGAAAAAACATAACAGCCCCGTTCCGTAGGGGCGGATGCCCACATCCGCCCTTGTTTGCGGGCAAAACCGGCAGGAAGGGCCGACGTAGGCATCGGCCCCTACGGGCACCTGGAAGCCACAGCACCGCGGGACACCGCGGTACGTTCAACAGAAAAGGAGAACCAACACATGGCAGAACTGATTCGGGAAATTGAAGCTGCGGACATTCCCCAGCTCCACGATCTGATGAAGCTGGTATTCGGCGACGGCGCGTGGAAGGCCATCGAACGTCTGGGCGGCATGACAAACCATTCCTACAAAATCACCCGGGCGGACGGGCAGGAGTATCTCGTCCGGATCCCCGGCGAGGGCACCGAGGAGATGATCAACCGTCCCGACGAGCGCAAGAGCACGGAGCTCGCCTGCAGGCTGGGCATCGACGCGCCCCTGCTCTATTTCGGCGACGACGGCCGCAAGGTCATGCGCTTCATCCACGACCCCCGGCCCATGAGCGAGGAGGTCATGCGCCGGAAGGAAAACCTGCTTCAGGCCGCAGCCATTTTTCACAAGCTCCACAACTGCGGCGAGGACACCGGCGTCCGCTTTGAGGTCTTTGAGATGGCGGCGCTCTACGAAAAGATCATCCGGGACGGCGGCGTGGCCTTTTACGACGACTACGAGGCGGTCAAGAACACCGTCATGCGGATCAAGGCCGAGGTGGACAAGGACGGCGAGGCGCCCAGAGTCCCCTGCCACAACGATTCCCTGGTGGGCAACTGGGTTCTCGACGGCGACGGCAAGCTCTATCTGATCGACTGGGAATACAGCGGCATGAATGAGGCCATGTGGGACCTCTCCTGCCTCTCCATCGAGGCGGTTTATACGCCTGAGGACGACCTGGAGCTGTTGAATGCCTATTACTGCCGGGAGGCCGGCGTGGAGGAGCGGAAGCGCTTCGTGGCGGCCAAGCTCTACGTGGACTATCTCTGGACTCTATGGGGCCTGACCCGGGTCCCCTTTGACGGTCAGTTCATGCAGGACTACGCCGACGGGCGTTATGACCGTTTGAAGAAAAATATCGAGGCCTACAAGGCTCTGAGATAAGGAGGAACGGCGTCATGTTTGCTGGTATCATCGCTGGCGTCACCTGGGCTGTTGAGACCATCGTGCTCGGAATCGCCCTGGCCATGAGCCCCTTTTGCAGCACGGAGCAGGCCGTGATTCTGGCCCCCTTCGCAAGCACCTTCCTGCACGACCTCTTTTCCGCCATCTGGTCCTGTGTCTACAACGGCGTCCGCGGCAATCTCCGCAGCGTGGGCCGCGCCCTGAAAACGAAGAGCGGCAAATTCGTCGCCCTGGCTGCCGTCATCGGCGGCCCCGTGGGCATGACGGGCTACGTGCTCTCCGTGGCCAATATGGGCGCCTCCATCGGCGCCGTGGCCAGCGCCATCTTCCCCGCCATCGGCGCCGTGCTGGCCTATTTCTTTCTGAAGGAAAAGATGTCCTGGTATCGCTGGATCTTTCTGATTTTGAGTCTTTTGGGCGTCTATGGGCTCAGCTACAGCCCGGAGATCAACATCACCAATTTCTGGCTTGGCTTCGCCGGGACCCTGATGTGCGCCTTCGGCTGGGGCATTGAGGCCGTCATCATCGCAAAATCCGTCCAGGACGCCGCGGTGACCGACGAGATCGCGCTTCAGATCCGCCAGACCACCTCTGCCCTGGTCTACGGCGTAGTCATCCTGCCCGTCATGAAGGGCTGGGGCTTCACGCTCTCCCTCTTCAACGGCACGGGCTGGCTGATCCCCACCATCGCCATTGCCGCCCTCTTCGCCACGGCCTCCTATCTCTTCTACTATCGGGCCATTTCCCAGATCGGCGCTTCCAAGTCCATGGCGCTGAACATCACCTACTCGGCCTGGGCCGTCATTTTCAGCGTGATCTTCCTGGGCCAGAGCGATCTGCTGAACCCCGTCACGATTCTCTGCACCGTGGCAGTCCTGGTTTTCGGCATCCTCGCGGGCGCCGATTACAAGGATTTGTTCCGAAAGAAATAACGGGCCCGGTCCTGCCCGTGCTGCCGGAGCTGCGGCGAAAGGAGTTCTGCATCCGTCATGCAATATCAGACCGTCTGCCGGGCCGTCTTTCTGGAACGGCCCAATCGCTTCGTCGCCCGGGTGGAGCTGGACGGGCAGCCCGAGACCGTCCACGTCAAGAACACCGGCCGCTGCCGGGAGCTGCTGATTCCCGGAGCGGAGGTCTGGCTGACCCGCTCCGACAATCCGGCGCGAAAAACTCGCTTTGACCTGATTGCCGTGCGGAAGGAAAGCGGCGTCCTGTTCAATCTCGACAGCCAGGCTCCCAACGCCGCGGTGCGGGAGTGGCTGGAACGTCAGCGATTTGACCGCATTCTTCCGGAGTACCGCTTCGGCCGGTCCCGCATCGACTTCTGTATGGAGCGGGGCGGCCAGCGCTGGCTGCTGGAGGTCAAGGGCTGCACCCTGGAGCGGGCGGGGATCGGCTATTTTCCCGACGCCCCCACGGAGCGCGGGACCAGGCACCTGCGGGAGCTGAGCGCAGCCGTTTTCCAGGGCTGGAAGGCCGCCGTGGTCTTTGTCATGCAGGCGGATGGGATGAAAACCGTGCTGCCCAACGAGGATACCGATCCGGCCTTCGCCGACGCCCTGCGGGACGCGGAGCGGAGCGGCGTCCGCGTTCTGTCCCTCCCCTGCCGCGTGGAGCCGGATCGGCTTGAAATCATCGGAAACATCGTTTTGTAGGAACAATCGGTCACGGGCGGCTGCGCGCTCTGCCGAACGAATTGAACAGCGAAGCAGGCTTCCTTTTCCGTTGTGGAACAGGAAGCCTGCTTTGTTTGCTCAGAAATCTCAGTATTCTGCCAGCTCCAGGGTCCTGGCTTGCAGGGTTTCCCGGAGAGCGTCGTCGTGGGTGGCGGCCAGGACGGTCTTCCCCGCCCCGTGCAGTTCCGACAGCAGCGCCAGAAGCTGATCCCGGGTTTTGCGGTCCAGACCGGCCAGGGGCTCGTCCAGGATCAGAACCTCCGGGTTCAGAGCCAGCACCGCCGCCAGGGCGACCTTTTTCTTCTGGCCCCCGCTGAGGTGGTAGGGCGCCTTCTCCGCCAGAGGCTCCAGACCAAAGAGCGCCATGCAGTCCCGGACCCGGGTCTCGGTCTCCGGGTCGGGCAGGCCCAGCTGCCGGGGACCGAAGGCAATCTCGTCAAAGACCGTGGCGTTGAAAAGCATCACGTCCGGGTTCTGGAAGAGATAGCCCATTCGCTTGTGGAAGCGCTTGGCATTGCTCTGCTTTTTCAGCCAGGCGGCAGTGATTTCCGTACCGTCGAAGCGATAGCTTCCGCTTTGCGGGAAAGAGAGGCCGTTGAGAATGCGGAAGAGCGTGGTCTTTCCGGTTCCGTTGTCGCCCCGGATCACCAGGCTCTCTCCCTTGTCCACAGACATGGAGAAGTCCCGGAAGACCGGCGTCTCCTCCGACTGATAGGAAAAGCTGACGCGATCCAATTCGATCAGCGGCATGGCGACGCCTCCTTTCGTGAAATTGGGATTTGGCGAACGCATTCGTAGGGGCCGATGCCCACATCGGCCCTCCCGATCGATCGGGGCAAGGGCCGATGTGGGCATCGGCCCCTACGGATATACAAATCCGAATACGTCGTTCATAGTCCCCTGTAATCATCCGTAAATCCCCGGCAGCTCATGGCCTCCCAGGTTTCCCGGCTGAGCTCCGTGGAGCGCAGGAAGGTCACGCCCATCACGCCGCCCACGGAGCGATACTTGTGCCGGTCGCGGCCCACGGCCCGGAGGCTCCGGGCTGTCAGCAGGTCCACGATCAAGCTGCCCAGCAGGACGATATATTTCAGGGTCAGGTCCAGCACGAAGACGAAAACGCCGGGGACCCGGAGCTGCCGCAGGGCCTTGGTGATTTGATTCCACTGGGTCCGACGGTTGAAGAGATTCAGCATGGTGACGCTGAGGAAGACCTTGCCCACCACGATCCAGTTGTTCCAGCGGCCGGCGGGGCGCGTCAGCATGGCGGGCAAAAAGAGCAGCAGCGCCAGCAGGGCCGCGCCCAGAGCCGGCCGCAGCACGGAGCCCAGCTCCCGGGCCGGCAGGCAGGCCGTATAGCCCAGCACCAGGGCGGCAATGGCCAGGAGCAGCAGCGGATTCCGGGCAAGGGAGAGCAGGATCAGCAGGCCCAGCAGAAGCAGCAGCTTCACTGCGGCCGGGATGGGCAGCCCGTCCCGGCCCCGCTGGACCCGGAGCCTGGCCAGCGCGCCGCCCAGGGCATTCACCGTGCGCAGTGCAAACGCGCCCCCGTCCCGCGGGGGCGCGATAGGTTCTTCTTTTGTCATCCAGGCGGGGATCAAGCGGGATTCCTCCTGCCCTTGAGCACCAGGGAGAGGAGCTTGAAGATGATCACCAGCAGGGCCACGCCAATGACGGCGGAGAGGATATAGGCCAGGACCTCGTTCATCCCCTCCAGCGCGTAGTCGGGCATGGGGACCTCCAGGGACCAGCCCTTCTCCAGCCCGGCCGGGGTGTAGCCCAGGGCCTTGCCGTTGGTGACGATCTCGGCAATCTCCTCGGCGCCCCACTCGCCCCAGGCGGTGCCGGTGGCCAGCAGGCCCAGCGGGCAGGCGGCGATCAGAACCGCGATCAGGGCGAAGATCGGCAAACGGCTCTTCTTCCCCGTATCCGGTGCATCCGCCAGGATCCGCTCGTAGCACAGATCCGGAGCGGTCTTCCGCACCAAGGCGTAGACCGCCACGGTGAAAGCGGCCTCCACCAAGCCCGCCACAGCCAGGTGGGGGATCATCATGGCGGGGATGGCGATGCTCAGATCATAGGGGCAGTAGAGGGCGTTGCCCGCGGCGTCTTGGAAGAGCATGGGCTGGAGGCCGAACTCCACCGCGCAGCAGAGAGCCGCCGCGTTGAGGCCCGCGTAAGCGCCGATGGCTGCGGCGACGTAGGGCCGCGCCTTGCTTGATTGATCCTCCCTCCCCCTCAGAAGCTTGTAGACGAACCAGCCCACGTAGGGCAGAACGAAGGCCATGTTGAAGCAGTTGGCCCCAAAAGCCAAAACCCCTCCGTCGCCGAAGATCACAGCTTGCAGCAGCAGGGCCACCGACACCGCAATACAGGCCGCGTTGGGGCCGAAGAGCAGAGCGATCAGAGTCCCGCCCACGGCATGGCCGGTGGTGCCGCCCACCAGGGGCACGTTGAACATCATGGCCAGGAAGGAAAAAGCCGCGCCGGCGCCCAGCAGGGGGATCTTCTCCTTGGGCAGCTCTTCGTTGGTTTTCTTGACCGCGTGGATCCACACGGGAATCATGGCCGCGCCCATGACGGCGCAGCTCACGGGTGACAAATAGTTTTCGGGAATATGCATACGGACGCCTCCTTTTGTCGGTTCCGGGTCTTATTATACCGACAAAAGCAGGCGTCCGCAAGCCCCCCGGGGGGATGGGAACGTGGGATGAACCTGAAAAATCACACTGTGCCGCAGCTCGGAATGCGCGGCAGCTATATGAATTTTTGGACAGCCTTCTGAAATTCCTCCACCAGCTCCAGGTTGCCGTCTTCGATGGCGTGGGCGATGCAGTGGGTCATGTGCTCGTTGATGATTTCCTTGCCCAGGTTTTTCAGGGCGGCGTTCACCGCCGAGAGCTGGGTCAGCACCTCAGCGCAGTCCTCGTCGTTCTCGATCATGGACTGAACGTGCCTGAGATGGCCGACGGCCTTGGCCAGACGGTTCAGCTGACGCTTTTTTTCGGCGGGATCGTGGTAGTGGCCGTGAACATGTTTATGCTGATGATCCTGCTCATGTTCGTGATCGTGTTCCTGCTCTTCCATGGCGCAGCCTCCGTTCAAATCTTCGTGCTTCCGTCCAAAATGCTGCGGTAATCCGCCAGGTTCTTCCGCAGCAGCGTCGGAATCTCCAGACCGTAGGGGCAGCGGCTCATGCAGAGGCCGCATTCTACGCAGTCGTCGATCTTCGCCATCTCCGCCTGCCAGTGCTCGTTCAGCCAGGCAGCGGAGGGCGCGCGGCGGACCATCTGGGACATGCGGGCGCACTGGTTGATGGTGATGCCCACGGTGCAGGGCATGCAGTAGCCGCAGCCCCGGCAGAATTCCCCGGCCAGGGACTTGCGATCCGCTTCGATGACAGCCTCCAGCTCCGGGGTCAGCTCGGGTTCCCGCTCAAAGAAGGACAGCCACTGCCGCAGCTCGCTCTCCCGTTGGACGCCCCAGATGGGCAGGGCCTTGCGCTGAAGCATGAAGGCCATGCAGGCCTCGGCGTTGTTCAGCAGACCGCCGGCCAGGCCCTTCATGGCGATGAAGCCCATGTCCGCCTCCTCGCAGGCCCGGACCAGCGCCTGATCCCGCTCGCTGGAGAGATAGGACAGGGGGAACTGCAGGGTCTCGTAGAGGCCGGAGGCGATCAGCTCCTCGGCCACGCCCACCAGATGGGCGGTGACGCCGATGTGGCGGATCTTGCCCTGCGCCTTGGCCTCCAGCATGCACTCATACATACCGGTTCCGTCGCCGGGCCGCCAGCACTGCTTGACGCAATGGAACTGGTAGAGGTCCAGATAGTCGGTGCGCAGCTCCCGCAGGCTGGTCTCCAGATCCTTCCAGAAATCCTCCGGGGTCTTGGCCTGGGTCTTGGAGGCGATAAAGACCTTTTCCCGCATCCCGTCAAAGGCCGCGCCGACCTTGGTCTCACTGTCCGAGTAGGCCCGGGCGGTGTCAAAGAAGCGCATGCCGCCCTCATAAGCCATGCGTAGCAGGCCCACCGCCTCCTCCTGGCTGACCCGCTGGATGGGCAGGGCGCCGAAGGCGTTCTGGGGCACGGTAATACCGGTTCTGCCGAGGGTAATCTGTTTCATAGCAAGCTTCCTCCCGATTTATTTTTTCTTCATTGTATCAGATGAAGAAAAATCTGTCAACGAAAAAAGGCCGCGCCGCCGCACAGCCTTTTCCTTTGCGGCCAATTGCCGCAGCTTTTTCTTCACGCCTGCCAGAAATACAGGACCCTGTCGGCCCCAAAACTCTTGGGGCTGTCCGTCAGCTCCGCCAGCCAGCTTCCCCCGGGGGCGTGGGACAGCGCTCGCAGCAGTCTGTGCCCGTCCTTCGGCGTCAGAGGCAGCTTCGCAATGGCGCCGTCCTTCAGGATCAGAATCTCCGGTCCCTCCGCCGCCTCTTCAAAGTCCAGACGATAGACGGCAGGGCTGCCGCCGCCCCGGGACAGGGCCCAGAGGTCGTCCTTCTCCAGCAGGGCCGCTCCGCCCTCCAGGTCCAGGACCGCCCGCAGCATGCCGAAGTTTTCGTAGTACAGATACCGTCCCTCCCAAAGGGAGAAGCCGCTGACCATCATGCCGAACTCGTTCAGAACCTCCGTCTCGCTGCTGAGACCGGGAAGCTCCATGGCCGCCGGAATCAGAAGCTCGTTCAGAGAACGCTCGGACAGCCTCCCGCCCGCCATGTCATAGCGGTCCAGCAGCAGCTCCGCCGGACTGCCGCCCTCCAGCCGCAGCCGCAGCAGGCAGAAGCCGTCCTCCGCGGCGCAGACGCTCCGCAGAGAGGACGTGCCCTCGTCCTGGAAGGACAAGAACTCACGGACCGTGCCGTCGCCCGGGTCAAAGGCATAGAGTTTGTCGCAGCGGGCGGAGAGGGTTTCGTGGTTCAGGATCAGCAGCTTCCCGCCGACGGCGGCCATGGCCGCGTAGGGGAAGCCGTCCTCTGAGACCCGGTATTTCGTCATGGTTCCCGCCGCTGGGTCCAGGGCCAGCAGCCAGAGGGGATCCGGGGTCTCGTCCATGGGGCTGCCGGTGACGGCCAGGGTATAGAGCATCCCATCCAGCTCCGTGCGGGCGTAGACCGCCTCGTAGCCCTGGTCCTCCAGGCGTCCCAACAGCAGGTCCTGCCGGTCTGCAGCCCGGAAAAAGCGGTATTCCGCCGTGGCGGTGAGCTGGTATTCCGCAGGCTGGAACACGCTGTAGAGGATTCCTGCGTCCGCCGCGGTGGCAATTGCCCGGTCGTCGATCTCCCCCAGGCGCTCCCCGTTTTGATCCAGAATGGCGCTCAGCTTCGCCGGCTCCGTCCGGGGCTCCGTTTGGGCTTCCGCTTTGGCCTCCGTTTGGGACTCCGACGGCTGCGCGTCAGGGGCACCGGTCCCGGCCTCCGAGCCGCCCCCGCAGGCAGTCAAGGCTGCGATGATCCAAATTGCCAGCAGGCAAATCAAGAGCTGTCTTTTCATGGTACGACTTCCTTTCTGTCGATCGGGAATTGTATGGATGTTGCGTAGGGCGGCCAGACCTCTGGCCGCCGCGATAACCGCCAGCGTGTCAGCGGCGGCCTGGGGTCAGGCCGCCCTACGGCGAGAGCTGTCACGACGAGCCTGTGCGGATCAGGCCGGCAAATTGCCGGCCCCTACGGCTTCACAAATCCGAATTTGACGCATTACGCCGGGTCGCGCATGGCGCCGATGAAGAAGGGCAGGCCGGTCTCCAGGTCCACGAGCAGATAGACGAAGGGCCGGTCCAGGAACACTTGCTTGAGATCCATGGGCGCACATTCATCCACCATTTCCACAACGGTGGAGGCCCCCGCCCGGGTGCCCGCTTCGTCCACGGAGAGGAAGGTCCTGTGGAGGACCCGGCCAATGAAAATATTGCCGCCGGTGGAGCTTCCCAGGCCGGAGAAGTCGGCCTGAAACCCATCGAAGGGCAGCTCCATGCCCATATTCTTCAGCGTCTCGGAGAGCTCCGCGCCGTATTCCGTCTCAAATTTAGGCAGAGCCGCCTGGACCGTGGCGTATTCCGGCTCTGTCAGCAGCTTGTACAGCGCCGCGCCGTCCAGGGCGGCCAGAAGCTCCTCAACGCTGACGCCCTCTTTTGGCAGCAGCGCGGCGAACGCATATTTCCCGCCTTCGTAGGGCTTGAGGAAGCCCACGGCTTTTTCATGCTCCAGATACTGCCCCTCCTCGGAGTACATCAGCTTTACCTTCCGCTTCGTGCCGTCGGCGCAGCGGAACTCGCCCTCCTGTACTGCGTATTCCGTGTAGGGCTTCGTCCACTTGGCGTCAAAGGCCAGGGCGTTGACCAGGTACATCAGGGCCTCCTGGGGAATCTTGTCCAGAATCTTCGGGATCATGCCGTCGGTCTTCTCCTTGACCCAGTTGTTGATGTCCGCCAGGGTGCTCTCGTCAAAGGGGGCCTGATAGGCATCTGCGCCGTAGGAGTCCGCATTGGTCTGCAGGAAGCTTTGCTCCACAGTGAAGCGCGGGTCCGCGGTGAACCAGATGGAATTTGCCAGCTTCAGGCTTCCGTCGCTCTTCAGGGCCTCCATGTAAGCCCGGAAACAAGCGTTCCACCGGTCCCGGTCCAGGCCCAGGGTCTGCTCCATCTGGGCCAGAGTCTCTCCCTTGGCGCCGTTGGCCGTCATGGACAGGGCGCAGAGCACGGAGAGCGGCGAGAGCAGGGTGTTTTTGTCCGGCTCGTTTCCGGCCCGGAAGAGCCGCAGGGCAAAGTCCGCGGCGGCCTCCGCAGCCGCAGGGTCCACCGGGGCGGATTCCGCCTTCATGGGCTGAATCTCCGCCATCAGGTTCACGGCGCCCATGGTCAGCACCGGAGCCTGACTCGGATCGGTCTTTCCGGGATTTACGCCGGGCTGTTCTCCGCTAGGACCGGTCTGCCCGGCGCAGGCCGTACAGCACAGCAGCAGCGCCGCGCTCAGCAGCAGACAAATGAAAGCACGTTTCTTCATGAGATTCCTTCCTTTCCGTTGATGGAGATTTATCGGGTTGCGGAGCTTATTCGTAGTAAAACTCGTAATCCGGCAGGGCCTTCCACTCCGGCGTTCCAGTCAGCAGACGTTCCAGCCGGTCGCAGGCCGCCAGAAAGGCCCGGGCCTTCTCGTCATAACCCCTCACGACCCCGCCCAGGCAGATCTCCCGGCAGCTCACGGTGATCTCGCTCCCGTCGGCCCGAAGCGTCAGCACCAGGTCCCGGCTGGGCTCGCTGGCCATCCGCTGTTCGGCATCCGGAGCGTTGTAGGGATCGTAGTCCGCCGGGTAGTGCTCCAGCTCCAGGGCGGAGAGCAGGCTCCAGGCCTCCGCCCGCTCCTCCCAGGTCAGGGTATGAGTCGTCACGTAGTCCTCCGGGCGTGTGGCGTCCGTGGTCTTCACCAGCTTCCCGCTCTCGCTGTCGTAGGAGCTGATCCCGTAACAGCCCCAGATAAAGCGGAAGGAGAAGTCTGACGGAATGATCCCCTCGGCGTTCCACTCGCTCTGCGGGTCATCGATCAGCTCCAACTCGTCGTGGGGCAGCGTGCTCGCCGCACCTGTGTCCGGTTCCGGCAGAGCCTCCTTCTGTTCCGTGGCAAGCTCCGGAATCTCGTCGGGCGCCTGCCCCGCGGCGATCACGCCCTCGCAGGTCAAGCCGTCCCGGGGCTCCTCGCCCCCGAAGCGTGCCGCCAGCCTCGGCCAGACCAGGGCGGTCCCCAGCACCAGCACCAGCGCCAGCGGCACGCAGGCCGCCAGAAGCCGGCGCCGATGCTGCCGCCGGGTTTGGACCTTCAGATCCACTCTGCGGTGGAGCTCCTCGGTATATTCGTTCAATTCCTTCATAGCAATTCCTCGCCCTCCTCTCCGAGCATGGCGCGAAGCGACTTCTTTGCCCGATAGAGCAGATTGTCCACCTGCTTGCGGTCCTTCCTCATGACCCGGGCCGCCTCCTCGTAGGACAGCTCCTCGAAGTAGATCAGATGCACCGCCATGCGCTGGTCCTCCGGAAGCCGTGCCAGAGCGGCGTTCACCGCCCGCTTGCGCTCCGAATCCAGCGCCCGCCGCTCCAGCTCACTCTCCTCGGCCAGCGCCTCCGCCTCCGTCAGCTCCGTCTCGCGCAGGGCCTTGCGGTGCTTCAGATAATTCAGCGCGCGGCTCTTGCCCAGCATGAAGACGTAGGTCTTCAGGGAGACCTTGAAGTGATAGCGCCGCTTATGGACAAAGAGCTCCGTCATGGCGTCCATGGCCACGTCCTCGGCGGCAGGCAGGTCGTTCAGATAGCGGTTCACAAAAAAGACCAGCGGGAAAAACAGCTCGCGCATGATTTCGTCCATGGCGCTCTCGTCGCCATCCAGAAAACGGCGGTAGCTACTTGCACCGTTGTCCATCGCGTTCCTCCTGTTTCTGATCGGGCCACGTCTGACCCTTTCGTCTATTATACAACTTTGACGACGGAATTTCCTTATGGTTCGGCAAAATTTTTTCAGGCAGCTCGCGATTTTCATTCCGCGCTTGACGCATGACTTCTCCGGTGGTATAATTTTTCAAAACACCTCAGAAAAGAGATTCCTATGTCTTTCGACTTTATTCTGGAAAGCGCCCTGCTGGGCGTGGGTCTGGCCATGGACGCCTTTTCCGTCTCCCTGGCCAACGGCCTGCGGGAGCCCCGGATGGGCCTTGGCCGCATGAGCAAAATCGCCGGAATCTACGCCTTTTTTCAATATCTGATGCCTCTGCTGGGCTGGGTCTGCGTCCATACGGTGGTGGAAGCCTTCTCCTCGCTGGAGCGCTTCATTCCCTGGATCGCCCTGGGGCTCCTGGGCTGGATCGGCGGCAAGATGCTGCTTGAGGGCCTGCGGGAGCGCAAGTCCGAAGCCCCCGTTGAGAAAAAGGGCCCTGGAATTCGGGAGCTGCTGATTCAGGGCGTGGCCACCTCCATCGACGCCCTCTCGGTGGGCTTCACCATCGAGCAGTACGAGTTTTCCGCCGCGAATCTGGCCTCTCTGATCATCGGCGGGGTAACCTTCGCGATCTGCACCCTTGGGCTGGCAATCGGGAAAAAGGCCGGGACGAAGCTCTCCCGCCACGCCTCCGTCCTGGGCGGGATCATTTTGATCGCCATTGGCTTCAAGATTTTTCTGGACGGTCTGCGCTGAGAAAGCTTCACAATTTCTACACAGGCCGGAATTGTATCTTGCCTTTTATCAGCTTGTATTATATAATAAAGCCGGAACGGGACGGGCTCCCGCTCCGGCTTTCAATCTGATTTGGGAGGCGGTCTCTTTGCAAACGGAACGCAGCGTTTCCACCGCGGCTGCCCGCGGCTTCTATAATCGCTTTGTCAAGCGTCTGCTGGATCTGATCCTGGCGGTTCTCGCCCTGATTCTCCTTTCGCCCGTCCTTCTCTGCGCGGCTCTGGCCGTCAAGCTGAGCTCCAAGGGGCCTGTCGTCTTCAAGCAAAAGCGCCTTGGCCGGGGCGGAAAGGAATTCAATTTCTATAAGTTCCGCTCCATGGTGGTCAACGCGGAGAAGACCGGCTCCGGCGTCTACAGCGGCAAGGGCGACCCCCGGGTTACCAAGGTGGGCCGCATCCTCCGGGCGACTTCCATCGACGAGCTGCCCCAGCTGATCAACATTCTCAAGGGGGACATGTCCCTGATCGGTCCCCGTCCGCCGCTGACCTATCACCCCTGGCCCATTGCGGAATACGACGACTTCCAGCGCCACATGTTCGACGTGCGGCCCGGCATCACCGGCTGGGCTCAGACCCACGGGCGGAAGGACGTGGAGTGGCACCGGCGGATTGAGCTGAACGTCTGGTACGTGGAGCACGTCAGCTTCCGTCTGGACCTTCGCATCTTTTTCCTGACTTTCTTCAAGGTCTTCACCAACGCCGACAACGCAAACGTCGGTGAGACTCTTAAAAAAGACGACAAAAGCGGCAGCTGACGACTCTGTGGAGGAACTCGCTCATGTTAAAGCTCATGTATATCACCAATCAGCCGGAAATCGCCCAGATCGCGGAGACGGCCGGCGTGGACCGGATCTTTGTGGATATGGAATTCATCGGCAAGGACGAGCGCCAGAAGGGTCTGGACACGGTCAAATCCCACCATACCGTGCAGGACGTGGCCGCCATCAAGGCCGCCGTGGAAAGCGCCGAGGTGCTGGTCCGGGTCAATCCCATTCACGGGCCGCTGTCCGATTATCCCGGCTCCCGGGAGGAGATTGACGCGGTAATCCGCGCCGGAGCGGACGTCGTCATGCTTCCCTTCTTCAAAACCGTCGGTGAGGTCAGGACCTTTTTAGATCTGGTGGACGGGCGAGCCAGGACCATGCTCCTGGTGGAGACCCCGGAAGCCGTGGCGCGCATCGACGAAATCCTGGCGCTGCCCGGGATCGACGAGGTTCACATCGGGCTTAACGATCTGAGCCTGGGCTACGGAATGCCCTTTATGTTTCAGCTTCTGGCCGACGGGACCGTGGAGCAGCTCTGCATCAAGCTCCGTCAGCGCGGCGTCGCCTACGGCTTCGGCGGCATCGCCTCTCTGGGCAACGGAAAGCTGCCCTCGGAATTCATCATCAAGGAGCACTACCGCCTGGGCTCCGGCTGCGTGATCCTCTCCCGCAGCTTCTGCGACGTCTCCAAAGTTCGCCACATCGGCATCATCAATTCTCTGTTTCTCCGGGGTGTCCGGGAGATCCGGGAGCTGGAAGCGGAATGCGAGAAGCACGCCGCGTTCTTCCGGGAAAACGAGGCGGAGCTTCGCCGTCGGGTGGCAAGCATCTGCGGTGAGATGGGGGCGAGAACATGAAGCTGCTGCTGACAGGCGCCTGGGCCGACGCCCGGGCGCATTTCAAAACGCTGGAGAGCAAGGGCCACGAGCTGGCCTTTCTCCAGCAGGAGCGCGACCCCCTCCCCTGTGATCCTGCCTGGGTGGAGGGGGTCGTTTGCAACGCCCTGTTTCTCCACCACAGTCTGGACGACTTCCCCCGGCTCCGCTTCATCCAACTCACCAGCGCGGGGCTGGACCGGGTTCCGCTGGACCGCATCCGTGCCCGGGGCATCCGTCTCTGCAGCGCCAGGGGCGTCTACAGCGTCCCCATGGCGGAGTTCGCCCTGGCGGGCGTGCTGGGACTCTGTAAACAGAGCCGCGCCTTCACCGACGCCCAGCGGGAACGCCGCTGGGAGAAGCGCCGTGACCTGGCGGAGTTGAACGGAAAGACCGTAACCGTGCTGGGCTGCGGCAGCGTGGGGACGGAATGCGCCAGACGCTTCGCCGCCTTCGGCTGCCGGGTGCGAGGCGTGGACCTCTATCCCGCGCCGAACGACGCCTATGAAGCTGTACTTCCCCTGGGCCGTCTGGAGGAGCTTCTGTCCGGGACGGAGGTTCTGGTCCTGACGCTGCCCCTGACGCCGGAGACCCGGCATCTGATCGACGCGGACAGGCTGTCTCTGCTGCCGGCCGGTGCGATCCTTGTGAATATTTCCCGCGGCGCCGTCGTGGACGAGGCCGCGCTGACTGACGCGCTGACAAACGGCAGACTCGGCGGCGCTGTGCTTGACGTCTTTGAGACGGAGCCCCTGCCAGCCGACAGCCCGCTCTGGGCCATGGAAAACGTGATTCTGACTCCGCACAACAGCTTTGTGGGCGGGGGCAACGGCGCCCGGCTGGCAAAGCTGATTCTGGAAAATCTGGAGGCTGCCGCCCTGGAGGCACAGCCATGAGCCTTGCAGCGCTGCTCGGCATCCGGCCGGGGCTGACCGCTCTCATCGGCGGCGGTGGAAAGACCAGCCTGCTCTACGCACTGGCAGACGAGCTGAAGACCCGGGGCAGGGTCATCGTCGCCAGCTCCGCCAAAATTCGCAGGCCGACCCATCTGCCCACGGCAAACCCGGATCATCTGCCGGAGCTGACAGCGCTTTTGCGGCAGGAAAATCCCCTCTGCCTGGGCAGCCCCTGGCCGGAGGACAAGCTGGCGGCCCCCGCCCTGCCCTTTGCAGCCCTGATCGCGGCGGCGGATTACGTCCTGGTGGAGGCCGACGGCTCCAGGGGTCTGCCTGCCAAGGCTCACGCGGCCCATGAGCCGGTGATCCCGGCGGAGGCAAGGCTTGTCGTCCTGGTGCTGGGCGCCGACGCCTTCGGCCGGCCCATCGAAGCGGTCTGCCATCGGCCGGAGCGCTTTGCGGCGCTGGCGGGCTGCAGCCCCGACGCACCGCTGACCCCGGCCCTTTGGGCCCGGGTAATCCGGGAAGAGGGTTACGGTAATATTATTTATGTAAACAAATGTGAGACGGAATCCGATTGGCGGTATGCGGCCGAACTGGCGCGGCTCGTGGAGCTTCCCCTGGTCGCCGGCAGCCTCCGCCAAGGGCAGCTTCGGGCGTTGTAAGTCCGCGGTGCCAAGCAATTCGGATTTATGTGTGTCTTCGACACAATGGAAAATGAATCATGAATGACACAAAATTGATTCTGATTCGCGGGGCCGGGGATCTGGCCTCCGGAATTGCCCTGCGGCTCCGGCGGGCGGGCTTTCAAGTCGTCATGACCGAGATCGCCGCGCCTACCACGATCCGGCGGACCGTGGCCTTCTCCCAGGCAGTGATCGACGGGCAATGCACCGTGGAGGACGTTCCCGCCCGCCGGGCGGAGGGTGCCCGGGAAGCCCGGGAGCTGCTGGATCGCGGCGTTCTGCCCGTGCTGGTGGACCCGGAGGCCCGCTGCCGGGAGGCTCTGGAGCCCGACGCCCTGGTGGACGCCATTCTCGCGAAGCGAAATCTGGGGACCGGCATCCATGACGCTCCCGTGGTGATCGGCGTCGGCCCCGGCTTCACCGCCGGGCTGGACTGCCACGCCGCCGTGGAGACCATGCGGGGCCACACGCTTGGCCGCGTCCTCTATACCGGCTCTCCCCTGCCCAACACGAATATTCCCGGCCTCATCGGCGGCTTTGCCGGGGAGCGGGTGCTCCGGGCTCCGGCGGACGGGATCTTCCGGGAAGCCCTGCGCATCGGCGACCGGGTCCGGGCGGGCGACGTGGCCGGCTGGGTGGGCGACGCGCCCATGGTCTGCACCCTGGACGGCGTGCTGCGGGGCCTGCTGGCCTCCGGCATCCGGGTCCGTAAGGGGATGAAAGCCGGGGACGTGGACCCTCGGAACGACCCCAGCTACTGCCGTACCGCCTCCGACAAGGCCCTGGCCATCGGCGGCGGCGTGCTGGAGGCCATTTTGCATTTTTCGTAGGGGCCTCCCCCTACAGGCACATACCGGAAGGAGAACGATATGGAAAACGAGATCAAGCTGACGAAGCTGGCCTCCTGCGCCGGCTGCGGCGCCAAGGTGGGGGCCGGGGTGCTGGCCCGGCTGCTGGGGGACCTGCAGGTGCTCCGGGACGAAAATCTGCTGGTGGGCTTTGACAAGAGCGACGACGCCAGCGTCTACAAGGTCTCCGAGGACCTGGCCCTGGTACAGACCGTGGACTTCTTCCCTCCCATCGCGGACGATCCCTACAGCTTCGGCGCGATCGCGGCGACCAACGCCCTTTCGGACGTCTACGCCATGGGCGGCGAGCCGAAGCTGGCCCTGAATATTATGGCGGTGCCCAAGGATCTGCCGCAGGAGGCCGTCCGTGAAATCCTGCGGGGCGGTTACGAGAAGGCCTACGAGGCCGGTGTCATCATCACCGGCGGCCACAGCATCCTGGACCCGGAGCCCAAATACGGCCTGGCTGTGACGGGCTTTGTCCATCCGGACAGGGTGCTGACCAACAGCGGCGCCCGGCCCGGCGACGTGCTGCTGCTGACCAAGCCCCTGGGCATCGGCGTGCTGACCACCGCCAACAAGGCGGGGCTGGCGGAGCCGGAGACGATGCGCTGCGCGACAAAGCTGATGACGACGCTGAATAAGGCCGCCCGGGACTGCATGGTGAAATACCGGGTCCACGCCTGCACCGACGTAACCGGCTTCGGTCTCATGGGTCATGGCACGGAGATGGCCCAGGGCAGCGGCGTGGAGCTCCACATCGACACCGCGGGAATCCGCTTCATCCCCGAGGCGCTGGAATTCGCCCGGATGGGGATCCTGCCGGAGGGCATGTACCGCAACCGCAGCTTCGCGGAGCCCTACGTGGAACCCGGCGCCGTGCCGCTGGAGCTTCAGGACCTGCTCTACGACCCGCAGACCTCCGGCGGCCTGCTCATGGCCGTCCACCCGGAGGACGCGGACGCCCTGCTGGCGGAGCTGGCGGAGGCCGTCCCCGCCGCCCAGCGGATCGGTGAGGTCACGGAATACCGCGGCGGAAAGCGAATCTTTCTGCGGTAAAATTTTCCCAAATAAAAACCCAACTGCCGGGGCAGTTGGGTTTTTATTTGGATGTACGGAGCTTTACTTGACGCCGACCTCGTAGCCGTCGATATCGTCGGAGTTGGTCAGCAGGACGGCGGTGACGGGGCTGTAACCGGCCGCCTTGATCTTGGCGATGTCGAACTCAATGAGCTTCTGACCGGCCTTGACCTGGTCGCCCTCATGGACGAAGCCCTTGAAGCCCTCGCCCTTCATGTTGACGGTGTCCACGCCCACGTGGATCAGCAGCTCCATGCCCTTGCCCTCGATGGACACGGCATGGTTGGTGTCGAAGATGTTGGAGATCTCGCCGTCAAAGGGCGCGTAGACCACGCCCTCCTCGGGGACGATGCCCACGCCGTCGCCCAGGACGCCGGTGGCGAAGGTCTCGTCGGGGATTTCCTCGCGGGGGATCACCTTGCCGGGAACAGGCTGGATGACCTGGCCGCCGGGGACGCGGATGACGGAGGCGGTGGGAATGGGCTTGGCGGGAGCCGCAGGGGCAGCGCCCTTCTTCTCCTTGCCGCCCGCAGAGGCGTCCTCACCCTTCCAGAGGAAGAAGGTCAGCAGGAAGGCGCCGCCGGCGGCGATCAGCATCTGGATGGCGTAGACGGGGATGTTGTTGATGATCAGCAGGCCGGGGATGCCGGTGACGCCGTAGGAGCTGGCGCCCAGGGGAACCATATTGCCGTTCACGTTGACCTTGATCAGGGAGCCGAAGAGCGCAGCCACGGCGCCGGCAATCATGGCCGCGATGAAGGGCTTCATGAAGCGGAAGTTGATACCGAAGATGGCGGGCTCGGTGATGCCCAGGGAGGCGGAGAGGGAGGCGGGCAGGGCCACGGACTTGGTCTTCTTATTCTTGGAAATGAAGAAGCAGGCCAGGCAGGCGCCAAACTGGGCGAAGTTGGCGGAGGAGGCGATGGGCATCCAGATGTTGTAGGCGCCTTCATACTCCGCAAGCATGCCGGCCTCGATGACGTTGTACATGTGGTGCAGGCCCATGACCACGGTCCAGGGATAGAGAGCACCCATAGCCAGCGCGCCGAAGCCCTTGGTCTCCGTGACCAGCCACTTGGCGCCGGCCAGCACCCAGTTTTCCAGCACGGAGAAGATGGGCCCGATGACCAGGAAGGTGGCAAAGGCGGTGATGAGAACAGTGCACAGCGGGGTCACGAAGAGGTCGATCATCTCGGGAACCTTCTTATGCAGGAAGGATTCCACCTTGGACATCAGCAGGACAGCCAGGATCACGGGGATGACGTGGCCCTGATAGCCCACCTGGGTGATGCCGATGGAGCCGAAGAGGCTCCACTGGGGAATGCCGCCGAGGTCGCCCACGGTGAGTGCGGTGTTCAGCGTGCCCCACAGAGCGCCGGGTACGTCGCCGGGCAGGGCGTTGATGACAGCGGGGGCGACGCCTTGTTTGTTGGCGATCAATTCATTCAGATGCGCCAACATATTTGACGGAATTTGTGAGAGTACCTCCGGCTTCAGGCCAGACAACGCGTTGTTGAAGACGTCAGCAGGGATTTCCTTGCCAAAGGTGGAGGCTACGTGCTGCACGGAAGCGGAGTTCCAGGCGTTGAGCAGTGCGGGATGGATCATCAGGAAGCCGATGACGGCGCCCAGGAAGACGTTGCCGCCGAAGACCCGAGCCGCAGAGATGGCGACGAGCACGGGCAGGCAGACGAAGGCGGTGTTGGCGGCCATATCCAGGAAGGCGTACCAGCCGGTGCCGGCAAAGCTGGGGATGGCCTTGCCGAGGGCCTCCACAAGGCCCATCATCAGGCCGGAGGCCACGATGGCGGGCAGGATGGGAACGAAGATGTCGCCGGGGGTCTTGAGGACCTTCTTCCACCAAGGCATCTTGGAGGCGGCGGCCTCCTTGACCTCCGCCTTGGTGGCGGCGGTGAGCCCGGTGACGGCCAGGAACTCGTCATAGACCTTGTTGACGGTGCCGGTGCCGATGATCAGCTGGAGCTGACCGTTGGATTCGAACATGCCCTTGACGCCGTCCACGTCCTCGAGCGCCTTGGAGTTCACCTTGCTGTTGTCAGCAATGACCAGGCGGAGGCGGGTGGCACAGTGGGCCGCGCTGATGATATTGTCCTTGCCGCCCAAGTTGGCAAAGATCTCCTCAGCGCACTTGCGATAGTCGAGTGCCATGAGATTACTCTCCTTTTCATTATTTTTTCAGCCGGGGCTGAAAATTACAGATATATCCTGCTGCCGGGGGAATGGCGCACACTGTGCGCCGCTACAGCGCCATGCTGTCGATCAGGGCGTCCACGATGGTGGGGACCACCTTGGTTGCTTTCTTTTGCACGGTCTCCGGGGCGTAGGGGAAGGTGTAGCTGACGTCGGCAGCCTCGATCAGCGGCAGGTCGTTGATGGAGTCGCCGATGCCGAAGAGCTTGATCTCCCCATAGTGCTCCCGCATCCAGTCCCGCAGCAGCAGGACGCCCTTGCCCTTGGTGCAGCCCAGGGGGGCCACGTCCACCTCCTGGACGTTCTGGAAGGCGTTGACGTACTGACCAAAGTTGGCGTTGACCCAGGCGCTGAGCTCAGCGGCCTCGGCGGGGCTCTCGGTGTGGATGCCCAACTGGTGGATCAGGCCCGGAGGGGCGCTGTCCACGGAGTCGATCACGTAGTAGAAGCCGGGGTAGTCCATCTTGGCGAAGACGCAGATATCGCCCTCCACGTCCAAGGTGACGCGATAGTTCTTCGGCTTCACGGCCTTCACGATGGCGTCCGCCGCGGCCCGGTCCACGCCCCGCTTGTAGATGGGCTTCAGATCCCGGTCCACGATGTTGGCGCCGGTGGAGGTGATATAGAAGTCCGGCTCCACCAGGCCGTTGATGAAGGGCGTGAGCCCGCCCACCTGCCGGCCCGTGCAGAGGCCGAAGAGATGTCCGGCCTCCTGGTAGCGGCGAATCCACTCCACGTTCTCCGGTGGCAGCTTCACCTCAGCCTTGTAGAAATACATGGTGCCGTCGAAGTCGGATGCGAATACTTTTTTCATGGGTTTCTCCTTATCGGGCGGGCACTCGGTGAGCGCCCCTACAGCGGTTAAACGACGAACTCGTCGGTGACGGAGGTGCTGAGCTCCCACATCCTGAGCTTGGCGGCGCTGTGGGTGAACCAGTGCTCGTTCTCCTCGGGGTAGCTGTGGGTGGTAAAGGTGGCCTCGCCGTCGTTGACAAAGAATTCGGTGGAGCTGCGGTCGATGAAGATTCGGAGCTTGCGGAGCGGGTTCTCCAGCGGCATATCCAGCACCTCAAAGACGTTTTGGTTGAAGCGCTTGTTGAGGCCGCGGCGGTCCACGGTGCAGACCTTGGAGGCGGCGTCATAGTGCAGGGTCTGCCCGCCGCTGCCGTCGGCCTTGGTGAAGAGCGCCAGGTCGAAGTCCCCCGCGGGGACCTGAATCTCCAGCTCACAGGCGTCGGGCAGGACGCCGTCGTCGGGCTTTTCGGCCCGGCGCAGCTGCTCGATGCCGGAGATGGGCGTCTGCAGCAGCCTGCCGTCCACGATGCGCAGCTCCCGGGGCAGGGTCATGCTGCCCTCCCAGTCCTCCTCCTCGGTGGGATAGTGGTTGTCCGGCAGGCCGATCCAGGAGATCAGGATGGCCTTCTCCGGGTCGCCCACGTTGGCCGCGCCCTGGGCAGCGTAGAAGTCGAAGCCGTAGTCCAGGAAGCGGTAGGGCCCGTCGGGGGTAAAGGTCAGGGTATCGTAATCCATCGTGCCGATGAAGTAGACGTTGTGGTTGGTGCTGGCGCCGCGGCCGGGCAGGGTGGTGTACTGGGGAGAGAAGATCAGCAAATCCTTCCCGCCGATGTGGACGATGTAGGGGCACTCCCACATGCCGCCGAAGCGCTCATAGCCCGGCACCTTCAGCTCACCGGCAAAGTGCCAGCCCTCCAGGGGCTTCTCCGACTCATAGATCAGCACGCAGCCCCGCTTGTCCAGAGTCTGGGCGCCGATGAAGATATAGTACTTTCCCTTTTCCGCGTTCCAGACCACCTTGGGGTCCCGCTGGTGCTCGGAGTGGTCGTCCCGGGGCCCGAAGAGGGGCTCCGGCAGCTTTTGCAGCTTGCCGTCGGCGTCCAGGAACGCCGCGCAGGTCCAGGGGGTCCGGACCCAGTTCTCGTCCCGGTGGTTGCCGGTGTAGTAGAAATAGAGCTCGTCGCCCACGGAAATGGCGGAGCCAGAGTGGGCGCCCTTGTTGTCGTAGTCCCGGTCCGGGGCCAGACCGATGCCCTCGTTGCTCCAGTGGAGCAGGTCCGGGCTGGTCACGTGATACCAGTACTTGAGGCCGTGGACGGCGCCCCAGGGACACCACTGATAGCAGAGATGCCACAGCCCCTTGTGCAGGGCAAAGCCGTTGGGGTCGCTGGACAGGCCGGTGATGGGCTGAACGTGATAGGCCTGGCGGTAGGGCGACAGCCTCACGCGCTCATACAGTTCTCTGATCTCTTCGGGGCTCTGCAGGATGCGATACCGCTCCTCGCGGGTCCATTCCTTCATGTTGCTTGCTCCTTTCAAACTGAATCTCTCTGTTGAATCGTATAGCTCAAAACCACCTGTTGCATCGGGGCGCAGCGGTCCTTGTCGTTGATGCGGTCGATCAGCAGTCGGGCGGCGCTCTCGCCGCAGGTCTTGTAATAGAAACGCGCGGTGGTCAGATGGGGCTCCACGTGCTCCCCGGCCCAGCTGTCTCCGATGCCGGTGACAGCCACGTCCTGCGGCAGCCGCTTGCCCGCCTCCCGCAGGGCCTGCATCGCGCCGAAGGCCATGCGGTCCGTGGCGCAGAGCACCGCATCCAGCTCCGGGCAGCGCTCCAGCAGCCGCTCCATGGCAGCCCTGCCGCCCTCGACCTCGAAGCTGCTGATCTCAACGGGAAGCTCCGGGTCCAGCCCCGCCTCCCGCAGTCCGGCCTGGACCCCGCGCCGTCGGGCTTCGCCCGCGGCGGCGTCCTGCTCGATGGCCCCGATGTAGGCCAGTCGGCGGCGCCCCTTGGAGAGGACCAGCCGCGTCAGCTCCAGGGCTGCGCCGTAATCGTCGTGGTAGACGCAAGGGACGCCCTTGAAGTTCTGCCCCGCCACCACCACGGGCATGCCGGTGCTCTGCAAAAAGCGCTCCAGCTCCGGCGTCAGCACGGTCCCCATCAGGATCACCCCGGCTGCGGGACGATTCTGAAAGAGCTGCAGGAAGGCGAGCTCCTTCTTCGGATCGTTGCCGGATACCCCCAGCTGACAGGCAAAGCCCGCCTCGTCCAAAACCTCGGAGGCGCCTGCCGCCAGCCGGGACACGGACTCGGAATCCAGCTTCGGAACGATGAGGCCGACGATATCGGTGCTGCGGGTGCGCAGCGTCTGGGCCGCCGGGTCCGGTTGGTAGCCGGTCCGTTCGATGGCGGCGTGGATGACCCGCCGCTTCTCCGCGCTGAGCGGTCCGCCGTTGAGATAGCGGCTCACGGCCGCCGGAGAGACGCCCGCCAGCTTTGCGAGCTCCTTCATGGTCATGGATGCTTCACCACCTGTGAGAATCGGGATCGAACCGGAACGGCGGTTCCTTATGCGTGGTCCGCGTTTTGGGAGAGGCCCCAGAGGAAGCCGTAGCCGGGCAGCTCAAAGCGGGACAGATCCACGGGCTCCCCTGTCAGCAGGTCCCGGACGTGCCCCTCCAGGCGGATGCTCTGGGCGTCCTCAGAGAAGTTGAACAGGGCGATCAGGCGCTGGCCCTCCAGCTGGCGGCAAACGCCCAGGACCCGGTCGGAGCCGGTGTCAAAGCCGAAGAAGACGGCGTCCGCCCGGAAGACGGGCTGTTCCGCCCGAATCCGCTCCAGCTGCCGGAGCATGTGGAAGGTCCGGCCCTGAATGCTCTTCGGATCGCTGCGCCGCTCCGCCAGGGCCCAATCGAAGCGTCCCCGGTGGAGGTAGCGGCTGTCTTCCCGCTTATCGGGATCGTCGTGATAGCTGTAGTCGTTGAACTGGGCGATCTCGTCGCCGCTGTAGAGGACGGGGATACCGCTCTGGGTCAGCATCCAGGCGTGGAGCATCCGGTCGGCCCGGAAGCCCAGCTCCTCGTCCACCTCCATGCCGCAGAGGGAGGCCGCGGTACCGCAGAGGCGGGCGTCCCCCAGCTGCGGATCATCGTTGTACAGCTCGCCGCGGGCCCAGCTCCCGGGCCACTTGCCGGTAAACCAGTCGTTGAGGTATTTCTTGTGGGCCACCTCCTCCACGCCGAAGCGGGCCAGCCAGGGATAGTCCAATCCCCAGCCGATGTCGTCGTGGCAGCGGAGGTAGTTCTGGAAGGAGTACTCCCTGGGCAGGGCGCTGAGCTGGTCCATCTGCCGCCGCAGCAGGCGCACGTCCCGGGTGGCCAGGCAGTTCCAGGTGGAGCACATGGTGGTGACGTTGTAGAGCAGATGGCATTCGGGCTTCTCCCGGGTGCCGAAATAGGGGGCCACCTTGGCGGGCTCCATGACCACCTCGCCCAGCAGCAGCACGCCGGGGCAGACAATCTCGCAGGCCAGACGCAGCATCCGGGAGAGGGTGTGGACCTTGGGCAGATTGCGGCAGTCGGTCCCCAGCTCCTTCCAGATATAGGGGATGGCGTCCAGCCGGATCACGTCCATGCCGCGGTTGGTCAAAAACAGCAGGTTCTCCGTCATGTCGTTGAAGACCATGGGATTGGCGTAGTTGAGGTCCCACTGGTAGGGGTAGAACGAGGTCATGACGATCTGATCGCAGTCGGAAAGATAGGTAAAGTTGCCGGGGGCCGTGGTGGGGAAGACCTGCGGGACCGTCTTCTCAAACTCGTTGGGCACGTCCCAGTTCTTGTAGAAGAAATATCTGGCCCGGGCCACGGGGTCCCCCGCCCGGGCGGCCTTGGCCCACTCGTGGTCCTCGCTGGTGTGGTTCATCACGAAGTCCAGGGCCAGGGAGATTCCGGCGGCGCGGCAGTCGTCCGCCAGCGCCTCCAGGTCGGCCATGGTGCCCAGCTCCGGCTGGACCTTGCGGAAATCCGCTACGGCGTAGCCGCCATCGGAGCGGCCCTTGACCGTCTGGAGCAGGGGCATCAGGTGCAGATAGTTCACCCCGCACTCCTGCAGGTAGGAAAGCTTGTCGCGAACGCCCTGCAGATTGCCGGCAAAATTGTCCACGTAGAGCATCATGCCCAGCATTTTGTTGGAGCGGAACCAGTCCGGCTCCCGGATCCGCGCGGCGTCCTGATCCCGGAGGGCCTGCTTGCGGTCGGCGTAAGAGCGGCGCAGCATATCCACGAAATAGTGGAACGCCATCATATCGTTGTTGTACAGCTCACAGTAGAGCCACTTCAATTCGTCATAGTGCGCGTTGAGACGCGCAACAAATTCGGTGTAGTCCATAGACGCCTCCTTTTTTGTCCCGGTGTGCGCTGAAATCGTTTTCACCATACAATCATATCACAGTCCGGAGTGGAATGCAAGTGGAAATCTCGGGTTTTCTGTGCGAAATATTGTATTATCTTTTGTATAACGCTCTGTGCTTCGTCTATATTGCACAAATTTTACTATTGTTTCTTGGTGAGATTGCCATGTAGACAGTGGCCGGAAAACCATGTAAAATAGTATGGAAAATGAATGCGGAAATGAAACCGATTTCATTTACACGTTTTCAACGAAAAAGGAGGAAAAAACATGAAGCAGTTTGAGTATACCATTAAGGATCCTCTGGGCATCCATGCCCGTCCCGCCGGCATGTTTGCCAAGCTCTGCAAGGGCTTTGGCGACACCGTCGTCACCATCTCCAAGGACGGCAACACCGTCAAGGCCTCCCAGCTGATGAAGGTCATGGCCATGGGCATCAAGAGCGGCCACACCATCACCGTCGCCGCCGAAGGCCCCGACGAAGATAAGGCCATCGAGGAAGTCAAGAAGTTCCTGGAAGAGAACCTGTAAGCAGCATTCCAAATCGGGCGGGGCGTAAAGACCCCGCCCTGAATGCATTTCAGGCATCAGAGATCAGGCATCAGGCATACTTCGTGACTCTTCGAGTTCAGGCACCGCTCGTTTTGTATATACGCGCCTGATACCGCAGCGCCCGTTCCATTGTTTCCTCCAATGATTGAATTGAAAGCATTGCCCTCTGATCGGCATTTGCTTGGTAAATCAGGATTTGCAATCAATCCGACCGGGGGCAGCAGGAAAAGACGCGCACAGCGCAGCAGTCGGTGCCTGACACGAAGTATGCCTCAACCGGGCAGCCTATCGAACGGGGTGTAAGGGAATTGAATCGCACAGCGCGGCAGGCGGTGCCTGATGCCTGATGCCTATTGCCCGATGCCTCGCATACAAAACCGAACGAAAAACCACACTGGGAGGATATACTATGATTCTTTTACAAGGCAAAGGCGTTTCCAAGGGCGTCACCAGCGGCCCCATCTACTTCTTCCGCCGCGCCGACGCCACCGTTACCAAGCGTGAGGTCTCCGATCTGGACGCCGAGAAGGCCCGTCTGGCCGAGGCCCAGGAGAAATCCATCGAGCAGCTCAACAAGCTGGCCGACAAGTGCCGCGAGGAGGCGGGCGACGAGGCCGCCGTTCTCTTTGAGACCCACGCCATGTTCGTGGAGGACGAGGACTTCGTGGAGTGCATGATGGACACGCTGGAGTCCGAAGGCTGCAACATGGAGTACGCCGTGCAGCAGGCCGGCGAGCAGTTTGCCGCCATGTTCGCGGCCATGGACGACGCCTATATGCGCGCCCGCGCTGCCGACATCAAGGACGTGACCGCCCGCATCCTCAACAATCTGATGGGCGTGGTGGAGGGCGGCATCGACTCTGACGTGCCCGTGGTTCTGGCCGCCGACGATCTGGCTCCCTCCGAGACCCTGCAGCTGGACAAGTCCAAGATTCTGGGCTTCATGACCCAGGGCGGCTCCGGCAACTCCCACACCGCCATCCTGGCCCGGACCATGGGCATTCCCGCCATCTGCGGCCTGGGCGAAGCGCTCAAGGAGGAGATGGAGGGCCGCACCGCCTACATCGACGGCGAGACCGGCAAGGTGGCCCTGGAGCCCGACGAGATCACCCTGGCGGCCTACAACGCCAAGCTGAAGAAGCAGCAGGAGCTGAAGGTCCTCATGGACACCATGAAGGGCAAGGAGGACGTGACCCTGGACGGCCGCGAGATCCTGGTCTACTGCAACATCGGCTCTCCCGAGGACCTGCCCGCCGTGCTGAACAACGACGGCCAGGGCATCGGCCTGTTCCGCTCCGAGTTCCTGTACCTGAAGGCCTCCGACTTCCCCGACGAGGATACCCAGTTCCAGGCCTACAAGGCCGTGGCCGCCGGGCTCAACGGCAAGCGCGTGGTCATCCGTACCCTGGACATCGGCGCCGACAAGCAGGTGGGCTACTTCGACATGAAGAAGGAAGAGAACCCCGCCCTGGGCGTCCGCGCCATCCGCATCTGCCTGAACCGGCCCGAGATCTTCCGCACCCAGCTCCGGGCGCTCTACCGCGCCTCCGCCTACGGCAAGGTTGCGATCATGTTCCCCATGATTACCTCCGTCTGGGAGGTCAAGGAGTGCAAGCGGGCCTGCGCCAAGGTCATGGCCGAGCTGGACAAGGAGGGCATCCCCTACAACCCCGACACTGAGATCGGCATCATGATCGAGACTCCCGCCTCCATCTTCGTGGCGGACGCCCTGGCCAAGGAGGTTGACTTCTTCTCCGTGGGCACCAACGACCTGACCCAGTACACCCTGGCCTGCGACCGTCAGGCCAACGACCTGGGCAAGTTCTTCGATCCTCATCACCCCGCTGTGCTGCGGGCGCTGAAGATCGCCGCCGACGCGGCGCACGCCGCCGGCATCTGGATTGGCATCTGCGGCGAGCTGGGCGCGGACCTGAGTCTGCTGGAGACCTTCCTGGCCATCGGCATCGACGAGCTCTCCGTCTCCCCCTCCTCCGTGCTGCCCCTGCGGGCCGCCATCCGCAAGTCCATCGCCAAGACCTGCACCCTGGAAAAGCTGGAGTGCTGAGTGAATCAACGATTCCCGCCGGGATCGTCTGACGGTCCCGACGGGGCCGTTCTGATTGGAGGCTATTTATGATCTACACCGTCACGTTCAATCCCGCCATCGACTACGTGGTCCATTTTCCCGAGCTGCGGCCCGGCGAGATCAACCGCAACGAGTCCGAGGAGTTCCAGTTCGGCGGCAAGGGCATCAACGTATCCAACGTTCTGCGGACCCTGGGCTTCGACACCGTGGCCCTGGGCTTCGTGGCCGGCTTCATCGGCGAGGGCTTTGAGAAGGGCCTGGCCCAGATGGGTCTGAAGACCGATCTGATCCGCGTGAAGGAGGGCATGACCCGCATCAACGTCAAGGTCAAGGCCGCCGAGGAGACCGAGATCAACGGCATCGGCCCCGTCATCACCGAGGCCGACATGGAAAAGCTCTACGAGAAGCTGGAAAGGATCGGCCCCGAGGACCTGCTGGTGCTCTCCGGCTCCATTCCCAAGTGCCTGCCCGGCGACACCTACGAGCGCATCATGGCCCGGCTGGACGGCAAAAACATCCCCATCGCCGTGGACGCCACCAAGGATCTGCTGGTCAACGTGCTGAAATATCACCCCTTCCTCATCAAGCCCAACAACCATGAGCTGGGCGAGATCTTCGGCAAGGTCCTCAAGACCGACGAGGAGATCGCGGACTGCGCTCGGAAGCTGCAGGAACTGGGCGGCCGGAATATTCTGGTGTCCATGGCCGGCGACGGCGCTCTGCTGCTGGACGAGGCCGGCCTGGTCCACCGGATCGGCTGCCCCAAGGGCAAGGTGCTGAACTCCGTGGGCGCGGGCGACTCCATGGTGGCCGGCTTCCTGGCCGGCTGGCTGGGGAAGGGCGACTACGACTATGCCCTGAAGCTGGGCACCGCCACCGGCTCCGCCACGGCCTTCTCCAT
>JAFWTG010000050.1 GCA_017519005.1 Oscillospiraceae bacterium | reverse complement strand
GTGGGCATCGGCCCCTACGGACTTAGTTAACAGGTAACAGGTAAGAGGTAAGAGGTAAGAGTTTCGGTATTTTTCAAATCTCCGATTTGAAAAATGAAAGTATCTATTCAGTAGCCCCCTTCGTCGTAGGGGCGGATGCCCACATCCGCCCTCGCTTGCAGGCAAAAATCGGTAGGTAGGGCCGATGTAGGCATACATTCGTGACTTTTCGAGTTCGGCCCCTACGGGCGACTGAACAATTACAAATGAAATTTAAATCGTCGCGAAGCGACACCTCAATTATTCACTGTTCATTATTCATTGTTAATTCACTAATCTGTCCCGCATATGGGACTGCAAAGATGATAGAATAAAGCTATCTTAAAACAAGTGAGGTAGAAACAATATGGCAACGAAAAAACCCGCCTATGAGGCTCCCGTGCAGGCCACGGATAAGAAGAAGGCCCTGGAGACCGCCCTTCGCCAGATCGAGAAGAGCTTCGGCAAGGGCGCCGTCATGCGCATGGGCGACCGGCCCGAGCTGAACGTGGAGGCCATCCCCACCGGCTCCCTGGCGCTGGACGCGGCCCTGGGCGTGGGCGGCGTACCCAAGGGCCGCATCATCGAGATCTACGGCCCCGAGTCCTCCGGCAAGACCACCCTGGCCCTTCACATCCTGGCCCAGGCCCAGAAGCAGGGCGGCGAGGTGGCCTTCGTGGACGCGGAGCACGCCCTGGACCCGGTCTACGCCAAGGCCATCGGCGTGGACATCGACTCCATGCTGGTCTCCCAGCCCGACACCGGCGACCAGGCCCTGGAGATCACCGACGCCCTGGTGCGCTCCGGCGCGGTGGACGCCGTGGTGGTGGACTCCGTGGCGGCTCTGGTGCCCCGGCAGGAGATCGAGGGCGAGATGGGCGACCAGTTCGTGGGCCTCCAGGCCCGGCTCATGTCCCAGGCCCTCCGCAAGCTGGCGGGCACCATCGCCAAGACCAACTGCGTCGTGATCTTCATCAACCAGCTGCGCATGAAGATCGGCGTCATGTACGGCAACCCCGAGACCACCACCGGCGGCAACGCCTTGAAATTCTACGCCTCCGTCCGGCTGGACGTGCGGCGCGTGGAGGGCATCAAGGAGGGCGGCAGCGTCATCGGCAACCACGTCCGGGTCAAGGTCGTGAAGAACAAGGTGGCGCCGCCCTTCCGCCAGGCCGAGTTTGACATCCTCTTCGGCGAGGGCATCTCCAAGTGGGGCGAGCTGGTGGATATGGCCGTGGACTTCGACGTGATCCAGAAGGCCGGCTCCTGGTTCTCCATGGGCGGCGAGCGCATCGGCCAGGGCAAGGACAGCGTCAAGAAGTATCTGATGGAGAATCCCGCCGTGGCCGAGGACGTGGAGGCCCGGGTCCGGGCCAAGCTGGCGGAGACCACCGCCCGCCCCGGCGCGGCCTCCCAGCCCGCCGAGGCCGCCGACCGCGCCGTCAGCGTCAGCGCCGAGGACTTCGACGACGAGCTTTAATTTCAGGGAACAGGGAACAGGGAACAGGGAACAGGGAACAGACCCGCCTGTAGCGGCGCACATTGTGCGCCACGGGTTCCCCGCCCGGACGAGGGATCAGGCATCAGGCATCAGGCATCAGACCCGCCTGTAGCGCCGGCAATCTGCCGGCCAAATCCCCGCCCGGGCGGGAATGCAAAATGCAAAGTGCAAAACGCAAAATTGCGGTGTTTTCAAATTGCCATTTGAAAACGTTGGAAATGGGGACGGGGGAAACGGATTGCCACGGCCAGTGTGCGCACTGGCCTCGCAATGACAAAAACGGGCCGTTTTCGCCGTAGGGACAAGCCTTGCTTGTCCGGCATTCGGAACGAATGCAATTTGCCGCAGGCAAATCAGGAAAACCGACCATCAGCGAAGGATCGTCCTTCGGACGATTGTTTGCTTCGCAAACCGGACAAGCAATGCTTGCCCCTACATTCCTTTCCGCAGGAGGCCCTATGGAACGCAGCATCAAGGCCATTTTGCCGCCGAAGCGGCCGGGGACGAAAAGCGTCGTGATCTTTGACGACGGAACCACAAGGAAATATCTTCCCCAGACTGTGGCGGAGCAGGGGCTTTTCGTGGGCATGTCGCTGAGCGAGGCGGCGTATCAGGCCCTGGAGGCCGCCAACGCCGCCCTCTCCGCCAAGGCCCGGGCCGTGCGGATCATCTCCGCGGCGGCGGTGTCCAAGGGCGACCTGGAGCGGCGGCTGACGCAGAAGGGCGAGAAGCCGGAGGACGCGAAGGAAGCCGTGGCCTGGCTCGCGGAGCTGAAGCTGCTGGACGACGCCGAGACGGCCCGGCAGATCGTGGCCCGGGGCGCCGCCCGGGGCTACGGGGCCGAGCGGATCAGGCAGATGCTCTACGAGAAGCGCATCCCCAGGCAGTACTGGGACGAGGCCCTGGCCGGCCTGCCTGACATGACGGAGGCCCTGACAGACTTCCTCCGAAAGCGCCTCGGGGAGGAGCCCGACGAGAAGACCCTCCGCAGCGCCGCCCAGGCGGCCCTCCGGCGGGGATATACCTGGTCGGAGGTACGGGAAGCGCTGGAGCAAATCAAGAGTGATGCATAACTTGGAAAAAATGGACAACTTGGAGGTATTCATGCCGAAAACTGTATCGTTCATCTCTCTCGGCTGCGCCAAGAATCAGATCGACTGCGAGCAGATGATGTATCTGCTGGAGCAGGCGGGCTGGGAAATCCGGCCGGAGCCGGAGGACGTGGAGCTGGTGGTGGTCAACACCTGCGGCTTCATCGACGCCGCCAAGAGCGAGGCCATCGACAACATCCTGGCCGTGGCCCAGAAGAAGGCCGAGGGCCGGGTGGGGAAGCTCCTGGTCACCGGTTGTCTGGCCCAGCGCTATCAGCGGGAGGTCCTGCAGGAGCTGCCCGAGGTGGACGGCGTCCTGGGCACCGGCAGCTATTTCGACGTGGTTTCCGCCGCCGAGCAGCTGCTGCGGGACAGCCCCGTGGCGGAGTTCGGCTCCATCCACGCCCCCGTGGAGGAGACGGGCCGCATTCTCACCACTCCGCGGCACTACTCCTACATCAAGATCGCCGAGGGCTGCGACAACTGCTGCGCCTTCTGCGTGATCCCCAAGCTCCGGGGCAGATACCGCAGCCGGGCCATGGAGGACATTCTGGCGGAGGCCGAGGGCCTGGCGGCCAACGGCACCCGGGAGCTGATCGTGGTGGCTCAGGACACTTCCCGCTACGGCATTGACCGCTATGGGGAACACAAGCTGCCCGAGCTGCTGCGGCGGCTTTGCCGGATCGAGGGCATCCACTGGGTCCGGGTCCACTACACCTATCCCGACGAGATCGGCGACGAGCTGATTGAGACCGTGGCCGCCGAGCCCAAAATCGTCAAGTATCTGGACATCCCCATCCAGCACGTGAACGACGGCATCCTGAAAAAGATGAACCGCCGGGGCGACAAGGCCTATCTGGAGGCGCTGTTCACCAAGCTCCGCAGCCGTATTCCCGGTCTGGTGCTGCGCACCAGCCTGATCGCCGGTCTGCCCGGGGAGGGGGAGGCGGAGTTCGAGGAGCTCTGCGCCTTTCTGCGGAAGTACCGGCTGGAGCGGGTGGGGGCCTTTGCCTTCTCTCCGGAGGAGGGGACCCCCGCGGCGCGGATGGACTACCCCGACGAGGAGATCGCCTGCAGCCGGGCCGACTACATCGCGGAGCTCCAGGCCGATATTCTGGACGCCTGGAACGAGGCCCGCTTCGACACGGTGATGGAGGTCCTGACGGACGACTGGGACGGCCGGTTCTATTACGGCAGGACCTACGCGGATTCCCCCGGCATCGACGGGACGGTCCGCTTTACGGCAGAGCGTGAGCACACGCCCGGCGAATTTGTACAAGTGCTGATCCTGGGCGCCGAGGACGGCGAGCTGATCGGCAGGGAGGTTGACTGATATGACGACTGCAAGCAAAATCACCCTGGTCCGGGTGGCCATGATCCCGGCGTTTCTGCTGGCTTTTCTCCTGAGCCCCGGCCATACCTGGCTCAAATGGCTGGCGCTGGCGCTGTTCATCATCGCCAGCCTCACGGACTACGTGGACGGGCACGTTGCCCGGAAGTACAACCAGGTCTCCGACTTCGGCAAGTTCCTGGACCCTCTGGCGGACAAGCTGCTGGTGATCGCCGCCATGTGCGTCTTCTGCCAGTGGGGCCTGATGCCCGCCTGGGCTCTGGTCATCGTCCTGACCCGGGAGTTCTCCGTCACCGGCCTGCGGCTGATCGCCGTGCAGAAGGGCCGGGTCATCGCCGCCGGCTGGTCCGGCAAGGTGAAGACCTTCTCCACCATGGTGGCCCTCTGCGTCTGGATCGCCTTCTATGATCAGATCGCGCTCCACGGCTGGACCTGGGCCAACTGGGTCCTGGTGCTGATCATCGTCCTGCCCACCATCTATTCCGGCGTGGAGTACTTCATCCAGAACTGGGACGTGCTGGAGCTGAGGAAGAAATGATGGAAGCCTACGTTCACCGCGTCCACTACTATGAGACCGACAAGATGGGCTGCGTCCACCACTCCAACCACGTCCGCTGGATGGAGGAGGCCCGCGTGGCCTATCTGGAGCGCATCGGCGTTCCCTTCACGCTGCTGGAGGCCCGGGGCGTCTATTCCCCGGTGGTGGGGGTGGAGTGCCGCTACCGCCGCCCGGCCCATTTCGACGAGGAGATCCGGGTGGAGGTCCGCATCCGCTCCTTCGACCGCCTGCGGCTGAAGATCGGCTACGAGATGATCCGCGTCTCCGACGGCGAGCTGATCGCCACAGGCAGCTCCGAGCACTGCTTCACCGACCTGGACGGCCGGCCCATCGCCCTGTCGAAGACCCACCCCGACCTGGACGCCATCCTTCGCGCCCAGATCGAGCCGCAGACGGAATCCGGGAAAAAACACAGCGAAAACCCGGCAAAAGGGGATTGACAGGCCCCGGGAAATCTGCTAAAATACCTGCGTAAATTGAATATCCGCTGGGAACGGAAAGAGTACCCGCAGCGGACTGCGACAGAGAGCGCCCGCCATTGGCTGGAAGCGGACGCGGCAGGGCCCGCGGGGAAGTGCGTCCGGGAGCGGAGGGGAGACCCCGTGAGGCCGCGTCAGTGCCAAAGCGACAAAGCAGAGTGGAACCGCGATTATTCGCCTCTGGATAGCAATATCCGGGGGCGTTTTTTTCGTCCGTAGGGGCCGATGCCCACATCGGCCCTTTCCCCGAACGATACGGAGGGCCGATG
>JAFWTG010000049.1 GCA_017519005.1 Oscillospiraceae bacterium | reverse complement strand
GGATTCGAACAGGGCGGCGGCAACTGCCGCGAAAAACAGTCCGGTGGACTGTTTTTCAGCCCGCGGGAGAATCCCGCCACTCCGACCAAAATCCTCAGATTCTTGTGCAGGAAGCACGAAAATCTGAGGATTTTTCCTTTCTCATAGCTCTGTTATTTGTACGATATGCCGACAGCTATTTTCTCGTATATACTTGACCACAGCCATGACTATTTCCAGACACGGAACACACGGAAACAAGACGACAAAAGACCGGCAAAAGGAAGGATTTATAGATCCTTTTCCCGACCGTTCGGCGTTATTTCAAATGAATTGCAACCCTTGCGTTGATTTCCTTCTCCTTGTTTACTGCGTCCCAATATTTGATCCACAATTTTTCAGTCCGACGATACCCTTCCGGATGGCAGCAACGGACAGTACGAGAACAGTCAGCATAATTACCGCGCTGGTGACCGCCGACAAGGTCAGCATTTGGTTCCCTTCGCCCTTCATATTTACCATGATCAACGTGTTTTGCAGCGTAAGAATGGATACCAGCGCGTCTATAAAATTGATCGTTCGCAGGAGTCTGACAAGTTTGTTTTCCGACTTTTTCCGTTTTTTCAGGTTGACTGACGCCATCACAATCTTATACGTCGTATATGCCGCCATTGTGATTGCCGGAATCAGAGACATTTTCACCGGCTTCTGCAGCAGGACCAGCAGCGATACCGGCACGACAAGACTCAGGTTCAGAATGAACAGCAAGACTGCCGAGCTGAGATAGATCTTATTCCTTGCCCGTGCTGCCCCTTCAGGGCCTTTGATCTTTTTCTCGGACAGAACAATGAATCCCCGCAAAATGGAGAGAACAAGGTAATAAGCGCAGATCGTCCCGTGCCAGAGCGAGGCATGATGAACCCCGAGAAATCCGTTATACAACGCGAAAATCACCGTCACAGCCAGGGAACCGAGGGATGCCGTGACGGTTTTGAAATCATAGTCGCTCTTCCAGCGGGCATAAAATTGTTTCGTTTTGTTCATTGCGCATCCCGTCCGTATGCCAGCGTGTGCCGTGTAATCAGATCAATAATAAGATCGACGTCGTCCTGACAGCTGCCTTCCAGCCATTTGCCGATGATCGCCACCGTGCCCTGGGTATAAAACGCAAATACATATTTCTTTTCCTGTTCGCTGACGCCGAAATGGGTCAGCGCCGGGGAGAAGATGGACTGATAAAAGCTCTGAAAAGTTTTCTGCGAGTTGAACAAGTGATCCTTTTGGTGGATCACCTGATAGGCCCGCATGTTTTCCTTGATAAAGCTGAGATAGGGACGCAGATATTGTTCGCTGGTCAAAACAACCTTAGTGGGATCGTCGGTCGGAACGGAAGCAAGCGACGCCTTGAACCGGTCGTTGATCAATGCCACCGTTTCCTCCAGCAGATCGTTCATCGTCTCATAATGCAGATAAAACGTGGACCGATTCACGCCGGCCTTCTGACAGACTTCCTTCACCGTAATGGCGTCGAATTCCTTTTGTTCCAGCAAAAGCAGGAGAGCCTCGTCCATCAACGAGGCTGTGTATTGGTATTTGCTTTCCTGCTTGTTCATAAGCGCTCCTTTATTCGGCTGCGATCTGATTCGCGAGGGCGATGATGTCGGCGGAATACTTTTTCTTTGAGTTTTCGAGAAGCTTTCTATAAATGGCGTAGTTGACAGAAACGCCGACGATCCCGATCACGCCGACAACGATGCCGAGCACCGTGTAAAGTGTGCTGCCGTCGCCGAGCACCTTCATGGAAAGGCACATCCCGACGCCCAGCAAGAGGGCCATGACGACGCCGAAGCTGTAGGCAAACACGTTTGCCGGGCGTTTGGCGCGGTTGTCCAGCTTTTTCAGTGCGACGACCTTTCTCGTCTCTTTGGGCGCGTATTCGCTGGCGATCTTTTCCGCATAAGCTTTGTCTGTGTTCATATTCAGAACCTCCTTTGTTTTGTGACATCATGATATCACCCTGAAGGCTCAAATTGAACGACATGAAACGGCAAAAGTGTCGATTGATCGGGAATCACTTGCGATTTTTCTTTCCCTGGTTTTTCTGATTTTTTCTTATGCTTTGCTGCATCGCTTCGTAGGTGTCCTCGTCCCAGACCACCCGTTCCGGGCCGAGGGTGCCGTACATGGTGTTCTCAAAGGAATAGGTCCGCTTTCCGGTTCGGATCAGCGCTTCGTTGTCATAGTCATCGGAAAAGCTGCCCAGCCGGTCATAGATCGCCTGGGTGATGTCAGAGCCTTCGCTTGCAGAGCTTGGCACAGCAGCCGCCCAGGAAGGCAAAGCCGGTCAGAACGGCCAGGTTCTCGGCAAAGACCGGCAGGGCCTCCTTATCGTAGTCGAAGAAGGCGAAGGGCGTGCGGAAGAACATGTAGTCCGGCAGACCGTTATTCACAAACAGCCAAAAGCCCAGACCGGCAAGCGCCGCGCAGAGCAGGGAAAGGGCGGCCTTGACTTTGCCGCTCCATTTCAGTCCCGCCGTCATGGCGGGCACGTGCAGGCCCAGGTGGAAGCCCATCAGCACGAAGGACCAGTAGGACAGGGCCAGGTGCGTCTGCCGGGCAAAGGAGACGGGCAGCAGACCGTAGAGAAAGGGCAGGGCGTGGGCGCTCATGGACATGCCGCAGAGGGCCGTCAGGGCGATGGAGCCCAGCAGCAGGGTGTTCACCAGCAGCGTCACGATCCGGTAGGCGTTGTACCGGCCCTTGAAGATGCCGGCGTACCACCTGCGGTTCAGAACGTGGTGGACGATCAGCAGCAGGGTCATGAGCACGCCGCCCCATTCGTGCAGGAGCTCCCCGCAGACCTGATAGGCCATCAGGCACAGCAGCACCAGCGTCATGAACAGGTCCACGATCCATTTGAAATTGCGCTTTTTTGTTCCACCCATGTCGGAATCCTCCTGTTTTGGGGTTTTCTTTCTGTAGAGACGCACATCGCGCGCCACATCCGGACCGCCTCTTGCAGTGGCGCACGCTGTGCGCCGCTACATATTTATCAGAGGCTGCTGATCCAGTCGCGCAGCTCCGACTCCGAGGCCCCGGCGCCGAAGCGCCTGCCGTCGAGCCAGCTGCCGCTGCCCGCGTTCTCCGCAAGATTCCGGCCGCTTCGGCCGATGCCGCTGCTGGAGGAGGTGCAGAAGGGGATCAGGGTCACGCCGTCGAAGTCATAGGATTCCACGAAGGTATCCAGGATCCGGGGCTCCTCGCCCCACCAGATGGGATAGCCGATATAGATCGTGGTATAACCCGCCAGGGAAACGGCCTCGCTGCCAATCTCGGGGCGGGCGTTTTTGTCGTTCTGCTCCCTGGTGGTGCGGCTGCTGCTGTCGTGCCAGTTCAGGTCGGCGTCGGTATATTTCTGGGCCGCTTTGATTTCATACAGGTCCGCGTTGGTGATGGCGGCGATCTTCTCGGCCACAGCTCTGGTGGTGCCGGTGGCGGAGAAATAGACCACCAGGGTGTCCTTCCCGGCGGGAGCAGGCGCAGCGGCGCTGCTCTCCGGTGCGGCCTGGGTGTCGGCGGGGGCAGCCGCCCGGGTCTCGGCCGGGGCTTCGGTCTGCGCGGCTGCGCCCTCGGTGGTCTGCTGAGGCTTCTCGGCAGGAACGCTCCCGGCGCTGCCGCAGGCGGAAAGGACCAGCAGAAGAATCAGCGCAAGGCTCGCCAAAATGAGTCTGTTCCGGTATTGTTTCGTCATAGTATCCTCCGAATCATCAAGCCGTTGACATTGTGTCAGCCATATTATACACCACTGTTGACACCGTGTCAATATCCGAAAAAATATTTTTTCAACCGGCGTTTTTCTATTGACACAGTGTCAGCGATGTGGTACAATGAGCTTGCTGACACGATGTCAGCAAACGAAGAATGAGGAGAACGATTATGATTAAAGGCACCCCGGAGCTGATCGCCACCCGGCGGGAGGAAATCATCAACGCCTGCCAGCGGCTGTATCAGACCCTGAGCTTCAAAGAAATCACCCTGAAGGAAATCGGCGCTGAGACCTCCTTCTCCCGCCCCACCATCTATAATTACTTCCAGACCAAGGAGGAAATCTTCCTGGCCCTCTATGAGCGGGAGTACGATCTTTGGAACGCGGAGCTGGAGGCGATTCTCGCGGAAAACGAGCAGCTTTCCAAAGCCGGGCTGGCGGAAAAAATCGCCCGCTCCCTGGAGAAGCGGGAGCAGCTGTTGAAGCTGCTGGCCATGAACAACTACGACATGGAGGCCAACAGCCGCCCCGAGCTGCTGGTCTCCTTCAAGGCCGCCTACGGCAAATCCCTGGAGAACGTGGATCGGCTTCTGCAAAAGTTCTGCCCGGAGCTGGACGAGGCCCGGCGGCTGAGCTTCCGGCTGGTCTTCTTCCCCTTTATGTTCGGCATCTACCCCTATGCCGCGGCGACGGAAAAGCAGCGCTCCGCCATGGAGAAGGCCGGCGTGGATTTCCGCTATCTTTCCATTTATGAACTCACCCTTGCCTGCCTGCGCAGGCTTCTGGGCTGACATTATCTTTCAAAAAGGAGATGAAATAATATGAAGAAGAATATCGGAGCCTCTCTCGCCCTGTATCCCTCGCCCCTGGTGGTTGTCGGCGCCATGGTGGCGGGCAAGCCCAGCTGGACCCTGGTGGCCCATACCGGCACCGTGGCCCACAGCCACATCATGGTCTCCCTGGTGCAGGCCCATTATATCAACAAGGGCATCCGGGAGACGAAAAAGCTGTCCGTCAACGTGGTGGACCCCTCCTGGCTGAAGGAGGCCGACCGCATGGGCGTGCTCAGCGGCAGCAAGACGGATAAATCCGAAGCCTTCGCCTGGACCCTGGGCGAGCACGGCGCGCCGCTGATCGACGCGGCCAAGGTCTCCATCGAGTGCGAGGTGGACGGCAACTATGAGCTGGAGGCCTTCGACCAGTTCATCTGCAAGGTCCTGGCGGTCTACGCCGAGGAGCAGGTGCTGAACGAAAAGGGCAAGATCAACTATCACAGCTTCAAGCCCGTGCTTTTTGAGTTCCCGACCTACGAGTATTTCGTCACCGGGGATAAGGTGGGCAGCTGCGGAAGGATGAATTGAGGTTCCTATGAAATATACCAAACTCGGCAATTCGGATCTGACGGTATCCCGGATCTGCATGGGCTGCATGGGCTTCGGGGATGCCGGCCGGGGTCAGCACAGCTGGACGCTGGACGAGACGCGCAGCAGAGAGATCATCCAGCGGGGCCTGGAGCTGGGCGTCAACTTCTACGACACCGCCATTGCCTACCAGAGCGGCACCAGCGAGCAGTATCTGGGGCGCGCCCTGCGGGACTTCGTCCGGCGGGAGGACGTGGTGGTTGCCACCAAATTCCTGCCCCGGACCCAGGCGGAGATTGAGGCGGGCGTCACCGGCCAACAGCACGTCGAGACCATGCTGAACACCAGCCTGAAAAACCTGGGCATGGACTACGTGGACCTGTACATCTACCACATGTGGGACTGGCAGACGCCCATCTATGACGTCCTCGACGGTCTGAACCGCGTGGTAAAGGCCGGGAAGGCCCGGTATATCGGCATCTCCAACTGCTTTGCCTGGCAGCTGGCCCAGGCCAACGCCCTTGCGGAGCGGGAGGGCTTCGCGAAGTTCGTCTCCGTCCAGGGCCACTACAACCTGATCTTCCGGGAGGAGGAGCGGGAAATGGTCTCTTATTGCAATCAGGAGAATATCGCCCTGACCCCCTACAGCGCCCTGGCCAGCGGCCGTCTGTCCCGGCTGCCCGGGGAGAACGGCACCAAGCGGGCGGAAGAGGACGCCTACGCCAAGTTCAAATATGACGCCACGGCGGAGCAGGACAAGGTGATCATCGCCCGGGTGGCGGAGCTGGCGGAGAAGCGCGGGGTTTCCATGACGGAGATCTCCCTGGCCTGGCTGCTGACCAAGGTGACGTCTCCCGTCGTCGGTGCGACCAGGCTCCGCCACGTCGAAGGCGCGGCGAAGGCTGTGGAGCTGGCGCTGACGGAGGAGGAGCAGGCGTATCTGGAAGCGCCCTACGTCCCCCACCCCCTGGCAGGCGTCATGGCCCAGAACAAGCCCGCCAACGCGAAAGAGAAACAGGTCTGGTCCACCGGGGATCAGAGGATCGAATCGAAACAGGAGGAAAGCTAAATGGCAGAGAAGATTGTACAGACCGCGGGCAGAGCCCAGCTGGGGGACTTCGCCCCCGCGTTCGCCCACCTCAACGACGACGTGCTCTTCGGCGAGGTGTGGAACGAGGCGGCCGTCGACGTCAAGACCAAGTGCATTATTACCGTGGTGTCATTGATGGCTTCCGGAATTACGGACTCGTCTTTGACCTACCATCTGCAAAACGCCAAGGCCCACGGGGTCACCAAGGAGGAGATCGCCGCCATCATCACCCACGCAACGATGTACGTGGGCTGGCCCAAGGGCTGGGCGGTGTTCCGTCTGGCCAAGGAGGTCTGGAACGAGGAATCCCCCGCTCTGACCGAAACAGATAAGCAGCCCCGGCATCGGGAATGAGAAATTTGTCTTCGCAGCGGACATCCTGGACGGCCGCATACTGCCCGGCGCACGCTGCCCGGTCATCGGCGGCACGGAAATACCCGGTTCCGCCAATCACGCCACAGAAATCCGTCTGAAGATCGGCTTCACCCGCTAATCCACCAAGTCCCATACGATGCGCAGCCAAACAGACAGGAGACCGTTTTTTTGCAACGGTCTCCTGTTTTGTATCCGGCGCCTGGCTGCCATTTTTTCATATTTCCTGCGGACTGCTCTCGGTTACTGAGAATCTTTTCAAAAATAATGAAAAAAACAAACTTTTTTTGATGACAATTCCGTTATAATCCGGTATAAATAATTTGGCAGGGTATTCGCTGTTTCAATCGTATTCCAAACAAATGTAGGTATCTTTATGATCAAACGATTGCTTTCACTGTTTCTGGCTGTCGTGATGGTGCTGTCCGTGCTGCCCACGGGCTTCGCCGTTGACGACGGCACGTCCGCTCAGCGAAACGACCGGAGGGAAGCCCTCCCGGGGGGACGCTGAACGGCTGAACGATCCCCCACCCCCATTCGAAGAACCGGAGGGCCGGCATCTGCTCCCGAGCGGAAATCAGCGCGCCGTGCTGAATTCCTGGGACTTCGAGACCGACCCCGCCGCCGTCGGCTGGACCTTCGTGGATTCCGACGGCGACGGCCACAACTGGCTATGGTCGCCTTCCATCGAGAATAACACCATGGCAGCCTACGAAGGGAGCAATATGCTCGTTTCCCAGTCCTACATCAACGGCACCGGAGCCCTGACCCCCAATAACTGGGCCGTGACTCCGGCCTTCGATCTGAGTGCGGCAACGGAGGCCTATTTCTCCTTCTACGCGAAGGGACAGGACGCGAGCTGGCCGAGTGAGGTCTTCGCGATCTACGCCGGCACGAGCCCGAACGTCAGCGAGATGACCAAGCTCTCCCAGGACTATACCGCCACGGCGGAATGGACCCAGTACAGCGCCGCCCTCACGGACTTCATTGGAGAGGGAACGGTCTATGCGGCCATTCGCCACTACAACGTCACGGATTTGTATTTTCTTGACGTTGATCTGGCGCAGATCCTCTCGGGCGCTCCCGGCGAGGACCCCACCGATCCCACCGATCCCACGGATCCCACGGACCCCACCGATCCCACGGACCCCACTGATCCCACCGATCCCACGGAGCCGCAGCCGCTCAACGCCTGCGGCGACGCGCTGAGCTGGTCCCTGGACGCCGCCACCGGCGTCCTCACCGTCACCGGCACCGGCGATATGTACGACTACGACACGACCGACAATCTATCCCCCTGGTATGAGCTTCGGAATGAGATCACCGCTTTGGTCTTCTCCGAGGGCATAACGTCCATCGGAAACTACGCTTTCCAGGGCTGCTCCGCTCTGGATACTGTGACGCTCCCTGAGGGACTGTCTTCTGTTGGGAGATACGCCTTCCTCGATTGTGCAAGCATGGCTTCCCTGACCCTGCCCGAAAGCCTGACTTCCATCGGCGACGAGGCGTTTATGAACTGCTCTGCCCTTAGCTCGGTGGTCATACCCAAGAACGTGACAACGATCGGCGGCAGCGCCTTCTGGAACTGCAGCAGTCTTACCTGGGCCAAGTTCATGGGCCCCTGCCCGACCATCAGCTCTCCCGCCGTTCTTTTCAGTAACGTCTCCGGCTTTATGATCCTCTACCGCAAGGGCTACAAGGCCGGCTTTGACTACAACGACGACGGCAAGTGGGATCTGGCTGCCTCCTACCGTGTTGAGGCCTGGGACGCCGATCTGCAGATCTGCGGAGACGAGCTGGCCTGGTCCTTCGACGAGGACAGCGGTACGCTGACCATCACCGGAACGGGCGATATGTACGACTATACCATCAACGTCGCCACGGGCGCTCCCTGGACCGCGTTGCGAGAGAGCATTACCGCCGTCTCTCTGCCCGAGGGCATGAGCTCCGTGGGCGCTTTCGCGTTCTATCGATGCACGAATCTGACCCAGATCGAGCTGCCAGACTCCCTGCGGAAGATCGGCAACTTCGCATTCCGGGAAAGCGGTCTGACGAACGTTCTGATCCCTGCCAACGTCAGCGAGATCGGCAAGAACCCCTTCACCGGGCTTCAGGGAATGACGGAATTCAATCTGGACCCGGCCAACGCCGCCCTGCAGACAACGGACGGCATGCTGCTCAGCGCCGACGGCAAAACCCTGTACTGCGTCGCCCCGTGCAGAAGCGGCAAGCTGAACGTTCCCGCCGGAGTGGACACCATCTGCGACTACGCCATGTTCAAGTGTTCGCAGCTGACTTCCGTCGTTCTCCCCACCAGTCTCCAGTACCTGAACGACAGCGCCATTTATATGTGCGAAGCTCTGATCGAGGTGACGGTCAGCTCCACGCTGCGTAAGCTTGGCTCCTACGCCATCGCGGGGAATGCACAGCTGACGAAAATTTTCTTCCGGGCCGGACGCCCCATCTCATTCAACGTCAGCTACAGCCTCGTCGATAATAAATCCGGCATGATCATCTATTACACCTCCGGCTTCAGTTCCAGCTGGAACGGGTATCCCACCTTCTGCGGGTATACGACCCAGATGCTCACCACGGGCAGCTGCGGCAGCAACCTGTACTACTCCCTGAACAACAGCACCGGCGTGCTGGATATCTATCCCGGCGACAGCGGACCCACGGGCACCATGTCCTGGTCCGGCAGCGCTCCCTGGTACAGCAACCGCTCCAAGATCACTTCCGTGGTGATCGAGGCCGGTACGCTGAACGTGTACAAGGACGCCTTCTACAGCTATGCCAATCTGACCGGCGTCACGCTTCCCGAGGGCCTGGAGGAGATCGGTATGGAAGCCTTCGCCTCCTGCACCAAGCTTACGGGGATTGTGATCCCCTCTACGGTGAGCACCGTCGGCAGCTACGCATTCTCCGGCTGCTCTCAGTTGGCCTCCGCCACGCTGCCCGCATCGCTGCAGACCGTTCCCGACTACATGTTCCGTAACTGCACGATACTGAACACCGTGGAGATTCCCGAGGGCGTGAGCGCCATCGGTCCCTACGCCTTCTACGGCTGTACGAGCCTGAGCGCGCTGTGCCTGCCCGAGAGCCTGAGCTCCATCGGCAACTACGCTTTCTACAACTGCAGCGGTCTGCTTTCCGTGTCCATGCCCCAGGAGCTGAGCAGCCTGGGTCAAAACGCCTTCTACGGCTGCAAATCCCTGAACGCCATCGTGATTCCCGAAGGCGTCCAGACCGTCGGCAGCAGCGCTTTCTCCGGCTGCAGCGCTCTGAGCTCCGTGGTCTTCCCCAGCACCCTCAGGACGCTCTCAGCCAGCGCGTTCTACAACTGCTCCTCGCTGACGAAGGTGGATCTGCCGGAGGGTCTGACCACGGTGAACGGCTACGTATTCCAGAACTGTTCCAATCTGCACTTCGCCCGCTTCCGCGGCACGCCGCCCACCTCCTTCGGCAGCGGAGTGTTTAGCAACTGTGCCTCCGATTTCGTGATCTACTATCCCTCCGATTACCGAAGCCAGTGGTCCCCCAACGGGGAAACCACCTGGAAGAACTACCCCATCCAGGTTTGGCTGGATCCCATAGAGGGTGAATGCGGCACGGACGTCACGTTCTATTTTGACCCCGACAGCAAAACCCTGACCATTAGCGGCTTCGGGGCCATGGACGACCTCGCCTCCCCCGACGATCAGCCCTGGGCCGAGGTTCGGGCCTGGATCAGCCACGTGGTGGTGGAGGACGGCGTGACCGCCGTGGGCGACTACGTTTTTGCAGAGCTTCTCAATCTGGAGGACCTGAGCCTGGGCGCGGGCGTGACCCGGATCGGCAGCTTCGCCTTCGCGGGCTGCGCCGCGCTGGAGGAGATCACCCTGCCCGCGGCCCTGAACGAGGTGGACGGCTCCGCCTTCGTCCACTGCGACGCCCTGGCGTACATCGAGGTGGAGGAAGGGAACGTCCGCTTCAGCGACGTGGACGGCGTCCTCTACCGGGACGGCGGTGCGGAGCTGGTCCGCTGGCCCAACGCAAAATCTTCCAACTGCGAGATGCCCAACGGCGCTGTGCGGGTCGGTCCCTTTGCCTTCGCGGGCTCCCCCGACCTGGAACAATTCGTTCCCTCTATGAACCTGACCGGCATCGGCGACTATGCCTTCGCGGACTGCGAGGCGCTGAATACCGCGCTGGTTATGGGCGCGCCCTGCGAGCTGGGCGATTTCGTCTTCGCCGGCTGCTCGGCGCTGGATATGGTTATCGTGTACGGCGAGCTGCCCACCGTGGTGGGCCAGGAGATCTTCGCGGACTGCCCCGCCGATCTGCTGGTCCTGGGCATAGTGGAGCACGAGGCCGGCTGGTACGCCCCCGGCGTCACCGAGTGGCAGGGCCGCGCCATCATCGGCTTCCGGGAGACCGACACCTACAACGGCCGCTGCGGCGACGCCCTGCTCTGGGACTTCAACGAGGACACCGGCCTGCTGACGGTCTGGGGCATCGGGCCGATGTACGATTACGAGAACGACCCGCTCCCCTGGTCGGACTACAGTGAGCAGATCACCTCCGTCCTGGTCCGGGAAGGCGCAAGCTCCCTGGCAAACTACGCCTTCTGCAATCTGCAGAATCTGACTTCCCTGTCTCTGCCCGGTACCCTGGAAAGCATCGGCAATTACGCCATCCACGGCAACCCCGGGCTGGAGACCCTGACCCTGGGCGGGACGGAGCACTTCGTCCTGACCGACGGCGTCCTCTTTACCGCCGACGGGGAGACTCTGGTCCTCTGCCTGCCCACAAAGACCGGGGCCTACGCCATTCCCGACGGGACCCTGTACGTCGCGCCCGTCGCCTTTGCCTGCTGCGCGGGCCTGACGGAGCTCAGTCTGCCGAATGGACTGATGGAGATTAGTGACTACGCCTTCAGCGGCTGTACCGGACTGACCAAGCTCATCGCCCTGGGCGCGGCCCCGGAAACCGTGGGCGAAGAAGTCTTTGATGGCTGCTCCGAGGAGCTCTTCGTCGAAGTTTCCGACGAATACCTGTCCTCCTGGGACCTCGACGGTGACGGATTCTGGCACGGCGTTTCCATCGTCTGTGAGGAGCCCGAGCTGCCGATCCATGCCGGCGCCGGCGCCAGCCTGGGCTGGTCCTTCGATGAGGCCAAGGGCATTCTCCATATCACCGGCCTCGGCCCCATGTACGATTTTACTGAGACCAACGCGCCCTGGTACGGTTACAGGGAGCAGGTCAAGGAGATCTGGATCGAGGAGGGCGTCACCAGCATCGGCGCGCGGGCCTTCTACCGCTATCCGAATCTCCACACCTTGCGTATGCCAGACAGCCTGACGACCATCGGCGTCAAGGCCTGCTATGGCTGCAAGGCCATCGAGTGCCTGATTATCCCCGCCTCCGTGAACAGCATTGCCGACTACGCCTTCGCCGCCTGCGCGGGGCTGGACAACGAATGGTACCGAAACAACGTTATTTTCACCGGCAACCCGCCCGCCAACGTAGGTACCAAGGTGTTTGGCGACTTTAAGACCGGCGGTGAAAAAATTGATTTCCTGTACGAGAACTGGGACGCCTGGGACCCCTACCTCGGAGACGACGGCTGGCACGGCTACCAGATCTATTACGTCGATGACCAGGCCGGCGACCACGTTTACGTGGGCTACTATAAGCTCGCCGCTTACAGATCGGGCATTCGCTTTGCCGGCTACGGCGATCTGTGGGACCTGGAGGCCGGAAACCACAACTATAACTATTTCTGGGATGGAAACTTTGAGGAGTTCTTCTTCACCAAGGGCATCACGTCCATCGGAGATTACAGCCTTTCCGGCTTTGGCACCAGATATTCGAGCATTGCGCTCCCGGAGGGTCTGGAACGGATCGGCGAGTACGCGCTTGCCACGTACCAGGGCGTCACAAGCATTTCCATTCCCGCTTCCGTCACCGAGATCGGCGAGGGCGCCCTGGCCTACACCTGCTGTCTGTCATCCATCACGGTAGACGAGAATAACCCTGCCTTTGAGGTGGTGGACGGCGTTTTGTACTCCAAGGACGGAACCCGACTGATCCGCTGTACGGTAAATCTGAGCGGTGATTTCACCATCCCCGAGCGCGTGACCAGCATCGACCCGGGCGCGTTCTCCTATACAGAGCTTACCTCTCTCTCCGTTCCCGCGTCGGTGACGGATCTCAGCGGACTGTATCTCCCGTTATCCTGGGATGACAGCCAGATTTACTCCGTGCCTCCCCTTGAGACGATTACCGTTTCGTCGGAAAACCCGAGCTATACTTCTGTTGACGGGCTGCTCTACGACAAGAACTGCTCGACGCTGTTGTACTGTCCCAGCGGCTTCAGCGGCTCCGTCACGCTGGCCGATACGGTTACGGCAATTGCGCCCTACGCCTGTTACGGCTGCGAAAGCCTGACCGCTGTGAACGGCATCGAGCAGCTGCAAAGCCTCGGCGTCTGCGCCTTTGCATACAGCGGGCTGCACTCCGCCGCGCTTCCCGGCACGCTTACAGAGCTGCCGGAGGGATTGTTTCGCGGTTGTGAGAATCTGAAAAAGCTCGTCATTCCGGCCAGTGTGAACCGACTCGGCGCCGGCGCGTTGGCATGCTGTGCTGAACAGTTCATTTTCCTGGGCGCACAGCCTGTCTGCGACGGGTATCCTTTTGAACTCTACAATACCGGTTCAGCAAATACCGTCGTCTATTATCCGGTCTCCTATACCGACTCCTGGGCACCGCACAATGAAAGCTCCTGGTACGACGTTGCTCTGCGTCCTTTCGGCTCCGACAACTGCGGCGAGGACGTACACTGGAGTTTTGAGCAGAACTACAGCGGCGGCGTCCTGACCATCTTCGGCGAGGGCGCGATGGAAGACTACGCGATGCACACCGCCCAGCCCTGGTACGCCTACGCGGATCAGATCACCAAGGTCAGGGTCCTGGAGGGTGTCACCGGGATCGGCGACTACGCCTTCACCAGCCTGCCGAACCTGACCCAGGTGGAGCTGCCCGAGGTCCTGACGAGGATCGGCAGCTTTGCCCTGGCGGACTGCCGGAAGCTGAACAGCCTGACCCTGCCCGCAAGCCTGGCGGAGCTGGGCGACCGCGTCTTCTTCTACGACGAGGCCCTGAGCTACGTCTACTTCGAGGGCGAGGCCCCCACCGCCGGTGAGAGCGTCTTTGACGGCTGCCATTCCTCCTTCTGCATCGGCTTTGACCTGGAGCACGCCGACAGCTGGCGGCCCAACGGGGACGAGACCGAGTGGAACGGCTACCCCCTGGAGATGACCTACGACAGCAACCAGTGCGGCAAGCGGATGTACTGGGAGTACGATTCTTCGACCTATACTCTCTACATCCACGGCGGCGGCGATATGTACGACTACGGCAGCACTTCCTCCACCTACGCCCCCTGGTACAGCAGCTTCCGCAGCTCCTGCAAGCATATTGTGGTGGACGAAGGCGTCACCGGCATCGGCAAATACGCCTTCTACAGCTTCTACAACGTGGTGGACCTGAGCCTGCCCTCTACCCTGGAGTCCATCCGGGAGTGCGCCTTCCGCTCCAACGAGAAGCTGGCCGCCCTGGTCCTGCCCGAGGGTCTAAAGGAGCTTGGGCCCAGCGCCTTCTACCGCTGCTATGCCTTGGCCTCCGTCCAGTTCCCGACGGCGCTTAAGGAGATTGGCGGCTACGCCTTTAACGATTGCCGCAAGCTGACCAGCCTGGAGCTTCCCGCCGGGCTGAGGACCCTCGGCACAGGCGCTTTCTACGGCTGTTACGGCATCACCAGCCTGACCCTGCCCGACGGGCTGGAATCCATCGGCGATTCCGCCTTCGTCAACTGCAGAGGCTTTGCCGCCCTGGAGATCCCAGGCTCCGTCAAGATCATCGGCGAAAGCGCCTTCGCCAACTGCTATGGCATGACCGACCTGACCCTGAACGAGGGCCTGGAGCGTCTGGGCAAAAACGCTTTGCAAAACTGCTCCGCCCTTACAGAAATCCAGATTCCCGCCACTGTGCGGAGCCTGGGCGACGGTTGCTTCTCGTCCTGCTCCGGTCTGACCGGGAGCATAACCGTCCCCGCCACCGTGGAGAACCTGGGCACCGGCGTTTTCTCCAGCTGCTCCAACCTGAGCTCCATTGAGATCCAGATTCCACTGACGGCATTACCCGACAGTTTGTTCTACTACTGCAGCAGGCTGGAAAGCGTCAGCTTCCCGAACACCGTGACGAAGATTGGCCGCAGCTGCTTCAGCCAATGCACGAGCCTGCTGAACTTTGAGATCCCGGACAATATCACCGAGATCGGCGGCTTTGCCTTCCAGGGTACCAAATTCACCTCCATCACCATTCCCGCAGGGGTCACGGTGATCGAAGGCTCCACCTTTGAGGGCTGCACCGAGCTGACGGAAGTGATCTTCCTGGGGCCCGTGGTCAGCATCGGCAGCGAAGCCTTCCGCAGCTGCCAGAAGCTGGAAACCATCGTCCTGCCCGACAGCCTCCGGACCCTGGGCAACGGCGCCTTCCAGAACTGCTACAAGCTGCCCTCCATCCAAATCCCCGAGGGTGTGAGCGCCATCGGCCAAAACTGCTTTAATTACTGCTATCTGCTGGATCAGGTGGTCCTGCCCAACAGCGTCAAGAGTATCGGCTCCAACGCCTTCTCCCGCTGCTCCGCGCTGACCGAGATCAGCTTCGGTCTGGGGCTCCAGAGCATCAGCTCCAACGCCTTTGACAATTGCAGCGCGCTGACGAGCATGACCTTCCGCGGCGCACAACCCAGCACGAGCGGCACCAGCCTGCTCTACTACACCCCCGCTGAGATGACCGTCTATTACTACGCGGCCTACGCCAATTCCTGGGCCCCCAACGGCGAGACCAGCTGGCAAAACCGACCCATCTCCATGATCGGCTCCGCGGAGCCCGGACCTGCCCAGTGCGGCACGGCCATGAGCTGGAGCTGGGATGCTGATACCGCCACCCTGACCGTCAGCGGCTCCGGCGCCATGTATGACTATAGTCTCGAGAGCCCCGCCCCCTGGGCCTGCTACGCCGGCTCCATCGAGACCGTGGTAATCGCCGAGGGTGTGAGCTCCGTAGGCGCCTACGCCTTCTGCGGCTGCACGGCTCTGACGGATCTGAGCCTGCCCGCCAGCCTCACGAGCTTCGGCAGCCACGCCTTTGCCTGGTGCTGGAATCTGAGCTCCGCCGTCATCCCCGAACCCGGCAGCGAAGGCGTCAACGGCTTTGCCTCCGTCGCCCAGGCAATCCGTCTGCCCGCTTTTGACACGATGAAGCAGACGGGCGAGCGGCTGCTGAACGGCGGGGCCCCCGCCGTGGGCGAGGCCGCCTTCCAGGGCTGCGCCTCCCTGAGCGCCGTCACCATCCCCGACGGCGCCGCAGTCATCGGCGACAACGCCTTCCAGGGCTGCTCCGCTCTTCGGAATCTGTCGATTCCCGAATCCGTCTCTGCCATCGGCGACTACGCCTTCAGCGGCTGCGGCATGTCCGCCGTCACGATCCCCGCAGGCGTCCGGAGCATCGGCAGCGCCGCTTTCCAAGGCTGTACCTCCCTGACCAGGGCCAACTTCCTGGGCGAGCCCCCCCTCAGCGCCGGCAGCGCGATCTTCCAGGGCAGCAGCTCCAGCTTCAAGATTTATTACGAGCGCGTCAACGCCGAGCTCTGGACCGAAAACAACACCGCCGTCACCTGGAGGGGCTTTGCCTTGAATGTGCTGGATCCCAGCTACTGTGGGCCGAACCTGCGTTGGTTCTTTAACGCGGAGACCGGAGAGCTGAAGTTCAACGGCTACGGCCCAGTCTTCGATTTCTACGGCGACGAGCACCCCTATCCCTGGGCCGGCCTGAAGAATCAGGTCACCAGCCTCAATCTGCTGAGCAACGTCACTGAGATGCCCGCACGGGGCTTCGAGGGCTTCACCGGCCTCAGCATGGTGACGATTCCCGGAAACGTACGAGCTGTCGGTGACCGCGCCTTCTACGGCTGCTCAAGCCTGACAGAAGTTGATTTCATGGGCGAGCCTCCCACGAGCTTCGGCACCCAGGTCTTCACCGGAACCGCTTCCGGCTTCAAGATCTACTACGTCGCGGAAAAGGCTGAGGCCTGGGCCCCCAACGGAGAGACCAACTGGAATGGCTGGCCATTGGCGAGGATGCTCTGGCACGTTTCCTTCGTTGATTGGGACGGCAGCCTGATTTCCCGGCTAATTGTGGACAGCGGCGAGATTCCGGCAGCCCCGGTCAACCCGATCCGTGAGGGCTATGTCTTCCTGGGCTGGGATACCGGTTCCTGGACCTTCGCCCCAGGCGAGGCTCTGCCCGCCGTCTACAGCGACCGTACTCTCACTGCAGTCTATGAGAAGGATCTGGCCGACGGCTTCTACTTGATCCGGTCCGACTGGGTCCCGGAAAATATCGACGCCGCTGAGCGCTTCCTGCCCGACGCCTCGGAGGAGGGCCTCTGGAAGCTCAATTCCAATCTCACTGCCGGTGAACACCTGAAGGTCGCCAGGGTGGTAGATCGGAAGATTCTTGCACTCTACCCCCAGGACCTGCTGGACGACTGTATCGTGGACGACGCCCACGCGGGCGAATCCACCCTGTACTTCCGGGAGGCGTATCAGGAGGCTTGGGCAGCCTTCGGCGGCTACCTGCTGATCGTTCCTCAGGAACACATCCCCGACGGCTATTATCTGATCGGGCCCAAGGGCTGGACCTTGAGCGGCCTGAATGAGAACGATCTCTTTGCCGCCAACCCCGACGCCCAGGGCGAGTACATGCTGAACACCGTGCTCAGCGAGGGCGATCCCGTTAAGGTGGTCCGGGTCGAAAACGGCGTTATCGCCGCCTGGTATCCCGAGGGCGAGGGCAACGAGTACGTCACCGAGGCGGAGCTGGCCGGCGAGGTTGTCATCTACTTCCGGCCCGAAGGAAACGCCGACTGGTCCGCCTTCGGCGGCTTCGTCTGGATCGCCTTGCCGGAGCAGCCTCACGTGCACAGCATCGTTCACGCGCCCGCCACAGCGCCCGGCTGCGAGACCGACGGCAACGTAGAGTACTGGTACTGCTCCGACGAAAGCTGTGAGCTCTACGGCCTCTGCTTTGCCGACGAGGAGCTGACCCAAGCGCTCGAAAGCATCGTCATTCCCGCCGTGGGTCACGCCTGGGGCGAGCCCGTCTACGGCTGGACCCAGACCGAAAGCGGCTGGTCCGTCATGGCTTCCGCCGTCTGCGGCAACGACCCGAGCCACGTTCTTACCGAAACCGTGGAGGCTGTCTTCACCGAGATCACCCCGGCTACCTTCGAGGCCGAGGGCGAGGGCCTCTGGACTGCGGAATTCCCCGCCAATCCCGGCGTCTTCACGACCCAGACGAAGACCGTCCCCATCCCACAGCTGATCCACAGCTATATCGACGTCTACGTGATCGACGACAACAACGTCGAGAGCCTGAACCTCTACGTCTGGAAGGACGACACCCAGGCCGAGCAGGCCGGATGGCCCGGCACCGCTATGACCAAGCTGGGCGTGGACAAGGACGGCCATCCCTACTTCATGACCACCCTCTGCGCCGACGATTGGGACCGCCTGATCGTCAACAACGGCACGAACCAGACCGCCAACCTGAGCTACGTCTCCGACGCCAACGGCAGAGGCTACGTGGTCTACCGGATGCTGACCAACTGGTCCAACATCGAGCTGCCCGAGGACGTCTTCCCTGACGACGCGGAGCACAAGACCGTCGTCGCCCCGAGCTGCACCGCCGACGGCTACACCGTCTTCGCCGGTCTGCTGACCGACGCCACGGTCACCGTTCCCGGCGAGGCCGCCCTGGGCCACGATTGGGGCGAATGGATCCTGACCACGCCTTCCACCTGCGTCACCTATGGCGTGGAGACCCGGACCTGCGCCCGCTGCAGCGAGATCGAGACCCGTTCCGTGGATCTGGCGGAGCACACCCCCGCCGAGGCTGCCCGGGAGAACGAGGTCGCGGCCACCTGCACCGAGGCCGGCGGCTACGATATGGTCGTCCGCTGCACGGTCTGCGGCGAGATCCTCTCCACCGAGCACTTCACCACCGACGCTCTGGGTCACGACTACCAGGTCTTCCAGGTCATCGAGCCCACCTGCACCGAGGGCGGCAAGACCATCTACAAGTGCTCCCGCTGTGAGGACTCCTACGAGGGCAACTACACCGATGCCCTGGGCCACGATATGGGCGAGTGGACCGTGACCACCGAGCCCACCTGCACCGAGCAGGGTGAAAAGACACGCAAGTGCTCCCGCTGCGATTACTTTGAGACCGAGCCTGTGGACGCTCTGGGCCACGACTACCAGGTCTTCCAGGTCATCGAGCCCACCTGCACCGAGGGCGGCAAGACCATCTTCAAGTGCTCCCGCTGCGAGGACTCCTACGAGG
>JAFWTG010000048.1 GCA_017519005.1 Oscillospiraceae bacterium | reverse complement strand
CCTTCTCAAAGCCCTCGCCGATGAAGCCGGCCACGAAGCCCAGGGCCACGGTGTCGAAGCCCAGGGTCCGCAGAACGTTGGATACGTTGATGCCCTTGCCGCCGAACTGGAACTCCTCGGACTCGTTGCGGTTAATCTCGCCGGGCCGCAGCTCGGGAAAATGGACCACGTAGTCGATGGCGGGATTGAACGTGACGGTGTAGATCATCTTGTGTTTGCCTCCTTGCCTGTTATACGATCATGAGATTCTTCAGGTCCTTCAGCTCGCCCTCCGGCTTCCGGTTCGAAGTGACCGTCGCGTCCTCCAGGCGGGCGAAGCGGACGGAGGACTCCGTCCGGAATTTGCTCTCGTCGGCCAGAACGTAGCTTCTGCGGCAGGCCTTGAGGGCCGTGGCCTTGACGGCGGCCTCCCGGGGGTTCGGCGTCGAAAACCCGCCGGCCGGGCTGATTCCGTTGGTGCCGAAAAAGCCCTTGGAGAAGCGGAAGCTGGAGAGGGCGCGAATCGTGGACTCACCGTATACGATCTCCGTAATGGACTTCAGCTCTCCCCCCAGAAGGTATACCTTGACGCCCATGGCGGAGAGGCGAAGGGCGTGGTTCACGGCGTGGGTGACGAAGGACGCCTCGCAGGGGACCAGGTAATCCAGCATCAGCTCCGTGGTGGTTCCCGCGTCCAGAAAGACGAAATCGCCCGGCTCGATCAGAGAGGCGGCATATTTGGCGATGCGCCGCTTCTCCTCGGTATACTGGGCCTTCCGCTTGATAATGCTCTCATCCTGGGCCGTCATCTGCGCGCGGCTCAGGGAAATGGCCCCGCCGTGCACCTTGGTCAGCAGGCCCTTCTCGTCCATCGCCGCCAGGTCTCTGCGCACGGTGGATTCGGAAATTCCCAGGCGCTGCACCAGATCGGCGATCCTGACGCTGCCCTCCAGATCCACAATGGCCAGAATACGGGAAAACCGTTCTTCCGTCAGCATAACCCACGCTCCCTTCTGCCGCGCGTTCCGCGATGCGGAACCGGATTGATCTTTGAGATTATATGCCGCATCACACAGGTTTGCAAGCACTTTTAACACAATCCGCACCGCAGAATTCTCGCGCGGACTTGAAAGAATCGCCGTGTCCAGATATAATAAAGAGGCAATCGCTGCAAATTCTTATGGTTTGGGAGGACAGTATGCCAATTTTTTCAGTTCATGAGATCGCTGCGTCCATGCGCGCGGCTGCCTCAGCCCAGGACTACCGGCAGAAGGAACGGTAGGAATGGACCGTCTGGGACTGGCTCTGCGCATTGAAGGACGGCTTGACCGGCCAAGGCCCCGAGCCTGAAGACGAGCAGCTTCAGAGCCTCAGAGGCACTCTTTTCGCGCTGACTGCTCTGAAGACGCTGGAGTCCCCTGTGACGGAAGCGGACCTGGCGGCGGATTACGGACGCCAGATTCTGGCCTTCCGGCAGGAGCTTAACAACTTCTGGCCCTTCAACCCCGCCCTGTCGCGGGAGGAACGGGACCTCGCCTCGGACTTTATTCATTCGGTGGAAAACGGACACGATCTGGACCGCGTCGTCTACTACGAGCAGCAGCGGAGGATCGAACGCTACCGGCTGGAGGCCCGCCGCTATATGGACCGGCTGGTCCGGCAGCGGCAGGAGGAAGACGCCAAGCCGGAAAACCAGCGGAACACGGCCAAGCTGGTGGACATCAGCTCCCGCCTGTTTATCGCGGGCTACCTGCGTGCAAGGCTGGACCGGCATGAACACGACGGAGAGCGGAACCCGTTGGAGGGCTTCAACCCCGTCTCCATTCAATCGCTCTCCGACAAGATGACCCGGGCTGAGACCGGCCAGTATTACAGGGCCATCCTGGCGGAGGTGATTTCCCGGGAAGCCCCAGGGCGCGACGAGGCTTCCCTGACCGAATATATCGGGCGGGTAGGCCACGCCTGCGATCGTCTGAATCTGCTGGACCAGCAGCCGGACCAGCACGTTCTCAGCGACTATGACGACAAGTCCCTCCGTCTGGCCGTTTTCCGCCAGGTCAAACGCGCTCTGGATGGGACCGGCAGCGGCTATACCTGGTTCTTCCGCTCCTCCCGCGACGGCAACAGCGACGAGCTGAATCAGGAGCGCGTCCCGAGCCCGGGCGTCTGACGGAGCCGGCCCCCGGTGGATTCTCCCGCGCTCACTCAATAAACAACGAACAGGAGGACGCTCCCATGCGCTATGAAAACGGAAAGGCCCTGGAGCTGCGGCTGGCCTATATCGGCGGCGGCTCCCGGGGCTGGGCCTGGAACGGGTCGTCAGCAACGTGAATCTGCCCAACGCCGGACAGATCTCCAATCTGCCCCTGGGGACCGTGGTGGAGACCAACGCGGTTTTCGCCCGGGACCGGATCACGCCGCTGCTGGCAGGACCCCTGTCGCCGGAGATTCTGGAGCTGACCCTGCCCCACGTGGAGAACCAGGCCCGGACTCTGCAGGCGGCCCTGCACCCTGACCGGGCACTTGTGGCGGAGGCCTTCCTCCACGACCCCAACACCCGGGCCAAGTGCCGGGACCGCGGGGCCCTGGAGGCTTTGGCCGCCGACATGATCGCCGCCACGGCCCGCTTCCTGCCGGAGGGCTGGCGCCGCTGAAGCGGCCCCGCGGAGGCCCAGGCACGGTTTCCGCATGCGCGGACGCCGGGGCAAAATCATGTGGAACAAAACGCGCATTTCTTCGTCGAAACGGCAGAAACGCAAGCCCCATATCCTGACCGATTTCCATACAAAGGAGGATCGTTCCATGTGCAAGAACATTTTCGCAAAGCATCGGAGGGCCGGCGCGGCCCTTCGCCCCGCTGTGATCGTCCTGCTTGTCCTCTCGCTTCTGATGCTGAGCCTGCTGAGCGGCTGCGCCGAGGACCCGAAGACCGGGGCTTCCACCGTCCCCTCCACCCCGGCCCCGACGGAGCAGAGCACCGAGGCCCCGGCCGCGACGCTGCCCCCGGAGACCGTCCCCTCCGAGCCCGCCTCCACGGAGCCTGCCGTCACCCTTCCCCCGGACTGGACCCCCAGTCTGAACAAGACCGACATCAGCTTCTTCGGCCCGGGCGAGAGCTTTACCCTCACCGTTCCCGGCGCGCCGGGCGGCCTGGAAATCCTCTGGTCCGCGGAGGACGAGGCGGTCGCTGCGGTGGACCAGAACGGCCGCGTGACCGCCGTGGGTCCCGGCTCTGCCCGAATCTACGCTGAAGTCGCCGGCACGAAGCTGGAATGCTGGATCCGCTGCCCCTTCGACGCGCCGCCCGCAGAGGATGCTCCCGCCCTGAACAAGACCGACATCAGCTTCTTCGGCGTGGGCGAGAGCTTCCGCCTCAGCGTCGAGCACGCCCCCGAGGACGCGGAGATTCTCTGGAGCTCCGAGGACTACGGCGTGGCCTCCGTGGATCAGACCGGGCGCGTCCGCGCCGTGGGCCCCGGCACCATCCGGGTCCGGGCTCAGGTGAACGGCGTCGTCCTGTCCTGCTGGGTCCGCTGCCAGTTTGCGGCCCCGGAGCTGCCCCGCAGCTCCATTGCCGACGGAAGCTGGCGCGTCATCCTGCACAAGCGCGGCGTCACGGTCCTGAACGAGGAGGCTGAGATCTTCGTGGCCCAGGCCCAAGTGCTCAGCCGCGTCCGGGTCGCGGAGGAGCGCCTGAAGGAGCTGGAGCCCAACGGCAAGCTGGACCTCTCCGACTTCGGCCTGGGGAGCTTCCGGGTGTCGTCCATTGATTACGGAGCCGACGGGACGAGCGTCACCGTCACCGCCGGGGACGCTGTCCTGCTCTTCTCCCGGTACGACGCTGCGCTGTGGACTCTGGTGAGTCAAAACGGCGAGCCGTTCTGGTACGTCTCCGGCGAAGCGCGCCTCGTCTTTGACGGCGACTCCCGCATCTACGACCAAAAGGGCGAGGACGGCAGCAGCGCGGTCCGCCGCGCCGACGTGCTGGACCTCTTCGACCTTCAGCCCGGCTCCGAGGAAACGGTCTCCCCTGTCGTCCTCGAGCTCTCCGACGGCCTTGTAACCAAGGCCGTGTGGCAGCGTTGATTCGCCTCCCCGGCAAAGCTCATCCCCGCGCATCTCCGCAAAACAGCGTTCATCAAATGAACATCGGCTGCAAATCGGACCGTCTGCGTCCGATTTGCAGCCGATGTTCTGTCGGAAAGCCGTGCCGCCCCGGCCGTTATGCCGGTATTTTTGAGCGGAACCCAAAAAAATATGAATAATTGTTCTGCCTGTATCTGAATGCCAGGAAGCTGCGGGACTATCTGTCCCGCGGGATGAAGAGCTTCGGCTACAACGAAGACTCTCTGACCGACGACAGCTGGGAGCAGCTTGCCAAAAACATGGAGCCCCTGATCGTCGATCTGCTCTACGCCCACAAGACCGGGCACATCCCCTACGGAAGCCGTTTGGACAACCGCAACGCTGCCATGAGCGCCGTTGCCGACCTGCTGGGCATGCCCAACGTGATCGCCCGCTCCAAGCCCATGCGGATCGTCGATAAGGACGGCAACGTCATCGAGGGCACCTTCATGGAGGCAGCCAAAGGTTATGATTTCAAAAACCTTCCCCCGGAGGCCGCCCGCATTACCCCCGCTGCCATACAAAACACCGACGGCAAGGCCTTCCGGGATCTGGCGAATCTCCAGGTTCTGGACTACATCTGCGGCAACTATGACCGGCACTACGCGAATATGTTCTATCAATTTGATGAGAACGGCAGGCTCTGGAGGCTACCGCCGCCTTGGGCATGGGCAACCGGGCGGAGCGGATTGCGGCCGGGCAGGAACGGATCAAGGCCGCCGCCCTGAACGCCATGCTGAGCAAGCGGACCTGGTGGGGCTTCTCCTCCGGAGAGTATGAGGATCTGCGGCGTGCCGCCGTTTCCTACATGAACGTCCATAAGACGCTGGAAAACCGGTTGGAGGAGGCCAACAAGGAGGAAAACAAGCGCAAGTCCAACTATCATCACGAGCTGGACGCCGTGGTGAAAGAGACGGATCTGCAGCAAATGCAGAGCGTCTCCGCGCGGCTGCGCCAGGCCGCCCTGAACTATCTGCAGAAGAAGCTGCCTGACTTCAACGAGAATCTGCTGGATGAGCACGTGCGGTACCCTCAGGGCGCCAGCGATTATACCAAACGCAGAATCGACGTGGCCATCGACGCGCTGAAGCTGGCCCGACAGGGCTCCGAGATCAAAGAGGTGGAGCTGCAGACCGCCCGGGACAACGAGCGGCAGGCCGCGGCCGATCAGCAGCGCCACAGCCAGGAACGGAATCCCGATTTGATCCAGAACCAGGTCCAGCCGGAGCTTCAGATCCGGACGAATTAAAGCCGGCTTGCCGCATTCCCCTCTTCACCCCGGCGGGGCAGCCTGCCGTCCGAAAAACGAACAGCTTCCATTCCAATCGGAACAATTTCATTCTCAAATCGTCATAAGGACAGAAAGCGCTGAGGCACTTTTTTACGAAACAGAAAGGACGATTCAAAAATGAAACTGAAGACGATCATCTGCCTAACTTTAGCCGTAATTCTGGCACTCTCCTGCCTGACCGGCTGCCAAGGCGCCGAGAACCCGGTCCCCGCCTCTGACCCTCCGGCCACAAAAGAGCCGCAGGGCAAGCCCGAAGCCCCCGTTCCCGCCGTGCCGCTTTCTGCGGTCATCAACGCCAAGGCCCTGGGCTTCTCTGCCTTTGACAATCAGCTGGTGGAATATCTCAAGCAGGCCGGACGGGCCGACGAAAACTTCACCGTCTCCCCGCTGTCCTTCAAGGCGGCGTTGACCATGGCCGCCCTGGGCGCGGAGGGAGAGACCCAGGCCCAGCTTCTGGAGGCCCTCGGTTTCCGGAGCGTGGATGAGATGCGGGCATGGTACGCCACGGTCCTGGCGGGCGTGGACCGCTTCGACGACTTTTTCACCGAGATGGAGAAGGAAGCCGCAGAACTTGCGAAATACTTTCCCGATGCAGCCAACAGCCAGGAACGGACCGCCGCCTACTGGGTGGTCAATTCCGTCTGGTCCAACAAGGACCTGCCCGGCGAGTTCCGACAGAGCTTCCTGGACGAGATCGCCAAGACCTGCTATGCCGAAGCCTATTCCGCCAAGGCTGCTGAGCTGGCCGACGCCGTGAACGCCTGGGTCAACGAAAAAACCAAAGGGCTGATCCCCAGCATCCTTGACGACGCCTCCGACACCTCCGCTGTTCTGGTCAACGCCCTCTATCTGAAGACCGGCTGGGAGGACGGCTTCGCCAAGCTGGGAGATCGGGACTTCACCACCCGTTCCGGCGAGAAGGTTCAGAAGCCCTTTATGGAACAGACCGCTCACATGGCCTATTACAAGGACAATCAGACGCAACTGGTCTCCGTGCCACTCCAGGGCGGCGTGTCCATGGTCTTCGTCCTGGGCGACGATACCGGCCTGGCTGGGAAGCTCAGCAAGGCGGAATATAAGCTGGTGGATGTCACGGTTCCGATGTTCGATGTGGAGACCTCACTGGATCAGAAGGAGCTGGTAAACTACCTGAAGCTTATGGGCTGCGAAAAGATGTTCTCGGCTGAAGACGCAGAATTCGATCCCATGTATACCTATCCGCTCTATGTGGACGATATCATCCAGAAAGCCAAGGTCCATATCGACGAGGAGGGGTTGGAGGCCGCGGCGGTTACCGCCATCGCAATGGCAGCTGGTGCCGCTATGCCGGAGCCCGAGACGCCTGAGATCTTCTGTGCCGATCAGCCCTTCAGCTTTTATATTCTGAAGGACGGCGCTTCCCCCGAGCTCCTGTTCTGGGGCCAGATCGTAAAATAATGCCTGCGGCCGGAAAGGCCGCCTGCCTCCTCCGCCTTGTCCGGCGCAATTCCTGCCCGGAACGGTTTTCAGCGTTCCGTATCAGCGATTGTCTTTATGGGCGACAGCAGAAGCGCGCCGGGATGCGTTCCTTTATGAAAATCGTGCAGCCCCTTTTGCAGAGGCTGCACGATTTTTTAGCGTCTGGTTCCCTTCCGCAGCGGGAAAGCTTACTCCGTCACGACGCCGTCCCGAATGCGCAGAAGCCTGTCGGCGTAGTCCGCCATGGCCGCGTCGTGGGTGACCATGACGATGGTCTGCCGATACTCGTCGCAGGCAAAGCGCAGAAGCTCCGCCACGCGGCTGGAGTTTTCCGCGTCCAGATTGCCCGTCGGCTCGTCCGCCAGCACGACGGCAGGCTCGGTCACAAGCGCGCGGGCCAGGGAGACCCGCTGCTGCTCGCCGCCGGAAAGCTCGTGGGGAAAGCGGTCCCGGCAGCGCAGAATCCCAAGCCGATCGAGCAGCGCCTCGGTCTTCGCCCGGTCCTCCGTCGCCCCGTCCAGACGGATGGGAAAGATGACGTTCTCCCAGGCCGTATACTCCGGGAAGAGGTTGTAGTCCTGATGGACGAAGCCGATCCGGCGTCTGCGGAAGCGCGCGAGCTCCGCCTCGGAGAGGCGGCTGACGCCGTGCCCCTCAATAATCAGCTCTCCCGTGTCTGATTTGTCCAGGGTTCCCAGGATTCGCAGCAGGGTGCTCTTGCCGGAGCCGCTGCGCCCGATGACGGCGGTGAACTCTCCCGGCTGAAAGCGAAGGCTGGTGGGCTTCAGCGCGTAGACCGGGCTCTCCCCGGGGTAGGTTTTGGAAATCTCTCTGGCCTCCAAAACGGGCTTGATCTCAATCATTGTCGTCTCCTTTCCCGGTCTTTCCGTAAGCGAGGGCGGTCAGCAGCACAGCCAGAATCAAGGGAATCAGCAGCCACAGCCAGCTTCGCGTTTCCAGGGTATTGATGAAAGCAAAGAACTCGCGGCTGTCGGTCTGTTCCATTTCAAAGAACGCTTCTCCATAATTCAGATTTCGGCCGAGGAGTCTGGAATAACAGGCCGCTCCTCCGGCCTGCCCCAAATCCCTCCAGATCAGCCAGTATCGCGCGGCCAGGGCCAGGGGCAGGGCGGCCAGCCCGTACAAGGCCTCCCGGACCGCCTCTCTCCGTTTTTCCCGGGCGAACGCGGTTTCCTCCGCGCCGAGCTTCCGCAGCAGCTCCCGTTTGCCCCGCAGCCGCAGCTCCCGCTCCGCCGAAACCGCGGCGGCCATAAAGAGGAAGAGGATCAGCAGGGAGAGGGAGAAAAAGCCGTAGGTGACGCCGACGCGGAGATAGTTTTCCTCGATATCCTTCAGCGTTTCCGCGTTGCTCATATAGTCGAGCCCATAGCGGGTGCAGAGCTCCGCCAGGGCCTTGGCCGTGTTCTCCTTGTCCGAGCGCGTGTCGAAGGTGGTGACGAAGGTATTCCACTGCCCCTCCGCGCCGTCCAGGGCCTGCAGTCTCGCGCCGAAGGCGGCGGAGCCGAACAGGGTCGCTCCTTGCGTATTATGCTCCGTCAGGGCGGCCACGGTCACGGGAAGCTCGCCGTTGACGCCGGACAGGTACAGCGTATCGCCGGGCTGCAAGCCGGCGCGTTCCCGAAAGTCGCCGGTTGACCCAAGGACGACCGCCTCTCCCCTCAGATAGGCGTCGTATTCGGGACCCTCCCGTTTGAGGCCGAAGCTCTTCCAGGCCGCCTCGGCGTTTTCGCGGACGCTGATGAGAAAAACGGACTGATCGATCTTGTCCAGAAACGCCGGCAGCGCCTTGTTTTCCCGGTTATATGGACCGACCTTCTCCTCGGCGAGGGCTTCGAGATACTGTCGGTAGGCCTCATTTTCTTCCTTCCCCTCCCAGGCCACGGCCCGGAATCTGTCGCTGAGGATGCGGGTAAAGGAGGCGACGCCGGGCTTTTCCGCCAGCTCCGCAAAGAAGGCCTCCGGGATCGTATTTCGCAGAAACGGCGCCGTCTCCTCCAAGTCGAACTGCTCGGTTTTCTTCGCCCCCGTGGGGACCCGGCAGCGCAGGCGCAGCGTCGTCGTGCGCATGCCGGAGAAGGGGGTCAGGTTTGCGTGATATGCCTTTGCCGCACCGGAGATCACGTCGAAGCTGTAGACCAGCACGGCGCAGACCAGCACGGCGGTCAGTCGCCGCAGGACGGTGGTCAGGGGATGACGCATCCGTTCCCGCTTCAGGCTCTCCCGGTAACCGAGCCGGAGGGACTGTTTCGAGGCTCTGCGCCGGAGGGCCGCCGCGGCGCGCTTCGACAGGCCCCGCCGTTTTTCGCTGATCCCTCTGCCGGAGAAGATCAGCAGCGCCGCCAGGAGGGAGACGCCGAAGGTGACAAGGACGCAGAGCAGAATGCGGAGGAGGGTCTGCCAGAGGAAGACGTAGAACCAGGGGAAGCCGCTCAGCCTCGTCATGGCAAAGACCGCCCCCAGGCTGAGCGCGTAGGCCCTGACGATCCCGGCGAAAACCGCCGGAAGCACGGCAAGGGCGCATTCGTAAGCGGCCATTTTCCAGACCTCCGCCGTGGAAGCGCCGATCTCCCGCAGCCGCAGAAAGAAGCGCTTCCGCTTCGTCAGATAGGCGGCCGTCAGATACGTGACCAGGCTGACGCAGAGGAGCAGCAGCACGGCGATCATATTGCGATAGAGGGTCGGATCTCCCCAGAAGGGATTGTAATAGGCCGCCTCGTTGGCGACCAGGGAGCCCTCGGCCCCCTGCGCGGAGGCTCGCACGGCGTCAATGAGCTCCGAGGCGAAGCTCCATACGCTGTGATCCGCGTATTCCGGCTTCAGCATGCCAAAGTCGAAAGCGCGCTTGTCCATGGTAAGGCTGTCGAAGGCTTCTCCGGTGATCAGAGCGCCGGGCAGACTGTCGCCCTCGTCCCACCTTGCCGTGTAGCGCTCCAGGGTTCCGCAGAGCGTGAAGCTGACGCGGTTCAAGACCAGGATCGTCTCCGGTTTCTCCCCGTCGGCGCTTTTTTCGGGCGTCGGGGCGGGCTCCGCGACAGGCTCCGCGAGATAGAAGCTCAGCTCCTGCCCCAACTCATAGCTCAGGCCGAGCTGCTGCAGGGCGCCGAGCTCCATTGCGATTTCGTTCGGCGTCCGGGGAAGACGGCCCTCGTAGAGGCCCAGCTTGTTTTCCACGGCAAAGGCTTCGCCCATGGATCCGATCCTGACCGAGGTCTGCCGGTGGTTTTCGTTCTCCGGGACCTCGATCCGGTCCTCGGGCTCGCGGTTCTCCCCTTCGGCAGGCTCCGCTTCCCCGTCCTCCTCGCCAGGATCGAGCTCCGGGGTCGGATCGTACAGCTTTTGGAGATACCCGCCCACGCGGACGCGCTCCCAATCCAGATAGGGGCTCTCCACCCGGGCTCCGCCCTCCGTTCGGAACAGCCAGCGGCCGTAGAGCCGATAGTTGTTCTCCATGACGTACGCGTTGATGTTGTCCTGAAACAGCAGAACAAAGGCGGTCAGAAGCACGGCGAAGCCCATCATAAAGCGGAGCCGCAGGACCTCCTTCCTTCGCCGCTTCAGTCCTTTCCGGAACAGGCTCCATCCCCGATCTTTCATATCCGGAATCACCTCCTGCGGAAAAGTATAGCAGCCTAATCTTACAGGAAGCTTACACCGGTTCCTTCTTTTTCAGTTGATCGAGGGGAAAGACCGCCGTCAGGACCGTTTCGTCGCTGGAGAGGGAGGCCGAGAGGGACCCGAAATGGGCTTGAATGATCTCGGCGGCGATCGCCGTCCCAAGGCCCGTGGAGCTCCCGTCTTCCCGGCCGGCCGCGTATCGCTCCAGCTTTGGCAGCTCGCTGCCCCGGTTCGCGACTTCCACCGAGATTGCCCGATCCGTCCAGGTCAGTCGGATCCGGCAGCGCCCGTCCTCGCCGTAGCGCAGGGCGTTGGCCGCCAGATTGTGAAAGGCCTCCCAGAGCCGCTCCCAGTCTCCGCGGAGCACGGCCTCCGGGCTTCCCGTAAAGCTGACGCCCGGCAGCTCCTCCGCCAGAGCCCCCAGCAGCGCGGCCAGATCGACGCTCTCCCGCAGAAAGCGGACCTTGCCCGCCCGCAGTCTGGCCAGGGTCAGCAGGTCCCCAACGTAGGACTTCATCCGCTCAGAACAGCCCCGAATCCGGGCGAGGCGCTCCGGCGTCAGGCCCTCGCGTTCCGCCAGATCCAGGTTCAGCTCGAGACCGGCCGCCCGGGTTTTCAGCTCATGGGCAATATTCTCCACCCGGCGGCGCTGCTCCGCCTCCTGCCGCCGGGTTTTCTCCCACAGGGTCCGGTAGGCCGCCAGAACCCTTCCGAGCAGGGCCTCCTCCCGGTCCTTCGGGAGAAAGCCCGCAGTTCCGGCGAGGGCGTCCTCCACGCGCCGTTCCAGGCTGCGTTCGCGGCGGCGCTCCCAAGCCAGGCTAAGCAGGCTCCCCAAAAGGGGAAGCAGCGCGAGCCCGAGCACAGGCCAAAGACTGACGAGCAGCCTTTGATCGGAAAATACAAAAAAGCGGCTCGTCAGGCCGAGGGCCTGGGCCGCTTCGCTGCCGCCGCCTGTTTTCCCGGACAGAAGCGCCTCCGCCATTAGCCTGGCTGCCTCCGGATCGCTTTCGTAGACCGCGCCAAGCGCGGCCTTGATTCGCTCCGAAGCCAGGACAAAGGTGAAGCTTCCCACCGCGAGGCAAAGCAGGGACGCCAAAACTCCCAACGCAAGCGCGCGCGTTCTTCTGTTTCTGATCATGTCCACGGACCTCCTATCCTGCACGGCAGCCGCCATCGGTAGCCGACGCCGCGCACCGTTTCAATGTATTCCTCCCCCTGAAAGCGCCCCAGGGACTTCCGAAGACGGGAAACCAGAACGGACAGGGTATTTTCATCCACGAAGACTTCATCCTTGTCCCAAAGACGGTAGAGGAGCTGATCCCGGGTAAGAAGCTGCCCTCTGCTCTCCAGCAGCAGCTTCAGCAGCCGACGCTCTTTCTCCCGGAGCGTCAGCGCCTCCCCGCGCAGGTGGATGCGCTCGTCCGGGAAGCTGTAGCTCAAATCCCCGCTGCGGAGGCTGTAGCTGTCGGGCAGAACCCGGCGAAGATTCGCCTCCACCCGGGCCAGGAGCTCCCCGGCGCGGAAGGGCTTTGTGACGTAGTCGTCCGCGCCGGCCCGCAGGCCGCGAATGATGTTCTCCTCGTCGTCCAGAGCCGTCAGGATGATCACCGGCACGTCTCCGGCTGCCCGGAGCTCCCGGACAAAGTCGAGACCGGACCCGTCCGGCAGCATCAGGTCCACAAGCCAGAGCTCCGCCTCGGAGATTCGCCTCGCGTCCCGGAGCAGTCCCGCCGCGCACACGGAATAGCCCGCTGAAAGGAAGAGCTCGCGAAGGCTCTCTCTCAGCGTATGATCATCCTCAAGAATCGCAACCGTCATCCTCGTTTCCCCTCCGTTTCAAGCGGTGAAAGACGCCCGTTTGGAATATCAATTTACCCCATTCATTCGCTTTTGTCAAGAGCAGGCGTTCCGGAGGGCGCCTGCAGTTTGCGGAGAATCCGTTCTTAATGACGCGGCCCGCGGCGGCTTGCCCGGCGGTCTTGCCAAACAAAAATCCTGCCACAGGCTTGGCAGGATTTTTGTTCGTATTACGCAGCTGCGTGCCGGATCTCCGGAGACGGTTTTTGCGGTATCACATCAGCTTGCGGAACATGTTCTTGTAGTCCTCGATGGAGGCCTCGCGGGGGTTGCCGGGGGTGCAGGCGTCGGCGGCGGCGGACTTGGCCAGGAAGTCCAGGTCCTCCTCCTTGAGCTTCTCCAGCTTGGTGGGGATGCCCACGTCCACGGAGAGCTGACGGACGGCGTCGATGGCGGCCTTGCGGTAGGCGGGCTGATCCATGCCCGCGGTGTCGGTACCCAGGGCTTCGGCGATGGCCTTGAACTTCTCGCCGGTGGCCTCCTGGTTGAACTCCATGACGATGGGCAGCATCATGGCGCAGGCGACGCCGTGGGGGGTGTCATACAGCGCGCCCAGAGTGTGGGCCATGGAGTGCGCGATGCCCAGACCCACGTTGGAATAGGCCATCGCGGTGACGTACTGGGCCAGGGCCATGCCCTCGCGGCCGTCGGGATCGCCGGCGACCGCCTTGCGGAGGTTCTTGCCGATCAGCTTGATCGCTTCGAGATCCAGGCAGTCGGCCAGCTCCCAGGCGCCCTTGGTGGTATAACCCTCAATGGCGTGGGTCAGGGCGTCCATACCGGTGGAGGCAGCCAGGCTCTTGGGCATGGAGGCCATCATATCGGGGTCGACCACGGCCACGTCGGGGATGTCGTTGGGGTCGACGCAGACGAACTTGCGGGTCTTCTGCACGTCGGTGATGACGTAGTTGATGGTGGACTCCGCGCCGGTGCCGCCGGTGGTGGGCACGGCGATGGTGAAGACGGTGCGCTTCTTGGTGGGGGCGACGCCCTCCAGGGAACGGACGTCCGCGAACTCGGGGTTGTTGATGATGATGCCGATGGCCTTGCCGGTGTCCATGGAGGAGCCGCCGCCGATGGTGATCATGAAGTCCGCGCCGCTGGCCTTATAGGCCTCCACGCCGGCCTGGACGTTCTCAATCGTGGGATTGGGCTTGATGTTGGAATAGACCTCAAAGTCGATGCCGTTTTCCTGCAGCAGGTCGGTGACCTTGGCGGTGACGCCGAACTTCACCAGGCCCGGGTCAGAGGCCACGAAGGCCTTGCGGAAGCCCTTGGACTTGACGATCTCCGGGATTGCCTGGATGGCGCCCTTGCCGTGGTAGGATGTCGCGTTGAGTACGAAACGATTGTAAGCCATACTTTTGAAACCTCCATAGTTTGTTTTGGTAATCCCGATTATAACACAGTTCCCGGAAAAAAACTGTAAATTTACTGTAAATAAGCTTCCCGCGCTCTGCCTTGCGCGCGCCTCATCGCGTGAGCCGGGAACCCGGAGCTATCCGGAGCTTGCTTCTCCGGCATCGGCGCTTGTGGGAAGGCCGCTGTCATGAAGAATACGCCAAGGCGAAGCTCCCCGCCGCTTGCGCGACGGGAGCTTCGCCTTGGAAGGGTCGTGCAAAAAAGACGCCGCTTTTCCTGCTGTTCACAAAATCTTCGCAGCGTGCTCAAGGCTGATTGACGACGCCGACGAACAGGGGCAGCTTGTCTTCTCCGTATACGGCGAAGAGGAAGGGACGGTCCAGGGTAAAGTCGATCTCCTCGTCGGGCGGCATCGCCGCACCGGCGCCGGGAATGATGGTATAGGCTGAGGCGGTGACGCCCTTCTCATCCACGGCGATCCGGGTCCCGTGCCTGAGCTCCGAGAGAAACACGCCCTCGGTGTCGGTCAGCGGGCTGAAATCCGCGGTCTTCGGGTCAAAGGCGTCGGTGAGGCCCAGCTCCCGCAGGGATTGATCCAGGGTGAGCTGGGAGGAAACGTCGAACTTTGGCACAGACAGGTGGATGATCAGGTTTTTGCTGTTCTCCCAATTCTGGCAATTCTGCGTCAGCAGGAAGGCGAGGGCTTCGGAGTCCTCCAGCAGGGCCTCCGGCGTCACGCCCTCGTCGGGCAGCAGGAAGCGCGTCTCGCCGCCCTCCTTAAAGGAAAGCGTGACCGCGCCGAAGCGTTCGCCCCAGTAGTAGAAGCCGGCGCTGTCAACGTCCTGGCGCATCATCCGGCAGGCGAGCTCGCCGCCGACGGCGTGGAAAACCCCGTCCTCCGTGCGCTCCGGCTGAAACTCTACATACCATTGCTTGGAAAAGTCAACCGTGGCAGTCAGGGCCAGCACCGTCTCCGGGTCAAAGGACAGGCTGCCGATCTGATCCGTCAACTGCTGACCGGTCTGCTCGTTGAGCCACTGCCGCAGGAGCTTGTCATAGGCCTCGCTGCCCATGGTCCCGCGAAAGGAGGCGGCGTAGTAGTTCTCCGCCAGCCGCTTGAGGGTTTCCGCTTTGTAATCCAGGTCGTCCCGGAGCCAGATGGCTGAGGCCAGCAGGGACTTCATGGCCCCGTCGTCGTTGTAGTTGGCGAGGAAGAGATTGTTTGCCAGGGCGCGCAGGCTGTCCATGTCCGAAACGCCCAGCAGGGAGAGGATCTGCTCCCGCGTTTCGCCGCCGGTTGTTTCGGCCAACATCGCCAGGGCCAGGCAGAGGTTCGTGGGAGAGCAGGATACGTTCTCGCCGTCATGACCGCCCAGGAAGGCCGGGATTACCGCGGCCAGGTAGTCGTGCAGGTCGTCGGCGGAATAACGGTTCCGGGCGGAAACTCGCTGCCACCGGTCTGAACTCCATGCGTCGAAGGCCGCCGTAAAGGCTTCTTGATCAACTTCCCCGCCGGACATGAGCGCATTGACGTCCGGATAAGGCGCGGCGGCCGGATAGCTCGGCGTCTCCAGGGCGTAAGCCGTCAGGCCGCCGGTTCCGCCGGGCCGCAGAACCGCCGTCAGCAGAATCGCCGCGGCCAGCACCGCCGCAATCGCGCCGATCCAGCGCAGACGGACGGCTCTTTTTTTCTTTTGTTTTTCGGCAGGCGCCGCTGCCTCGTCAACCAGGGCGCCGTCCACCTCGGTCAGCGCGTCGTAAAGCTTTTCGCTTCTCATATTGCAATTCCCTCCTGTTCCAGTTTTCCGCGCAGGGCCTGCCGGAGCTTCCGCATGTGCTGCGCCATCTGATTTTCCGTGCAGCCCGCCTCCCCGGCGAGCTGTTTGACCGTAACGCCGTACCAGTAGCGGCGAAGGAAGAGCACCCGGTCCTCCCGGGGCAGACCGCGCAGCCAGTCCGAGAGCAGCCGCGCCAGCGCCCGGGTCTCCACGGCCTCCTCCACGCCCTTGGGGTCCGGCAGACAGTCTTCCAGCTCGGAGAGCATCAGCGTCAGCCCCGCCCCGCGCTTTTGGGCGTGCAGACTGCGAAAGCGCGAGATCGAGAGGGTGCGGGTAATTCCGCCCAGGAAGGCCCGCAGGGACGCGGGCCTGGCGGGGGGAATCCGGTTCCAGGCGGCGAGCCAGGTGTCGCTGACGCACTCCTCGGCGTCCTCGATGCCCAGCAGGTTCTGCGCGATGGTCTGGCAGTAGCCGCCGTATTTCCGCGCCGCCGCGGCGACGGCCTCCTCCTTTCGCTGCTCGAAGAGCGCTATGATCTCCAGATCGTTCATCGGACAACCTCCTTTGAAAGGTCCTTTCACCCATATAGCCGCAAACCGCGCCGATTTATGGGAATAAATCCATGCTCTTATTGGCCTCTGAGACACAAAAACCCAGGCGAAGCCTGGGTTTTAAGGGGCATATTTTTTACCCGCCTCATCTGGAAGGGCTCTGTAAAAAAGCTGCGTACTTCCCGGCTTGCTCAGTCGTGCAGCCAGGCGTAGAGGCAGGTCCATTTGCCCTCCGGGCTGTCTTCGTTTCCGGCTGTCAGCTCGAATCCGTTTACGACGTAAGTCTTCTCGGTCTGCCCCTCCTTGGGGAAGGCGGTCCCGCCGGGGAAGCCCCGGGCGTTCAGGGCGTCGCAGAGCTCGTTGAAGATTCCCTCGTCGCCCGACGTGATCCAGCAGGCTTGCTTGGGCTTGCCGTCCTCGTCGGGGCTGTCGAAGCTGAAGCGCATATCTCCGATCCAACCGTTCCAGCTGACGCTTTTGTAGGTCATGATGCTGCCGTCGTCGGAGCTGGGCGCGCCGCAGCGCTCCATCAGGTCCCGACGGGTCATCCCCTCAAATCCGGCGAAATCCTCGATCTCCACCGCGTCGAAAAAGCGTGCAGACGCTCCGGTCTCCCCGGTCTCGGCGGGCTCCGTCCCGGCGGAGCGTTCCTCCCCGGTCTTCCACCGCAGAACGCTCAAAAAATGATCCATGGGCTCCTGAATCCGGGCAAAGTTCAAGGCCTCTCCCCCGTCCGGGCAGTTGAAGCTCAGCTTCCAGCCCGCTCCCGTTGGCGCGGCGCCGAAGAGCTCTCTGGCGCTGCCGAAGGGGCCGCCCCGCTCCAGAACCGTCGCGGGCTGCCCGGCGACTTCGGTTTCGTAGAGCCGGACGCTGACGTTGGAGGCCAGCAGCCCGTCGTAGCGCTCCCGGATGCTGTCCTCGCTGACGCCGCTGCAGGCCACCTCGATGTAGCTGTAGGGCTGGTCGTCCCCGTGGGGCTCGGAAATGGTGCTGCCGGTGAACTGCAGCTTCACGGTCTGGACCGTCCAGTCCTCCGGGATTTCCGTGATAAACAGCTCGTTTTCATAAAGCTTGTATCCGGGAGCGGCCTCCGGCGCAGGCTCCGTGGCTGCCGCCGTTTCGGTCGTCTGCGCCGCAGACTCCGTGGCCTCCGTCTGCGGCGCCGCCGTCTGTTCCGCCGGCTCCAGGGAAACCGCCTGGCCGGTCGCCGGGGCGGCAGGCGTCTCCGACTGCTTCCCGCAGGCCGTCAGCGCCGTCAAAAGCGCAAGCAAAAGCAAAGCGCAGCTCCATCTTTTCATGTGCTTCTCCTTCCTCCCGTTCGTCACGCGAGCGTTTCACATTTTTGCATTATGGCCTCCATAGTATAGCAAAATCCCAGAAAAAAATCAAGCGGCGATTTGGGGCGGACGGTTCCTTCAGAAGCTCCTGCCGCGCCCCGCGCATTTTGATTACGTTTCATTGTTTTTTCCGGCTTTTGTGCTATAATTTACTTAATTGGACAACAATGCGCGCATGAAGACTCTCGACTTTTTATGGAGGTGATTGCCATGAAGCGTTTGTTCGCCATTCTCCTTCTGCTCAGTCTGATCCTGAGCGGATGCGCAAGCGTCAAAGAGACTGCCAAGGGCGAGGAATCGTCCGGGGAAGTCGCTGCGCGGCAGGAAACCGCGGAACCCGCGCAAGCGGAGGAGACGGAACGCGACGCGGAATCCACGGAAAACGCTGCGGAGAAATCTATGGAGGAAGCCACGCGGGAATCCACGGAGGAAGGCAGCGCCGCAGGCACGGGTCTCGACGGCTGGGACGCGGGCATCGGCGCCAAAAGCTGGCACGACAGAACGCCGCTCAACGAGGAGGATTTGCCGGAGGTCTGCAGAGGCAAGGTAATTGACTGGATGTATACAGACTTTGCGCTGATTATCATCAGCTCCGACAACTACGTGGGATACGTCGTTGACGGGGAGCTTACCAAAGCCTGGGACGTCAAAGTCAGGCCGGACAACTTCCTGTTTGACGCGAGTCTCTTCAACGCGAACGCCAAGTACAGATGGTATGGCTACGTCGGGGACTCGATGGTGAGAATCAAGAGCGACGTCGTAGAATATGAAACGCGCTCCATTGCACAGTATGCGTTTAACGGAAGCGATTGGTATTGCTATTATATCTTATCCAACAATCTCTACTTCTGGTCGCCCAGCTGCACTACGCTCGTGGATACCGCGGTTGTTGAAACTTACACCAAGGACGGCTACACCTTCTATCGGAAGATCACCGATGACGTCTTCGTGATCGACGCAAATCCCTTCACGGTCGGCAGACAGACCCAGGAATACGTGAACGCACATCCGCTTACGCCGGTTTATCTCGGCAGCGGACCCATGCATAACTACTACATGCAGCTGAATCCGGAAAACGGTGAGAGCAAAGAAGGCCGCGGGGAGGAATTTGAGCAGCGCTATGGTCTCAACACCGCGATTTACGGAAATCCTACGGACGAGATCGACGTCGCCGATTTCATCAAGTACGCAACGGAGAGCAGAAACCACATCTTCGATCACTACGGCCTTCCGACCGAAAACACGAAGGAGATGTTCAAGTTCGACAACATCCGTCTCCACGGTCACCTCGGTCATTTGCGCGTATTCTACAAGAATGACGCAATCGATTATCTGAGCTGGACCTGCTACGAGCATTCGTGGGACATCTACGATGATTTGCACGAATACTTCTTAAGCTATGGCCCGATCGGTGAGAGCCGCGTGCCCCGTGTGGGACAAATCGAAGAAAGCGCGGTCATTGACGGCTGCAACGTCTTCGCCGGATATGAGGACAGCGACCACGGACAGTACACCTACGCGTTCATCCTGTATCAGTGAGCAACTGATACTGAACTCCCATAGAAACCTTTAATCTGTTCCGGCAGGAATTGTGCCATACTTCGTTGTCGTCCTTGCCGGGCGTCAAGCCCGCCTGCGTCCTCCGCCTCGTCTGGCGCAATTCCTGCACGGAACATTCTTCAAT
>JAFWTG010000047.1 GCA_017519005.1 Oscillospiraceae bacterium | reverse complement strand
TGGTTTGTGGTGAGCTATCTGCTCTATGACTTCTCCTGCACCCTCAACGAGGTGCCCATGAATTCCCTGGTGATGACCCTGACGGACAACACCGCGGAGCGGACCCACATCATCACCGTGAAGGGAATCATCACGGTTTTGGCTGCGGTGATTGTGGGCGTTGCACTGAACTTCCTGGTGGATCCGGTGGCCGGCCCGGGCTTCAGCTTCACTTCTGTCTCCATCGGGGCGATGATCCTTTGCACGGCAATCATGATCCCGCTGGTGCGAAGCGGCAGAGAGTACAACACAGAGCTGAAAAACGTGGAAGAAGAAAACCAGCACGAGGGCTATACTCTGCGGGATATGTGGAATTGCGTGAAGACCAACAAATACATGATGGTCTACCTGGTTTCCACCCTGATCGCGGGCGTCACCGCCACGTCCTCCGCTGTTGCCTCTCTGATTTCCTTCTATCTCTTTGACGGAAAGACCATGATCACCTCGCTGCCGGTACTGATCGCCTTTATTCCGGGGCTGGTTATCAATACACAAGCGGACAAAATCTCAAAACGCTTCGGTCGCCGGAATTCTCTAATCCTCCTCGGCCTTGTGTTCGGCGGGATGTACATCTTGCAGTATCTGGTAGGCTATGAGAACATCGGGGCCTTCATTGCCCTGAGCACCGTTGCAGGACTTGCCAATTCCCTGCGTTATGTGTTTATGAACTTCATCGCCCCGGACACCATCGAATATACCCGTTACAAGACGGGAAAGGACTGCGCCGGCATCTTCTACTCTCTGAACGCCTTTGTCAGCAAGGCCGTGGGCGGCGTGGGCGCCAGCATCGGGCTTCTGGTGATGGGGCTCTACGGCTGGCACGAGGTCCAGGCGGAGAGCTATCAGCAGCTGCTGGACATGGGTATGGCCGTGGGCCAGGCAGGCTATCAGACTCCCCAGGCCATTCACGGCATGTGGGTGGTTTACGCCCTGATCCCCGGCATCGGCTTCCTGCTGTCCACCCTGGTTCTGCTCTTTTATAAGCTGAAAGATCGGGACGCGGAGCTGATGGCCAAGTGCAACGCCGGCCAGATCAGCCGCGAGGAATGTGAAGCCCAGCTTTCGAGGAAGTATTGATGAAACAGGAGAGCTTCAAAAACGGCTGGCTGTTCTGCCGGGGCAGCGGAACGGCGCTGGAGCGCACGGTCCATGGCGCACAAACACCGATCCCGGTCACGCTGCCCCACGATGCCATGATTGGCCGGGAACGGGACCCTCAAACACCCACCGGCAACGCCACCGGCTATTATCCCGCCGAGACCGTGCATTACACGAAAGTATTTGAATGGGATGACCTTTCCGGCGCGGCATACCTGGAATTTGAAGGCGTCTATCACAATGCGGCTGTGTACGTCAACGGCTGTCTTGTCGCGCAACATCCAAACGGCTATACCGCCTTTCGCGTTGACATCTCGCACTTTCTGAAGCAGGGAAAGAACACCGTCAAGGTGCTGGTGCGAAACGGGGTCCCCTCCAGCCGCTGGTATACGGGCACCGGGATTTACCGGGACATATGGCTGCTCCGTGGGGGCAGCGTCCATATCGCGCCGAACGGCGTGACAATCGCGGTGACGGAAGCAGACGAGGAAGCGGCGGCGCTGCGGATTGAAACCACCCTGGTAAACCGGGAGGCAAGCCAGCAAACCCTCCGTCTGCGTCACCGGATTGGCAATGCAGAGATCTGCGCACCGGTGACGCTCCTGGCGGGCGAAACCAAGACAGTATCGCTTCGCTTTACGCTGGAACATCCGAAACGCTGGAGCATTGACAGTCCTTACCTTTACGACTGCGAGACCGAACTGGAGGGGCTGGACACGGAGCACACGCGCTTCGGCATTCGCACGCTTTCCCTCGACGCTGTGCGCGGACTTCGCGTTAACGGCGAGCCCGTCAAGCTCCGGGGCGGCTGCATCCATCAGGATCATGGCGTCATCGGAGCGGTGGAGCACCGGGCGCTGACTTTCCGGCGTATCCGGAAGCTGAAGGACGCGGGCTATAACGCGGTCCGCTGCGCCCACTTTCCCACCAGCCGGACCGTACTGGAGGCCTGCGACGAGCTGGGAATGCTGGTGATGCTGGAGCTCTGCGACGCCTGGACGACGCCGAAGGTGGACTTTGATTATTCCGCCCATTTCCTTTCTCATTGGATGGAAGACGCTGCGGCCATGGTGGAGCTGGCTTACAACCATCCCTCGGTGATCTTCTATTCCATCGGCAATGAGATCTGCGAGCTCAGCGATCCCCACGAGGCACAGTACGGCAGACAGATCTGCGACCATATTCGTGCGCTGGACGCCTCGCGCTATCTCACCAATTGCGTGAATCCGGTGCTGTCGCTGATGGAACGTATTCCGGAGCTGGCTGTCAAAGCCGGGGCGGACATCAATTCCATTCTGAACGGAAATGCGGAGGAGCTGGCAAAACTCATGGCCTCCAGGGAGATTGGTGAGCCGCTGGAGGAGGCGTTCAGTTATCTGGACGCGGCAGGCTACAATTACGCCACCTTCCGCTATGAAGCGGATGCTGGAGAGTATCCCCACCGCGTTATGCTGGGGGCAGAATGTTATCCCGGTGCGCTCTATGAAAACTGGAAGCTCTGCGAGAAGCTCCCGCAGCTGATCGGGGACTTCGGCTGGGCAGCCTGGGACTACCTGGGCGAGGCCGGTGTCGGGCAGCACCGCTACGGCAAAGCAGTCGAGTACGATCTGTACGGCGCCTACCCCTGGCGGAGTGCGGGCTGCGGTGACTTCGATCTGATCGGTGACCGCTGTCCGGTATCGTACTGGCGGCAGATCGTCTGGGGCCTTCGGAAAGAGCCCTATCTTGCCGTGCAGGATCCCGCCCATTACGGAGAAAAGCAGTCACCGACTCGCTGGGGCTGGTCGGACGCTCTGCGAAGCTGGAACTATCGGGGCTGTGAAGGCAAGCCCATCGTGGTAGAAGTCTATTCCGACGCCGACGAGGTCGAGTTGCTTGTCAACGGCCGCTCGGTCGGGAAACAAAAGACGGAGCGCTGCAAGGCGCTGTTCGATACCGTTTACGAGCCGGGTGAGCTGACTGCAATCAACGTCCGGGACGGGGAAATATCGGAACAGGACCGGCTGCTGACTGCCTCCAATGACGTGCATATAGAACAGACAGACCTGGGCGACGGGATCATTGAGCTCTCTGTGGTGGACGAAAAAGGCGTCCTCAACCCGGAAGCGGTGCTGACCGTCACGGCGGAAACGAAGGGAGATCACACGATCCTGGGCTTTGGCACAGCAGACCCCAAGAGCGAGGAGAACTATTTCGACAAGACCATCCGAACATATCACGGGCGGGCGCTCATCGTGACCCGCGGTGACGGAGATTTGAAAATCGAGGTGCAATGATATGGCATTTACGGCAATCAAACGGGCGGTGATGAACGCCCGCTTCCATAAGGTCAACAAGCATTACAAGACCGATCCCGTTGTTGGAGATCGCAGTTATATCCAGCGCGAAGGCAAGGAGCCGGTGGAAGTGCTCTTCTACTATCCCGAAAAGCGGGAAAACATGCCGGTATTCGTCCAGATCCACGGCGGCGCCTGGGTCGGCCTGGACGCGGTGGACGACGACCGCTACTGCCAGCGACTGAGCGAAGAGCTGGGGGCCTTCGTGGTCAACGTGAATTACAAGCGGCTCTATGACAAGAGCTTTCCCTATCCCCAGGAGGAGGTCGTGGATACCGTCAAGTGGCTGAAGGCCCACGCAACGCAGCTGGGCATCGACCCGGACAGAATCATCCTCTCCGGCGGCAGTGCGGGCGGTCATCTCACGGCGGGTTCCGCCATCCTGCTGGCTCAGCAGGGCATCCAGATTGCAGGACAGATCATGGAGGTGCCCTTCCTGGACTTCACCCACACGATTCCCATCGACTTCCCGGAGGGGGACAAGCTCTACAAGCTGATGTTTGAGCTCTATCCGCCCAAGCTGCCACTGGACAGCGAGGTGCTGTCCCCGGCGGCGAAAATCACAGAGAAAACGCTGGAAAAGCTCTCACCGGCGGTGGTCATCGTCTGCGGCCGCGACCCGCTGCATCCCCAGGGAGAGCATTACGCGGAGCTTCTGAAGCAGCACGGCAAGCTGCTGGATCTGAAGATGTACAAAGACGGCTATCACGGCTTCGGCACCGACAAGGCCGAGGAAAAGCCGGAGCAGGACAAGCTGCGGGAGGACTGCTTCCGCTATAAGGTGGAAAAGGCGAAAGAACTCTATGCGATGCGCGGGGAGGAAGACCATGGCAAAACGGAAAACCCATAAGGAGGACCGGAAGGGCTGGCCTCTGTTCAACCGGCTTCTGGCGGACTATATCGAGCTCACCCGCTTCCCGGAGCTGCCGGAGCAGCCGAAGCGGGGCAAGAATTATGAATACTGGCCGGAGGGCGCCCTCTGTGCCAACGGCAATCCCTATCACGGCTGCATCCGTC
>JAFWTG010000004.1 GCA_017519005.1 Oscillospiraceae bacterium | reverse complement strand
CGGCACCCTGGCGGCGGTGGTCTATGGGGGAATCTACTGGATCGCCTGCCTACTGTAGGGACGGCACTTTGCCGTCCGCCGTACCCGCACCGACGAGGGAACAGGGAACAGGGAACAGACCCGCCCGTAGCGCCGGCAATCTGCCGGCCAAATCCCCCGTACCGACGAGGGAACAGGGAACAGGGAACAGGGAACAGATCCGCCCGTAGGGGCCGATGCCCACATCGGCCCGCCGTACCCCGCACCGACGAGGCATCAGGGATCAGGCATCAGGCATACTCCGTGACTCTTCGAGTTCAGACCCGCCGTAGCGCCGGCAAACTGCCGGCCAAATCCCCCGCACCGACGAGGGAACAGGGAACAGGGAACAGACCCGCCCGTAGGGAAAAGCATTGCTTGTCCGCCGTTCCCCGCACCGATGATGCATACTCCGTGACTCTTCGAGTTCAGACACGTCCCCGGCGGCGGAGGGAACGAAGAGCTCCGCCAGGTCCTGCAGCCTCACGCTGTCCGCCATGGGAACGGCGCTCAGCAGCTTGCCGTCTTCGGTGAACCAGCAGGGATTCTTCAGCGTCCCGCCGAGATCCACGTGGCAGGGTCCCAGCCGTTTTTCCAGTGCCTCCTTGCTCAGTCCCCGGAAAGACGCCAGATCCTCCGCCGACACCGACGGGATGGGACGGAGGCCCAAGCAGAAGGGATAGTTCCGATCCGGCGTCCACTTGAATACGCCGTTGACGGTGACGCCGTTGTCCGAGACAACGGCATAGGTGCAGACGTTTTCGCGGGATTCCCCGGCCTCGGGATCAACAACGTTCCCGTACTGCTGCCAGATCAGGCAGTTGGGGCTGTCCAGCAAAAGCTTGTCCATGGGCTGCTGCCGCAGGGCGGCGAAGGAGGAACCGAAGAGGTAGGCGAAGGAGGAACCGAAGAGGTTGTAGTCCGATTCGAAACTCCAATCCGTAAGCTCCTCCGTGAAGGCTTCGCCGTCCAGCAGAAAGCGGCCGTCCCGGAGGGTAATGATATATCCGACGAAGCGTTTTTCCCCGCCTCCAATATGCCGGATGCTGGGCGTAATTTGGATGACAGCATGCTTTTCCGAGCTGACTCCGATTTTTACGTCGCCCCAGTCCAATTGATAGATTTGAGCGGCCTTGAGCACCGGCCAGCCCTGCTCGATCCCGTAGGCGCAGAGCGCGAAGGTATCCACCCCGGAGGTCGGTCCGGAGCACCAGTAGAGCAGCTCCTGCCGCTTGTCCCCGTCCAGGTCGGAAAAGATGGGGTCCCGCACGTCTCCGCCGAGGAATACCAGAGGCGCTACAGTTCCGGCGGGGCCGCGGAGCTGCCAGCCGCGGTCCGGGCTGAGGATCAGATCCGGCGCGCTTGGCTGGGTTTCGGCGGCTTCGGACTCCGATTGGGATTCCGCAGGCGGCTCCGTTTGGAGGGCCGCCGTGTCGGCAGGCGCGGCGGAGGCCTCTGTAGCGGCGATGGTGGGCAGCGTCGGCTGCGCTGACTCCGGCTCCTTCAGCTCGCAGCCCGCCAGAAGCAGACAGAACAGCAGGAAAAACACGAGAATCCGTTTCACGGCGGGCCTCCTTTCTGCTTAATTACGCAGGGGCCGTTCATTCCGAACGGCCCCTGTTTGCTTATCCGACCCGCAGGACTGCGGAGCTCTGGGCGTCGAGGCTTACGGTGCTGCCCTCCAGCTTGACCTCACCCAGGCCGACGAAGCCACTGAGCTGGGTGAACTCGGCAAGGCCCAGGGCCGCCAGGTCCAGGGTCACCGCGCTGCCGGAGGGATTGTGGAGCACCAGCACCCTGGAGCCGTTCCACTCGGAGATGAAGCCGCCGGCCTTGGTGTCGGCCAGCTGCAGGGCGGCGTAGCTGCCCATGGCGATCTCGGGGTTGGCCTGCCGCAGCAGAATGACCTTCTTATAGTAATTGTAGAGGCTGCCCTCCTGCCCCAGCTGCTGGGCGGCGGTGGCGTCGGCCCGGACGTCGGCGGGGTAGGTGGAGCCCTTGGGGTCCGCCACGGTATCGCCATCGCCCCAGACCATGGCCAGGCGGCGGTTGGCGTCGGTGTTGGCCCCGCCGCGGGAGCCTCGCATGCCCAGCTCCTCGCCGTAGTACAGGAAGGGAGAGCCGGGGCCCAGGATCAGCAGATTGGCGGCCATCTGGGCGCTGCCGTTGTGCAGGGGCAGGAAGCCGGCGGCCCGGTCGGTGTCGTGGTTGGCGATGAAGGGGACGATATTCGCGTCCTCCCGCTGGCTCTTCACCTTCTCCAGATAGTCCTGGACGTAGGCGGTGTAGTGGTTGGCGTTGCCCTGCTGGGCGGTGGAGGCGATCAGCCCCTCCGCCTGCGAGGTGGAAAAGTCAAAGCAGTTCATGGCGGGGTAGTAGAGCTGGGTCACGCCGTCGCCGTCCCAGACCTCGCCCACGGCGTAGAGATCGGGCTTGTAGGCCCGCAGCTGGTCCAGATACCAGACCCAGAAGCCGACGCTGGCGTTGTTGTCGCCGTAGTAGAGGTACTTGGCGGCGTCGAAGCGGAAGCCGTCCACGCCCTGGTCCAGCCAGAACTTCGCCACCTCCAGCACCGCCTGCCGGACCTCCTCACAGTCGTAGTTCAGCTCGGGCATGCCGCCGTCGAAGTTGCACTCGTAGTAATCCTCGGTGCCGGACAGGGCTGCGAAGCTCCGGCCCGCCGGGGCGCTCTCGCCCTTGGTGTAGAAGCTGTAGAAGTTGTAGTAGGGGTCGTCCTTGGCGCCGGAGCGGTGGGCCTGGACGAAGCTGTTGAACCAGGGGTGCATCCGGCTGGTGTGGTTGATGGCCAGGTCGAGGATCAGCTTCACGTTCCGGGCGCGGCAGAGCGCCGCCAGCTCCTTCAGATCCTCCAGGGTGCCGAAGGCGGGGTCCACGCTGTAGTAGTCGTTGGCGTCGTACTTGTGGTAGGAGTTGGAGGGGAAGATGGGGCTCAGCCAGATGCCCTCGATCCCCAGGCTCTTGCCGGACTGCGGATCGCCGTCGTTGAGGTAGTCCATGCGGTTGATGACGCCCCGCAGGTCTCCGATCCCGTCGCCGTCGGAGTCGGAGAAGGAGCCCACGAAGATCTCATAGAAGACGCGGTTGTTGTCCGCGGCGGGGACCACGCCCGCCGGGACGGGGACGGCCAGCTCCTCGGCGGGAGCGGGCGCCTCGGGAGCCGCGGTGGTGTCGGGGGCCGCAGTGGAGCCTGGGGTGCCGGCGGGTTCAGTGCCGGTTGGCGCGGCGGGCTTGTCCGCGCAGCCCGCGAGGAGCCCCAGAAGCAGCAGCGCAAGGCAGAGAGCAATCACACGTTTCATGGCGAAAAACCTCCTTTTATCTTGTCTGTCTCCATATTACCCAAGAAAAAACCGCTTGTCAAGGCGTTTTTGGATTGAAAAGCGGGATGGGGGGTGATATAATAGGCGCGATGTACAATTCGGATTTGTCGGGCTCTCGCAAAACCTCCCCTGGCAAGGGGAGGTGCCCCAGTGCGCACACTGGGGCGGAGGGGTGAGGGATCGGAGATTGCGCGCTCCCAAGCAACGACGGCAAGACCCAACGCGACCCCTCCACCGCCCTTGCGGGCGGTCCCCCT
>JAFWTG010000046.1 GCA_017519005.1 Oscillospiraceae bacterium | reverse complement strand
GTCCGCCTGCGGCGGACCGGACGGCAGAGTGCCGTCCCAACATCTGTTCCGGACCGTCATTCGCCGTATGGGCAGCGGGACGGGGGACCCGTCCCCTACGGGAGGGTCTGTTCCCTGTTCTCCGTTCCCTGCCGGGTGGCGAGCAATGCTCGCCGCTACGGGCGGGTCTGTTCCCCGTTCCCTGTTACCCGTTCCCTGCCGGGTGGCGAGCAATGCTCGCCGCTACTGGCGGGTCTGTTCCCTGTTCCCTGTTACCCGTTCCCTGCCGGGTGGCGAGCAATGCTCGCCGCTACGGGCAGGTCTGTTCCCTGTTACCCGTTCCCTGCTCCCTGTTCCCTGCTCTCTAAGCTCTGATGGGACGGAGGGGGACGGTTTGGAGGGGGGTGATCCCAAAGCCGGAGAGGACGGCTTCGGCCTCGGCGATCAGGGCGGGGTTCCAGACGGCGGCGGGGTTGTGGGCGTCGCAGCCGATTACGACCTTGGGCTGCTCTTCGGCCACGATGCGCCAGAAGACCGGGTCCGGGTAGTGCTTGCCCTCGCTGCGGCCCAACAGATTGAACTCCAGGGGCAGGTCCAGCTCTTTTACCCGGCGGCAGAGGGTCCGGACGTGGCGCTCATAGGCCCTGGGGTCGCCGGTGAAGCAGAACAGGTCCGGGTGGGCAAAGTAGCTGAACAGCCCCGTCTCCAGGGCCTCTAAGCTCTGGTTCCTGTACTGGTCCAGCAGCTTCGCGTCGTCTGTTGGCCGGGGGGAGAAGACGCCCTCGGTCTCGTTGTAGAGGGCGTGCTGGCCCAGGATCAGATAATCCAGGGGGAATTGGCGGATATAATCCAGCAGCCGGGGGAAGAGCTTCGGGTAATACTCCGCCTCCAGCCCGATGAAGAGCCGGATCCGGTCCCGGTATTCCTCCCGGAGGGCCAGCAGGGTCTCCACGTAGTCCGGGAGCTGCTCGGGCCGCATCCGGAAGGAGGAATAGTAGCCGGGCTCGTCAAAGAAATAGGGGGTGTGATCGGAGAAGCCCAGCTCCGAAAAGCCGCCCTTCAGCGCCCGCTCCACGTAGCGGCGCTCCTTGCCGTCGGCGTGATTGCAGCGGGGCGTATGGGTGTGGTAATTCGCAATCATATCGGATCCTCTGTCTGTTATCTGCGGCCGGTGATAACCGCCAGCGCGATGACCGCAATCACGATCACGGCCACGACGCCCAGGACGAGCGCTCTCTGGCTGCGGTAGCGTCTGCGCTGGGCCTCCCGTTCCTCCATGCTCAGGCCCTCCATGCGGTCGATGGCCGCGTAGCGGGTATAGGGTGTGAAATACCACAGATAGCCGGGGAACCAAAAGGTCCTCACGCGATAGCCGGAGCGCGTCCCGCGCTCCCCGCCGAAGATACTGCCCAGAATGGAGCCGCTGCCAAAGATGCCGCCCTTGTCCGAGTCGCTCTTTTTGCTGCGGCTCTTGTTCCGATCGGAGCTGCCGGAACCGGAAGCGGCCACGAAGAGCGCGACTGCCGCGGCGATCAGCAGCAGCAGATAGACGGAAAAGCTGGAGACCGCCAACGCCTTATAGATGGAGCGTCCCTCCGGATCGGCGTTGGTCCAGAGCAGCGCGCCCAGGCCTGCACAGCTCAGCAGGGCGCAGACCGCCATGCAGAGCCAGAATTCCGTGTTTTCCCGGAAGTACATAATCCCCGCGCCCAAGGAGACCAGCACCAGCAGGACGAGCCCCCCATACAAGAGCCGCTTCCGGCTCCCCTCCTCCGCGCCGAGATAGAACATCACGGCGCCGAAGAGAACGGCCCCCGCGGGCAGGCCGCTGACAGCCAGATTCATCAGCCGAATCTCCAGACCCAGGACCTTCAGCAGAAACAGCACGGCGATGCCGATGCCGGCGTAATTGAGCAGAGAGGATACGATCAGCCAGCGCTCATCTTTTTTGGACGGCACGAAGAAGATGATCACGGAGGCAATCAGCAGGACGCCCAAAATCAGGAGGTAGGGCTCTTTTCTGTCGGTGAGCAGGCGGAAGGAACCCAAAAAGCAGGTCAGCAGCATGCTGAGGATGGCGCCGAGACTGATCCACAGGGTAAGCGAGGCGGCCCGGTTCTGCAGCGCCACCTCGCGCTCCCGGCCCTGTAATTCCACGGAGCTCCAGGGCTCCGTCGCTTCTCTCATCATCGTCATTTCTCCTTCCGGTTTGAGTTTAGAGGTTCTGCGGGGATTCGGGCGGCGCGCCGCTTATTCGTCCGCCTTCGTCTCGATGCCGTAGTCGAAGCTGGGCATCATTTTCAGCTTGAAGAGGTTGCGGCGGTGGAGCCGGTCGATGCGCTCCTTGGTGGCGGGGTCGTCGATCTCGCCGGTGCGGATATAGCGATCAAGGGCGGCATAGGTAAAGCCCAGGTTGTCCTCGTCGGTCTTGCCGCAGAGGCCGTCGATGGGGACCTTGTCCACCAGCACGTCGGGCAGGCCCAAATAGCGGCCCACCTGCTTGACCTCGTCCACGGTCAGGTGGGAGAGGGGGCTGAAGTCGCCGGCGGCGTCGCCGTAGCGGGTAGAGTAGCCCACCCAGTCCTCGGAGAGGTTGCAGGTGTTGACCACCCGGCCGTTGCGGCTCTGGCTGACGGCGTAGACGGTGGCCATGCGGATGCGGGGCGGCAGATTGACGATGCTCTGGTTGGAAAGCTCAAAGCCCTCTGGCATGGCGTTCTTGACGCCCTCCACGGCGTCGTGGATGTTGACCACGTAGTTTTCAATACCCAGGTGCTCGCAGAGCAGATAGGCCATGTCGATGTCGTGCTGCTCGCCGTTGGGCATGAGCACGCCGATGACCCGGTCCTTGCCCAGGGCCTCCACGCAGACGGCGGCGGCCACGGAGCTGTCCTTGCCGCCGGAGATGCCCAGAACGGCGTTGCAGCCGGGGCCGTTTTCCTCAAAGAAGTCGCGAACCCATTGGACGCAGGCTTCGGTTACGGTTTTTACGTCAAACATATCGTACCTCCTATGTCATTTGGCTGCGGTGGCGTACACTGTGCGCCGCTACGGCAGCGTTATTCGATCACGTTGATGTGGCAGGAGCGCATGGTCTCCAGGGCAGCCAGGTGCTTCTCGGGGGTGACGCCGGCGCAGCAGGCGGCGTGAACGTAGATCTCCTTCTCATGGAAGCGGGCCTTCAGCAGCAGCGCGTTGGAGATCACGCAGATGTCGGTGCAGAGGCCGCAGAGGGTGAGGTCGAAGTCCTCCCCCGCCGCGGCGTCCTCGATGAGCTGGGGCAGCACCAGGGAGCCGAAGGTGGGCTTCTCCACGAAGACCGCGCCGCGGCCGTTGAGAGCGGTGGCGATTTCCCGGTCCACAGCCCAGCCGGGGGTGCCCTTGATACAGTGCTCCACGGGCAGATGGCGACCCTCGGCAGTCTCCAGGTAGTTCTCGCCGTGGGTGTCCACAGTGGCCCAGATCTCCCCGGGGAAGCTGTGAATCAAATTGAGGACGGCGGGTTTGATGGCAGCGGCCTCGGGACTGCCCAGGGAGCCGTCAATAAAGTCGGTCTGCATATCGACCACAACTAAAAAGTGTTTCATTTTGTTCCTCCCAGAATGTCAAGATATTTTTCCACGACTTTCACAAATGGAGGGAGCAGCTCCAGCGCAAGGTCTCCCTCTCTGGCTTCCGTCTCCACATATCCCGAATCTCCGCTGTCTCTGGGCCAGATCATCCAACGCTCCAGAAGCAGCCGGGGAATTTTTCCGGAAAGCTCCGGTTCGATCCTCTCGACGCTTTTTTCCCATGCCTCTGTCAAAGGCCCGCAGTCCCCGTCAGCCAGAACGCGCCACTCCCCGTGCTCATCTGAGTAATAAATCGCCTGAAAGTCCTCTATGCAGAGCTCGAACACATAGGCCACGTTTTCCAGGAGCAAATATTCCACGCCGTTTGCCGCCTGCCGAACAAGCAGAGGATCGTATCCGGCGTCAACAGCGTCGTTATAGAAGCGATAGGCAGCTTGCTGCAGGAGTCTGGAGTGAAAGCGCAGACCGAATTTATGAAAATATGGGCTTGCCAGATATTTCTGCTTCTCCTTGTAGTTTTGAACCAGCGCATAGGGAAGGAAGAAGACCGCCGCAAGGAGGAGCAGGGGCGAGAGCAGGACCATTGCAAGGAGGATAAACGCGTTGACATGTTTTTTGGGTTTCTTCACAAGCTCACCTCGTCTCGGAGCGCTTCAAAGCATACGGCTTCGCAGGTCAAGAGCTCCCGGGAACAGAGGGTCAGCTCATATGCTTCGCAGGAGAGGTGAACGAACATAGAATCATATTGAATCCAGCTCTCTTCATCAGGGATAAAGCAGGTGGATTTCAGGTCGTACAGGATGCCGACGCCCATGGCCTTGCCCCAGGCCTCCTTGCTGGTCCAGACGGCGGTGAAGCGGCGGTCCTGCTCGGCCGGGGTCTCCCCAGCCTCGACCCAGGCGCGCTCGGGTTCCGAAAGGATGCGGTAGACAGGGGGTGTCTTCCCTGCCTGGGAGACCGCCTCATCCTTCGCCAGTGTACGCACCGGTGACAGCTTCCCCTCAAGGGGAAAGCTTGAGGACGCGGCGGCCAGGGGTCTGGCCGCCCTACGGAGAGGGCGGAGCTCCTGGACGTCCACGCCGACGGGACTGCGATCCAGGGCGCAGGCGACGGCGGTCTGACAGTGGGAGAGGTTGAAGTGGAGCTCCGGGCGCTCCGGGAAGAAGGGCTTGCCCTTCTCCCCGGTCTCGATCCGGGGGAGCTCCGTCAGGCCGTACTCTTCCCGGAGGGCATGGCGCAGCAGGAGCTCCGCCAGGATCGAGCGGACCTTGCTCGGGACGTGCGTCATAGACAGAACCCGGGCCCGTCGGGCCTCGGAAAGCCGCGGCAGAAGGGAGAGCACGGCGTCCGTATTCAGTTGATCGATGTGTTCAAGGATCCAGAGCATGGGGGCTCTCCTTTTTGCGCGGAGCAGGCCGCTCGTCGAAACGCACCCCTCCACCGGCCTTGAGGCCGGTCCCCCTCCCCTGCAGGCAGGGGAGGTTTTTCCGTGGGCAAGGGCTTCCGCCCCTACAGATTGGATTCCAGCCAGGCCTGCATTTCGATCCGGCCCTCGGGGGACATGGGAAAGGTCTTCTCGCCCTCGATGGGGCTGAGCTCATAGCTCAATGGACCGTGCCAGTATTCGGCCTTGATGGAGCTGGCGGCGTGGTCCACCTCCTTGGGGGTGGCCATGACCACGTTGGGGGTGATTTTATAGCGGAACGGACCGGCGCTGCCGGTGAAGACGTTGCCGTTTTCAAAGTGGTGAAAGACGGGAAGCCAGACGGTGTTCATAGCTTTCTTGACTCCTTTTGCGGCGCACACTGTGCGCCGCTGCAGACAGATAGTCCGTTACTCGGCCATCAGCGCTTCCATCTCATCCAGCAGCTCGCCGAAGAGGGCCAGGGCCTGGTTGACGGGCTCGGGGCTGGACATATCCACGCCGGCGCCCTTCAGCAGGTCGATGGGGTCCTTGGAGCAGCCGCCGGAGAGGAAGCCGATGTAGTCCTTGACGGCGCTTTCACCCTCCCGCAGGATACGGCGGGACAGGGCGATGGCGGCGGAGTAGCCGGTGGCGTACTGGAAGACGTAGTAGTTGTAGTAGAAGTGCGGGATGCGCTCCCACTCGTAGGCGATTTCATCGTCCAGGACGATGTCCTCGCCGAAGTAGGCGGCGTTCAGCTTTTTGTACTCCTCGCACATCCGTTCGGCGGTGAGGGCCACGCCCTCCTGGTTCAGCCGACCGATAATCAGCTCGAACTCCGCGAACATGGTCTGGCGGTAGAGGGTGGTGCGGAACTGCTCCAGGAAGTGGTTGATCAGGTAGGCCCGCTCCTTCTTGTCGGTGGTCTTACTCAGCAGGTACTCCATCAGCAGAGCCTCGTTGCAGGTGGAGGCCACCTCGGCCACGAAGATTACGTAATCGGCGTCCACGGGATTCTGGTACTTGTTGGAGTGCCAGGAGTGGAGGGCGTGGCCCATCTCGTGGGCCAGGGTGAACTGGCTGTCCAGCGTGCCGGAGTAGTTCAGCAGGACGTAGGGATGGACAAAGGCGCCGGCGGAGTAAGCGCCGCTGCGCTTGCCCACGTTCTGATAGACGTCGATCCAGCGGTTTTCAAAGCCCTCCTTGAGGATTTTGCGGTAGTCCTCGCCCATGGGGGCCAGGGACTCGTAGACGGTCTGCTTGGCCTGCTCGAAGGGGATCTTCGCGTCCGTGCCGGGGACCAGGGGGGTATAGAGGTCGTAGAAGTGGAGCTCGTCCACGCCCAGCAGCTTCTTGCGCAGACGGACGTAGCGGTGCATCTTGTCGAAGTTGTTGTGGACGGCCTCGATCAGGTTGTGGTACACGCTGACGGGGACGTTGGTGTTGTCCAGGGAGGCCTCCAGGGGGGAGGCGTACTTCCTGGCGTCGGCGTTGAACTGCAGGGACTTGACCTGCGCATTCAGGGCCGCGGCCACGGTGTTCTTGTAGGCGGCCCAGGTATCGTAGGTGTTCCGGAAGGCGGACTTCCGCAGCTCCCGGTCATCAGACTCCAAATAGGAGATGTAGGTGCCCTGAGACAGGGGATGCTTGACGCCGTCCTTGTCCACTGCGTCGGGGAAGCTCAGATCCGCGTCGGCAAACTTGGAATAGATATCGTCGGGAGACTGCATCATCTCGCCCGCCATAGCCAGCAGCTTTTCCTCGCTGGGGCTCAGAACGTGGGCGGCGTGGCGGCGGATATTGAAGATGTAGCGGCGGTAACGCTCCAGGCCGGGCTCCTCGGCGTAGAAGCGCTCCATGGTCTCAGCGGGAATCGCCATGATCTCCGGGGTCTCGAAGGAGGTGGCGGAAGAGAAGCCCACGTAGGCGGACATGGCCATTCCGTTCATCTCCTGATACTTGGCAACGCGGGTGTCCTCGTCGTTGCGGCGGGAGGAATAGTTGTAGAGATTGCTCAGAAGCACGCCGGCCTGTTCGTTCTTGGTCGCGTAATCCAGCAGAACAGCGGCGCTCTCGCCCAGCCTGCCGGCAAAGCCGGCCAGCTCTGCGGAGAGGGCCTTCAGCTTCTCCAGGTCTTCCTTCCAGGCCTCGTCGCTGGGATACAGGTCCTCGACAGCCCAGCGGTCGGCCGCATCAATTTCACTGCGCTCCAAAATTTTCTTCGTTTCTGCCATGATCTGACTTCCTTTCTTTGAATCGGTATAAAATGGATTCCCATGATTTCATTGTACCTTATCTTCTCCGTTTCGTCAATCATATTTCCGCCCGCTATTTCCTGCCGCGTCGAAAATTTTTTTCATTTTCCGTTGCGAAAACCGAAAAAGTATTATATAATAGCTCCCGGAATGACGGATCCTCCCCGGGTCCGCTGAAATGAACTACTTTTTTTCAGACGAAAGGAGCACACACCATGGGACTTATCGCAGCAGGTCTTGGCGCCTTGAACGGCGTGCTTGCCGATCAGTGGAAGGAATTCTTCTACTGCGACGCAATTGACAAGAACATTCTGGCGGTCAAGGGCAAGAAGCGCATCTCCGGCCGCTCCAGCAACACCAAGGGCAACGACAACATCATCTCCAACGGCTCCGTCATCGCGGTGGCCGACGGCCAATGCATGATCATCGTGGAGCAGGGCAAGATCGTTGAGGTCTGCGCGGAGCCCGGCGAATTCGTGTGGGATTCCTCCACCGAGCCCTCCATCTTCACCGGAAAGCTCGGCAAGGGCATTCTGGAAACCTTCAAGCAAATCGGCAAGCGCTTCACCTTCGGCGGCGACCCCGGCAAGGATCAGCGCGTCTACTACTTCAACACCAAGGAGATTATCGACAACAAGTTCGGCACCCCCACGCCCATTCTCTTCCGCGTGGTGGACCGCAACATCAACTTGGATATTGACGTCTCCGTCCGCTGCAGCGGCATCTATTCCTACCGGATCGCGGATCCCCTGCTGTTCTATGCCAACGTCTGCGGCAACGTGGAGCGGGATTACAGCCGCACCGAAATCGACAGCCAGTTGAAGACCGAGTTCATCTCCGCGCTGCAGCCCGCCTTCGCCAGGATCTCCGAGCTGCAGGTTCGTCCCTCCGCCCTGCCCGGCCACGCTGAGGAGCTGAGCGAGGCGATGAACGTCGCCCTGTCCAAGAAGTGGGGCGAGCTCCGGGGCTTGCAGGTGGTCTCCATCGCCATGAATCCCATCACTCTCTCCGAGGAGGATCAGGAGCTCATCAAGAAGGCCCAGCACGCCGCCATTATGCGCGATCCCACCATGGCCGCGGCCACCCTCGTGGAGGCGCAGAGCCAGGCCATGAAGGACGCCGCCAACAACTCCGCAGGCGCCTTGACCGGCTTCATGGGCTACGGCATGGCCCAGCAGGCCGGCGGCATCAACGCCCAGAGCCTCTTTGCCATGGGTCAGCAGCAGCCGCAGGCTCAGCCTGCCGCTCCCGCAGCGCCGAAGGCCAATACCTGGAAGTGCGCCTGCGGCGCTGAGAACACCGGCAAATTCTGCACCGAATGCGGCGCAGCCAAGCCCGCGGAGGGCTGGACCTGCCCCAAGTGCGGCAAGGTCAACAAGGGCAAGTTCTGCATGGAATGCGGCGAGAAGAAGCCCGCCGGCGAGCCGTTGTACAAGTGCGATAAGTGCGGCTGGGAGCCCAAGGACCCGCATCATCCGCCGAAGTTCTGCCCGGAGTGCGGCGATCTCTTCGACGATAAGGACATTCAGTAAGCCGATTCAGCGCCCGGCTCCGCTGGCGGAGCCGGGCGTCTTTTTCGTTTTTATTGTTGACATAGCGCATTTTTTCTGTATAATAGATGCGGAAAGTGAAGGAGGGTGGTTTTGTTTTGCGTAAGTGGTTCCCGGACGGAAAGATCTGGACCGTTCCGAATTGTATGTCTCTGTTCCGTCTGCTCCTGGTCCCGGTGATCATATGGGCCTATGCAGGCAAGCACGACACCCCTCTGACCGTCATTCTGCTGGCAGTCTCCGCCCTGACGGACGTGCTGGACGGCCACATCGCCCGGCACTTCAACATGATCTCCGATCTCGGCAAAGCGCTGGACCCCATCGCGGATAAGCTGACCCAGGTCTGCGTGGTGCTCTGCCTGGCCTTCACCTATCCCCTGCTCTGGTACCTGCTGGGCATCTGTGTATTTCGGGAGACCAGCATGGGCATTCTGGGCGCTCTGACCATCCGTAAGACCGGAAAGGTGTTCGGCGCCAGATGGTATGGCAAGGTCTCCACCGTGGTTCTCTACGCCACGGCCCTGGCGCTGCTGCTCTTCCCCACCATGCCCTCCTGGGTCTCCACCGGACTCATTCTGCTCTGCATGTTCTTCGTGACTCTGGCCCTAATCCTCTATACCTACTATTTCGTGAGCCAGTGGAAGCAGCCGGAGCCCAAGGACAACACGCAGCAATAAGTAAAAATTTGCCGCGGCGACCGACGCCGCGGCTTTTTTTGCGCTCCGTCCTTCAATCATCCTTCGGACCGGCCTCGAATACTTCCCGAAAGGCCTTCGCCGTATCGCCGCTCTGTTCGGCGCAGGCGGCGAAATCGCCCTGGCTCAGCATTCCCACCAGTTTCCCGTTCTGCGTGACCGGCAGACGCCGGACCCGGTGCTTCCCCATGGTGCGGGCGGCCCGGATTTCGCTCTCCTCCGCCGGGACGGTGACGGCGCCAGCGCTCATGACCGTGCGGACTCTGGTGACGTTGGGGTCGAAGTTGGCCGCAACGCAGCGAACCGTGATGTCCCGGTCCGTCAGCATCCCCACCAATTTTCCGCCCTGCGCAGTGACCGGCAGAGCGCCGACGTTATGCCGGCTCAGCAGCCTCGCTGCCGCCGCCACCGTCTCCTCCCGATCCACGGTGATCAAATGGCTCGACATGATATCCTTGACTTGCATGCAAAAATCCTCCCTTTGCGTTGTGTACAAAGGGAGGATTTCCAGGTTTTGCCGGAATTATACCGTCAATTCAAGCCCAGCTCCTGCCGGAAGAAGGCGGCGGCCTGCTTCAGGACCTCCTCACGGAAGGGACTCTGCAGCCCGGCGTCCTCCATGACCTGCTGCACTCCGGCCTCATAGCTGCGGTCCAGCAGGCGGAAATAGGCCTCCACCCCCTGCCCGTCCCGCTCCGCTTCCAGCTCGCAGACCTGCAGCGCGGTCTCGGCGGACACGCAGTAGCTGATGATATAATACGGTGCTTCAAAGAAGTGGATCACGTCGATCCAGCCCTGGGAATAGTAGAAGTCGTAGCTCTTGTCGTAGATTCCGTAGTCCCTGCAGATTTGGCGGTAAAGCTCGTTGACCGTCTCCACGCTGAGCTGCGCCGGCTCCAGCGCGTAAACCCGGGCTTCAAAGTCGGCATAGGCCGCCTGATACACGAAGGTCTCCAGCAGCTCAAAGAGGGTTTTGCGGAGCATCCGTTCCCGCTGGTCTTCGGAGAGCAGATCGTTATACCGCAAGGCCAGGTATTCCATCGCCTGGGAAAAGGTCTCGGCAGTTTCGACGTCCTCGTTGGCGCCGTAATTGTAATAGGCGTCGGCAAAGTGGCCGAACTCATGGGCGAAGGTGCTGTAATCGTTGCTGGTCCCCTCCGCGTTGACCAGGACAAAGGGCGCCTCGTAGTCGAAGATATAGCTCTGGAAGGAGGACTCCGTTTTCACGGCAGACGCGGAGATATCGCAGAGCCCGTAGGCCTGCATGAAGCGCCAGGCGTCCCAGACAGGGCCGCCGATGTTCTCCGCGGCGGAGCGGACCAGCTCCGTCAGCTCCCGCTCCGAGGCCGGCCGGGCGCTCTGCATGGAAACGGACGGACTCCGCAACGCGTCCTCCAGCACGGGCAGAAGCTGCTCCCGGATCTCCCGCAGAAAGGCGCTCCCCTGCGCGGGGCTGTAGTCCCGGAAATAGCTGATCTCATAGCTGTATTCGGCGTAGCTGTCGTAGCCCAGGGCTTCGGCCAGCTTCTGACGAACCCGGACCAAGCGGAGATAGATTTCCCCCAGCGCCTCGTTATACTGCTGGTAATAGGCCTTCAGCGCACCCAGGTAGACGGCGTAGCTGTCCGATTCCATCCATTCATGCAGGGATCTGGTCTCTCCCTGATAGCTGACCCGGGGATCGGCGCTGAGCTCCCGGTACTCGCTGAGCAGGGCAGCCTCCTCCCGGGACAGGCGAAGATAGTCCGGATTCGTATAGACCTCGTAGTCGTCGTATTGCTCGAAGTAGTCCGCCCCGAAGTACAGCCGTTCCAGCTCCGATCTGGCGGGAGACGCGGCAAAGGCCTTGTTCAGCACTTCCAGCTTTTCCTCCAAGGTCGGCTTCTCGTTTTCGCAGAAGTCATATTCCGCTTGATAATAGCCGTCTGCGGTGTTCAGGCTGTAGCGGATATTGGCGATGGCGTCCATGGAATAAAAGCTGATATAGTCGGAATACAGGCGATAGTAGTCCGAAAGCAGCGCCTCCGCGTCCTCCGTCTCCGCCCGGGTGATCAGCTTGTCAAATTCCCCGTACAGGGCTTCCGTATCCGGTCGGACGTAGGCCATCCCGGAGAATGGGACCATCTCCACCGGAGCGTCCGGGAGGTAATCCCGCTGACCGCCGTTCTGCCAGCGGATCAGCGCCTCGTCGTTCGGATCCGCCGGAGACGTAGTTTCGACGGGCGTTTCAGACGGGCTCTCCGTGCCGTGGGAGAGCTCCGTCCCGGACTCGGTCCCGGCTTCGGTCCCGGCCCCGGGCTCCGCGGCTTCGGACGGCGTCCCGGAAGCGGCGGGCGCGCCGGAGGGAAGCTCCGGCTGCCGGCCACAGGCCGTCAGGAGCAGCAGACAGGCCAGCAGCAGGGCGGCTGCCCGCAAGACTCTTCTCCCCGCCATCTCACTTCGCCTCTGTGAGCTTCCGGAAGCGCTTCAGCAGCTCCCGGTACGCGGTGGGACTTCCGGCAAGCACGCTGCATTTGGAAGAAAAGTCCAGGGGAGCGCCGTCAAGCTGCGTCACCGCACAGCCCGCCTCCTCCGCGATCAGGGAGCCGGCTGCGTAGTCCCAGGGGCAGAGCCGGGCCTCAAAGAAGACGCCCGCCTTCCCGGCTGCGAGATAGCAGAGATCCAGGGCCGCGGAGCCGAAGCGGCGAATATCCTGCACCAGGGGGAAAGCCGCGTTAAAAAGCTCCAGAGTCAGGGGTACCAGCTCCCGGTAATAGAGGGCGGAGCCGAAGATCAGCAGGCTGTGATCCAGCGCGTGATCCTGGCAGCGGATGGGCGCACCGTTTAGCGTCGCGCCGCGGCCCCGCTGGGCGGCATAGAGTTCTCCGTCGTAGGGATTGAAGACCACGCCGTATTCGATCCTGCCGTTCCGGGCCAGACCGATGCTGACGCAGCTGTTGTGATAACCCTGAATGAAATTCGTGGTGCCGTCAATGGGGTCCACGATGAAGACCCATTCCCGGGCGGAAAGGTCCTCCGAAGCGCCCCCCTCCTCACCCAGGAAGCCCGCCTCCGGCAGCTGGCCCTCAGCTCCCGGCGCAGGAATTCCTGAACCATCAGATCGTATTTCGTCACCAGATCCCTGGGACCGGTCTTTTCCCGGACGGAATTTTCCACGTCCCGGGCTGAGCGGATGATGGCGCCGGCCTCTCTTGCCAGCGCGCAGAGTTTTTGCAGCATGGAACCACCTGCTTTCCAGTTGTTTACCGTGATTATATCGCAGTTTTGGGCAGAAATCAAGCGGAGCTTCGCCCTGAAAGGAGGCTTCTGCGCTCCCGGATCCCGCCCCGGCTTTGTCGAAACGGTGAAAATATTGCGCTTTCCGGAAAAAACACTTGCACAATTGTCCACGGCATATTATAATATATCGACTATTAAAATATAAGGGTCATTCCGTTTCTGCGACGGAGACTGCCCTTTCAGGAGGTTTCAAGCATGAATGAACAAGCGGTCCGGCAGATGAAAGCCTGCTTCCAGCCCGGAAAGCAGATCCATATCGTCGGGATTGGCGGCGTGTCCATGCGGGCGCTGGCCTGCGTGCTGCACGATCGCGGCATTCGCATCACGGGCTCCGATATCAGCGCCACCGTCTTCACAGAGGAGCTGGTTGCCCAGGGAATCACGGTCTATATCGGCCACAAGGCGGAGAACGTCGGCAAGGCCGACTGCGTGATCCGCACCGCCGCGGCCCACGACGACAACCCGGAGATCATCTATGCCCGGGAGCACGGGATTCCCGTCTTTGAACGGGCGGAGGCCTGGGGCGTGCTGATGCGGGATTACAAGAACGCCATCTGCGTAGCCGGCACCCACGGCAAGACCACCACCACCGGCATGATTACCCATATCTTTATGGAGGCGAAGCGGGACCCCACCGTGATGATCGGCGGCTATATGCCCCTGCTCCACGCGGCGCACCGGGTCGGCAAGGGCGGCGACATCATTGCCGAGAGCTGCGAATACTACAATTCGTTCCTGAACTTCTGCCCCACCGTGGCCATTATCAACAACATTGAGGCCGAGCACCTGGACTTCTTCAAGGACCTGGACGAGATTAAGGCCACCTTCCGGAAGTTCGCGGAAATGGTCCCCGCCGACGGCTTCCTGATCGCCAACGGCGACGACGAGACCGTCATGGACACGCTGAAGGGCCTCCCCTACCGGACCTTCGGTCTGGGCGAGAGCAACGATATCCACCCCGTCAACGTTTCCCCGGACTGGAAGCACTGCACGGTCATCTGCGACGGTAAGAAATACTGCGACATCACCATCCCAAATTACGGCAAATTCAACCTGATGAACGCCATCGGCGCCTGCGCCGTCTCCTGGTGCATGGGCATCGACGGCGAGACTGTGTCCAAGGGCATCGCAGGCTATCAGAGCGTGGGCCGCCGCCAGCAGCTGAAGGGTCACTGCAACGGCGCCGACGTCTACGACGACTACGCCCACCATCCCAGCGAGGTCAAGGCTCTGATCGAGGGCATGCGGACCATGGGCTACAAGCGGATCGTGACGGCCTACCAGCCCTTCACCTTCTCCCGCGCCGCCACCCTCTTCGACAAGTTTGTGGACGCCCTCTCCACCGCGGACGTGACGGTGATGTGCGAAATCCACCCTGCCCGGGAGACCAACACCTACGGCATCTCCTCCAAGGACATTGCCGCCAAGATCCCCGGCTGCGTCTACTTCGACACGGTGCCCGAGGTGGCAGAGTATCTGCGCTCCATCGCCCGGCCAGGCGACGCCATTCTCACCACCGGCGGCGGTCCCATTGTCAAGGCCGGCGAGGCCATTTGCGAACCGGAGGAATAAATGCTCTACACCCTGAACCATTCCGATTACGCGGATTTCAGCGTCTTTGCGCGCAACAGACTGCCCGCGCGGAGCTATTTCATTCCCTATCCGAACCGGGCTCTGGCGGACGCCGTGACGCCGAAGGAAAAGCGTTATGGCTCCCCGAAGGTCATTTGCCTCAACGGCGACTGGGATTTCAAATTCTACCCCAGACCGGCGGAGCTGCCGCTCGTGCTGGATACCGACGCCGTGGACTTCGGGAAGATGCCCGTCCCCGGCTGCTGGCAGTTCCACGGGATTGACCGGCCCTTCTATCTGAACGTGCGCTATCAGTTCCCCTTCGATCCTCCGAGGATTCCGACCCTGGAGCCGGTTGGCCGGGTCTTTTCCTGGATCGGCTTCGACCATGGCGTCAAGCCCCGCTGGAAAACGCCGAAGGACGAATACAATTTCGTGGGCGTCTACCGCCGCTTTCTGGAGCTGGAGCCGGGCGATTCCCGCTGCGTGATCTCTTTCCTGGGTGTGGCCTCCTGCCTGGAGCTCCACGTCAACGGCAGCTTTGTGGGCTACTCCGAGGGGGCGCACAACACTGCCGAATTTGACCTGACCCCCTTCCTGCGGCCCGGCCGCAACGAGCTGGTGGCCGTGGTGCGCCGCTGGTGTAACGGGAGCTATCTGGAATGCCAGGATATGTTCCGGAACAACGGCATCTTCCGGGACGTGCTGCTGCGCGTCTCCCGGCCTGCCGATCTCTGGGACGTCAGCGCCCGGACGGAAAAGCAGAACGGCCTGTACGCGCTGGAGCTCAGCGCCGAGGCCGCCGAGGGGACGGAGATATCCTTCACCCTGGAGGGCTTCGGTCTGCACCGCAGCGCGAAAGCAACGGCGGAGAACGGAAAGGCCGGCGTTCGCTTCGAGGGGCTGGAGGTCCTGGAATGGAACGCCGAGTCCCCCGTCCTCTATAATCTCTACTATGAGACGGAGAGCTGCTGCGTCAGGGAGCGCATCGGCTTCCGAACCGTGGAGATCCGGGGCGACGTCTTCCTGCTGAACGGGCAGAAGCTCAAGCTCAAGGGCGTCAACCACCACGACAGCTCCCCCACCAACGGCTACAGCCTGACGCCGGAGGAAATCGAGCGGGATCTGCTGGTCTGCAAGGACTTCAACATTGATACGATCCGGACCTCCCACTATCCCCCCGATCCCCTGCTGCTGGAGCTGGCGGACGAGCTGGGGCTCTACGTGGTGGACGAAAACGACCTGGAAACCCACGGCACCTGGGCGCACCGTCTGCCTCCCAGCTATGACCGCATCTCCGACGACCCCAACTGGGAGCCCCGGTATCTGGACCGGATTTCCAGGCTCTACGGCCGGGATAAGCTGCACGGCAACACCTGCGTCGTCATGTGGTCGCTGGGCAACGAGTCCGGCGGCACCTGCAATACCGACGCCATGTATGACTGGCTGAAGGCCAGAACCTCCCTGCCCGTCCACTACGAGTCCGTCATCCATTGCAAGCGGACCTGCTACGACGTGGGCAGCGAGATGTATCCCGCAGTCGATCAGGTGCAGGCCGTGGGCGAGCACAGGCGAAAGGAAGCCCGGCTCAACGACCGGCCCTATTTCCTCTGCGAATACGCCCACGCCATGGGCGTCGGCCCCGGCAACGCGGAGGCCTACTGGAAGCTCATCTATGCCCACGACAATCTCATGGGCGGCTGCGTCTGGGAGATGACGGACCATGCGGTTCTGCACGAGGACGGCAGCTATACCTACGGCGGCGACCACGGCGAGTGGGAACACGACGGGAACTTCTGCGTGGACGGGCTCTTCTATCCGGACCGCAGCCCCTCCACCGGCGCGAAGATTATCCGTCACGTCTACCGCCCCATCCGCATTCGGCATCTGGACGCAAATCGCTTCGAGCTCTTCAACACCACAGCCTTTACACCGGGACAAGCATATCAGCTCCGGCTGCGCTGGAACGACGGCTCCGAGCAAACGCTGCAGCCTGAGCTGCCGCCGCTGTCCAAAGCCGTCCTGGAGCTGCCCCTGGGCGAGCGCACGAAGGACGGCCGAACCGTGACCGTGGAGGTCACGGATACCCGGACGGGCCGCCAGGTCTCCGCCGAGCAGCTGATTCTGGAGGAAGGCGCGCTGCTCCTGCCGGCCCCCGCAGCTCTTCCCGCCGGAGTGGAATTCGTGGACGGGCGGCTCTGCGTAACGCTCCCCGACGGCCATCGGCTTTTGACGGAGACGCCCTCCACCTCCCTTTGGCGGGCCGCCACCGACAACGACCGGGACCCACAGGGCGCCAACACCATGAAAAAGTGGTACGGTACCAAGGAAACGCTGCTCTCCGCCAAGCAGATCCCCACCGGCTTTGAGCTCCGTTCCCGTCTGACCCGTGATCCGCTGAACGTTTTCGAGATTACGGACAGATACGAGGGTGTGGAAGGCGGCATTCTGGTCACCAGCCGCCTGCACTGCATCCGGGGCAAGGGGACGCTCCCCCGCTTCGGCAAGGTCTTCCGTCTGCACCGGGACTATGATACGGTCAGCTATCATGGCAGGACCGGCGAGAGCTACTGCGACATGAAGGAACAATTTCCCATCGCAGACGTCGGACCCCTGTCCGCAGCGGACATGACAGAGCCGAATCTGAAGCCCCAGGAGAGCGGCAACCGCTGCGACTGCAGCTGGGCCGCGCTCCGGAGTGACAAGGTCCAAATCAGCTTTGAGGCGGTGGACCGGCCCTTCGAGCTGGCGGTGAAGCCCTATTCCGACCTGGCGCTGACGAAGATGAAGCATCGGGAGGACGAACGCCGCACCGGGACCTACGTGACGATTCAGGCCTTCCAGCAGGGCATCGGCACCGGCTCCTGCGGCCCGCGCATCGCGCCGGAATACACCTTCTCCGTCCGGGAGGACTACCTGCTCCGCTTCCTGATCCGGATTGCGGAGATCTGACGGCGGTTTTCGCCGATTCCCACAAAACGAAGGCAAATTTCTGAACAGATTGTAAAATTCTGAATCAGGTCTTGCTTTTTCGGAAATGCCTGCTATAATAGGGTTAGCACTCAGAAGAAAAGAGTGCTAACCCTATTGAATTTTTAAGAAAAAGAGTGATTATTATGGCGAAAAAACAATTCAAGGCGGAATCCAAGCGGCTGCTAGACATGATGATCAATTCCATCTACACCCACCAGGAGATTTTCCTCCGGGAGCTGATCTCCAACGCCAGCGACGCCATCGATAAGCTGGCTTATCTGGCACTGACCGACCAGAACGTGGGACTGAACCGGGAGGACTTTGCCATCGACCTGCGGGTTGACAAGAAGCTGGGGCTGCTGACGGTCTCCGACAACGGCATCGGCATGAGCAGGGACGAGATGGAGCAGAACCTCGGCACCATCGCCAAGAGCGGCTCCCTCCAGTTCAAGCAGGAGCTGGACAAGGACCAGAGCGACGTGGATATCATCGGTCAGTTCGGCGTGGGCTTCTACTCCGCTTTTATGGTGGCGGACACCGTCACCGTTCTCTCCAAAAAGTACGGCGAGGAGGAGGCCTGGATGTGGCAGTCCTCCGGGGCCGACGGCTACACGGTTTCTCCCTGTGAGAAGACCACGGTGGGCACAGAGGTCATTCTGAAGCTGAAGGCTGACACGGACGACGAGAAGTATTCCCGCTTCCTGGAGCAGTACGAGCTGCAGAATCTGGTGAAGAAATACTCCGACTATATCCGCTACCCCATCCGCATGGAGATGGAGAAGAGCCGGCAGAAGGAAGTCCCCGAGGGCGAGCAGGACGAGGACAAGCAGCCCGAATGGGAGACCTACACCGAGCTCACCACCCTGAACTCCATGGTTCCCGTCTGGCTGAAGGCGAAAAAGGACGTGACCGACGAGGAGTATGACGGCTTCTACAAGGACAAGTTCTTCGACTATGAGAAGCCCCTGGCTCATATTCCCATCAGCGTGGAGGGCGCCGTCACCTATAAGGCCCTGCTCTATATCCCGGCCAAGGCCCCTTACGACTTCTATACCAAGGACTACAAGAAGGGCCTGCAGCTCTACTCCTCCGGCGTGATGATCATGGAGCACTGCGAGGATCTGATCCCTGACTACTTCCGCTTCGTCCGCGGCGTGGTGGACACCGCCGATCTGAGTCTGAACATCAGCCGCGAGATGCTCCAGTACAACCGCCAGCTTTCCATCATCTCCGGCAATCTGGAGAAGAAGATCAAGCAGGAGCTGATGAATATGCAGAAGGATCGCCGCGAGGACTATGAAAAGTTCTTCGCCGCCTTCGGCCGCCAGCTCAAATACGGCGTTGTGATGGACTACGGCATGCACAAGGAAGCCCTCCAGGATCTGCTGCTCTTCTGGTCCGCCAAGGAGCAGAAGCTGGTCAGTCTGAAGGAATACGTGGAGGCCATGCCCGAGGAGCAGAAGCACATCTACTTCGCCTCCGGCGAGACCAACGCCCGGCTGCTGCAGTTGCCCCAGTATCAGCGGCTCCAGGAGAAGGGCTTCGACGTGCTCTTCATGACCGACGACGTGGATGAATTCGTCCCCCGGACGCTCATGAACTATATGGAAAAGGACTTCCGCAACCTCTCCACCGACGATCTGGATCTCAGCACCGAAGAGGAAAAGAAGGCCGCCGAGGCTGTTGCCGCGGACTGGAAGGACGGGCTGGAGTTCGTCAAGACCGCACTGGAGGGCAAGATCGTCCGGGCAGAGGTTTCCGCTGATCTGGGCAGCCATCCGGTCTGCCTGGTTCCCGATGGCGGCATGAGCTTCGAGATGGAGAAGTACTTCAAGCGCATGAGTCCCGAAATGGCAGCGCCGATGCAGAAGGTCCTGCAGTTGAATCCGGAGCACCCCGTGGTGCAGAAGCTGAAGACCTTGATCACAGAGGACCCGGAGAAGGCGAAGCAGTACGCCGCCGTGCTCTACGCCCAGGGCTTGATCCTGGCGGATCTCCCCATCGAGGACGCCCAGGCCTACACCGACCTGATCTGCAGCCTGCTGTAAGCCAACAGAAAAACGCAAGCCCCTGCGAATCGCAGGAGCTTGCGTTTTTTCATTTAAGGCTCCGCTTCATCCCAGCAGGCCTCCACGTCGCCGTCCGGATAGACGGTGTAGGCGATCTGCCCGTCGTTCGTGCAGCCATACACGGTGACGGAGCGGAGCGTGACACCCAAGGATTCCCGGGCGGCGGTCTTCAGGGCCGCCACCGTTTCCAGATTCCCCGCAGGCAGCGCCTGCAGCTCCTCCATGGCCGCGCCGTATTTTTGCATTTGCGCGTAGCTGAAGCGGAGCGGATAGTCCAGCCGGAGCTCTCCCGTCGCGGCATTCCATTCCCGGAGCCGGAACACGGGCCAATTCTCCGCCAGGTAGGGCGCCAGCGCTTCTCCCCCCTCCGGAGCGGGCGGCTCCGCTCCCCGCAGCGTGGAGAACAGACCCAGCAGCAGGCCCACCGTCAGGATAATCAGAACCAGGGCCACGGCGCAGAGAATCAGCATCGTCTTTTTCACGGCGCAAGCCCTCCGGTGAGCTGCAGACCGACGATCAGCTGCGCCAGGAAGAGCGCGGGAACGCCCCAGACGAAGGCCGGGTGGGCGCGGGCGTCGGTCTTATGGTGGAAGACCAGCATGCCCAGCATCGCGCCGACGCTTCCGGCCAGGACCGCCAGCGTGAGCAGGCTGGCCTCCGGGATCCGCCGCATGCGGCGGATTGCCAGCAGCTTGTCCAGGCCGTAGATCAGGAAGCTCAGCAGATTGACGCCCAGGATACACAGGGCGATGGACTCGTTCATCGGCATTGGCGCCTCCCTCAGGGAAGAATGATTTCCTCGATGCTGCTGCCGCCGTTCGGCGCGTAGAGCATAAATCTGACAGACAAGCGGCCGTCCTCCGTGATATACATCCGATTCGGCGACAGCGGAAACAGCTCAGCCTGCGTCTGATTCAGCGCTGTGGTTACGGCGGGGTCCGCGCCCTCCAGCTTCCCAAAGCGGCTTGTGAAGCGCTCCAACAGGGCGTCATTGACAACGGTATCCGGGGTCCCGGAGATCCCGGCAGTGCGAAAGAGCTCTGCGAGGCTGACTGCCTCGCCGTTCTTCGCGTTGACTGTGTAATAGGCCGTTGTGATCTGGCCGTCCGTATCCTGACGCAGCACACGGAGCGTTAAAATCCCGCTGTAGACGTAGTAGGAATAGCTTAACTGCGCCAGGATTGGCGTTTGATATTCCTGAATCGCATCCATCGACTGACGGATCAGCGTGCCGAAGACGTTTTCGATCTCCTGGTTGCAGCCCACTGCCTGGGCGCCGGCCAGGTCGATCATCGGCAGCTGATAAGAATATTCCTGCGGCGGACTGGAATAGGGCAGGTCTCCGGAATACTCCATCACCGTCTTGACAACAACGGCTTCGTCCGACTGCTTTTCTTGCCGGTTTGTCGGAGAATCAAAGCCGTTCCAGCCCGGAAGATCCGATTCCTCCGGAAAAAAGTCCTCCGAATCTTTGCGGTTCCGCAGATCACAGGCCGCCAGCGCCGTCAGCATCAGCAAGGCCAGCAGGCATACAAGTACTCGTTTCATGGCTTATTCCCCCAAAGAAAGCGTCAGGAGCACAGGGTTGTGATCGGAAAATTCAAAACCCTCGTCCAAGGTCTCGGCCCTCTCTGTTTTCAGATTGGGCGAGATCAGGAAGCCGTCGATCACGTAATACTGGGTGTTCGCCTCGTCCTTCGGATCGTAGGGCTGATTGAGCAGGCGGCAGGTCGGCACGGAGGCGTCCCACACGTAGCGCCAACCCTCGCTGAGCTCCTGTTCGTCCAGATAGCCCGGCGTCCAGAGCTCCTTGTGGGTATTGGGCCAGGATTTCTCCGATTTGGGGAAAAGCTGATTCCAGTCGCCGCCGGCAACGACGTAATTGCCCTTGGCGTATTCCTCCTCCACAAAGGCCCGGAGCTGTTTGGACTGGGCCAGCTTGCCCTCGCCGTCGTCGTAGGCCTCCAGATGGAGGTTCACCAGCACCAGCTCCTTGTCGGAGTCCGCGATGGGGACCCGGGTCACCAGCAGGCAGCGCTTCAGGTTTACCATGGAGACCGGCCAGGAGAAGGGACAGGGCAGGCTGATGCGGGTCGCTTCGCTGATCCCGTAGCGGGACAGCGTCTGCAGGCCGGAGTTCACCTTTCCGATGGGCGGCCAGGGATAGGGTACGAATTTGGTGCAGAAGTTCAGAGCAAAGGCGTCGCTCTGCTCCGCCAGGCGCTCCCGAAGCAGCATATACTCATTGATCCCACTGCGGGTGGAGTCGGCGTCTACCTCCTGCAGCAGGGTAAAGTCCGCATTCCGGGCTTGAATCTCCTGCGCTATGCCGGCAAAGTTCTTCTCCACCAGCTCCCGGCTCAGCGGATGGACCTGGCTGCCGCCGTCCATGAAGAAGTCGCTTTCCTTGCCCAGGCCGCAATAGCCGACGTTCCAGCTCAGCACCGTGAAGCTGTCCTTGTCCAGCGTCGCAATGCCCGGCGCTGCGGCCAGCGGCGGCTCCGCTGTCAGGCCCTCCACAGGCTCGGGACGGAATTCCGTTATGGTCAGATAGGTAAACAGCGCCGCGGCGCACAGAAGCAAAGCGCCGAACAGAATCGCCAGGGTCAGCAGGATCTTTTTGAATATTTTCATAGGGATGCCTCCGTTCCGTTGTTCGATATTCGATGATCGGGGCTGTGTTCCGGGTATCAGATTTCGCGATACATGCCCTCAGCGTCCTCCTTGCGGACGTTGTCCTCCACCCGGAGGACCTCCACGTTCAGGGTGTTGGCGCCGAAGCGAATGGAAATTTGATCTCCCACCTTGACCTCATAGCCGGCCTTGGCGGGGCGTCCGTTCACCGTCACCCGCTCCGCGTCACAGGCCTCGTTGGCCACGGTGCGGCGCTTTATTATTCTTGAAACCTTTAGGAATTTATCAAGTCTCATAATGCCAATACCTTTCGTAAATATTGTCCGGTAAAGCTCTCCGGGTTCGCCGCCACCTGCTCGGGCGTGCCTTCGGCCACGATGCTGCCGCCGCCGTCGCCGCCCTCGGGGCCCAGGTCAATGATCCAGTCGGCACACTTGATGACGTCCTGATTGTGCTCGATGACCAGCACCGTGTTGCCGCCGTCCACGAACTTTTGCAGCACGTCGATGAGCTTGCTGACGTCGTAGACGTGCAGGCCGGTGGTCGGCTCGTCCAGGATATAGAAGGTGGAGCCGGTGGAGCGGCGGGAGAGCTCCGTGGCCAGCTTGACCCGCTGGGCCTCGCCGCCGGAGAGGGTGGTGGAGCTCTGCCCCAGCTTGATATAGCCCAGGCCCACGTCCACCAGGGTCTGGATCTTGTCGCGAATCCGCGGCAAATTCTGGAAAAAGTCCAGAGCCTCGTCGCAGGTCATATCCAGCACGTCGGAGATGGAAGCGCCCTTGTAGCGAACCTCCAGGGTTTCCCGGTTGTAGCGCTTGCCCTGGCACACGTCGCAGGGCACGTAGACGTCCGGCAGGAAGTGCATCTCAATCTTCACCAGTCCGTCGCCGCCGCAGGCCTCGCAGCGGCCGCCCTTGGTGTTGAAGGAGAAGCGGCCCGGTCCGTAGCCCCGGAGCTTGGCGTCCTGGGTGGAAGCGAAGAGATCCCGGATGTCGTTGAAGAGGCCGGTGTAGGTAGCGGGATTGGAGCGGGGCGTCCGGCCGATGGGGCTCTGGTCGATGCAGATGACCTTGTCCAGCGCCTCGATCCCCTCGAAGCGCTCGTGTTTGCCGGGTCGGATGCGGGCGTGGTTCAGGCTGCCCGCCAGCTTTTTATAGATGATTTCGTTGACCAGAGAGGACTTGCCGGAGCCGGAGACGCCGGTGACGCAGCAGAGGGTCCCAAGAGGAACGGTCACGTCCACGTTTTGCAGATTGTTCTCCCGGCAGCCGCAGACCTTCAATTCTTTCCCGCTGCCCGGACGCCGCCGGGCCGGAACCGGAATGGTCCTTTGCCCGGACAGATACTGGCCGGTGATGGAGCGTGGTTCCGCCTCAATCTCCGCGATGGAGCCCTGGGCCACAATCTCGCCGCCGTGAATACCCGCGCCGGGTCCCACGTCCACGATGTAGTCTGCGGCCCGCATGGTGTCCTCGTCGTGCTCCACCACGATCAGGGTGTTGCCAATATCCCGCAGGCGCTTCAGGGTCTCCAGCAGCTTGTCGTTGTCCCGCTGGTGCAAACCGATGGAGGGCTCGTCCAGAATGTAGAGGACCCCCATAAGACTGGAGCCGATCTGCGTCGCCAGACGGATGCGCTGGCTCTCGCCGCCGGACAGGGTTGCCGCGGCGCGGGAGAGGGTCAGATACTGCAGGCCCACGCTCTGCAGGAAGCCCAGACGGGCCTTGATCTCCCGCAGGATGGGGGTGGCGATCATGGCCTCCGTGGAAGGCAGCTCCAGCTTTTCCACGAAGTCCAGAGCCTTGGTGACGGGCAGCTCGCAGTAGTCCATAATCCGCATGCCGCCCACGGTGACGGCCCTGGAGATGGGCGAGAGCCGCTTGCCACCGCATTCGGGACAGGGAGAGCTGGACATGCATTCCTCCAGCTCCCTGCGCATGGCGTCGGACTGGGTCTCCCGGTAGCGTCGCTCCAGGCTGGGGACGATTCCCTCAAAGGCCTGCTCCAGGGTGCCGCGGCCGTTGGCCCGCTCGTAGTAGAGCTTGAGCTTTTCTCCCTTCGTGCCGTAGAGAATGGCGTCCAGACCGGCCTCGGGAATCTTCTCCACCGGGTCCGTCAGTTTGAAGCGGTAGCGCTCTGCCAGGGCGTCAAAATACATCTTGGCGATGGAATCATTCTTCACGTTCCCCCAGCCGCTGGCCTGAATGGCCCCGTCCAGAATGGACAGCGAGCGATTCGGGATAATCAGATCCGGGTCCACCTTCAGCTGAAAGCCCAGACCCGCGCAGTGGGGACAGGCTCCGTAGGGGTTGTTGAAGGAGAACATCCGGGGGCTTAGCTCCGGCATGGAGATGCCGCAGTCCTCGCAGGCGTAGTTCAGGGAAAAGGGCAGCTCCTCGTTGGTGTCCAGCCGCTGGATCACGGTGAGACCGCCGCCGTGGGAGGTGGCCGTCTCGATGGAGTCCGTCAGACGGCGGGTAACCTCGCCCCGGAGGATCAGCCGGTCCACGATCAGATCCACGTTGTGCTTTTTGTTCTTGTCCAGCGGGATTTCCTCGGTGAGCTCGTAAAGGCTGCCGTCCACCCGGACCCGGGCGAAGCCGGACTTGCGGGCGTCGGAAAAGACCTTCTGATGCTCGCCCTTCTTGCCCCGTACCACGGGCGCCAGCACCTGAAAACGGGTCCCCTCGGGCAGCTGCAGAACCTTGTCCACGATCTGGTCGATGGTCTGCTTCCGGATTTCCTTCCCGCATTTTGGACAGTGCGGCGTGCCGGTGCGGGCCCAAAGCAGACGCAGATAGTCAAAAATTTCCGTGACGGTGCCAACGGTGGAGCGGGGGTTCTTGGAGGTGGTTTTCTGGTCGATGGAGATGGCAGGCGAAAGCCCGTCGATGGCGTCCACGTCGGGCTTGTCCATCTGGCCCAGGAACATCCGGGCGTAGGAGGACAGGGACTCCACGTAGCGCCGCTGCCCCTCCGCGTAGATGGTATCGAAGGCCAGGGAGGACTTGCCGGAGCCGGAGAGCCCCGTAAAGACCACCAGCTTGTCCCGTGGGATCGTCAGATTCACGTTCTTCAGATTATTGGCCCGGGCGCCCCGGACGGAGATGGTATCGTTCATTTGGCAGTTCTCCGGTTTCACAATTATCGTATCTTTTATTATAACAGAAAACGATCAAATAAGCAACAGGAAATCGAACTGAAACAGTCAATTCGATTTCCTGTTGCTTCGTTTCCTGATCGCGCCGTCCGGAAGGGCGTTTCCCCCCGGGCGGGTCGCGTTTTCGCAGGCTCTACTTGTGGTCGATGGTATCGACGACGCCGTTGTGGTCGTGGTCCAGCAGATTGGGCATCATGTCCTCGCGGATGCTGACGCCGCGGGCGATGCGCTGCTTCTCCACCAGGTCGGAGAGCATCTCCTTGACCTCCCGGGCGTTGCGGATGCGCTTGATGTCGAACTCGGAGGCAGTCTTGTCGGAGGAGCAGCAGTGGATGGTGCCCACACGGTCAATCCGCTCCATAACGCTGCGGGTCAGCGACATATCCATGATCCGATACAGGCGGATTTCCTCCTCCGTCTGCTTCAGAAAGCCCTTGACAATCAGGAGCTTTTCATCGGTCAGGATGTACTTGGTGAAGGACCAGGGCAGGCCAAACAGGGTGTGCTTGCGGTCAGACCAGACGGTGTTGTTGGGAAGCTTCATGACAGATTCCTCACTTTCTGTTATCCGGCGGACAAGCAGGGCTTGTCCCCACAGCTGATTTGACAGGCGGTCGTTTACTCGACGGTGACGGATTTTGCCAGGTTGCGCGGCTTATCCACGTCGCAGTCACGCAGAAGGGCAACGTAGTAAGCAAAGGTCTGCAGCGGAATGATGGTCAGGCTGGGCTGGAGCATGGGGTGGGTCTCTGGCACGGTGACGACCGCGGAAACGGTCTTCTTGATCTCGACGGCGTGCTTCTCCGTGGTGACGGCGAAGACGTCGGCGCCCCGGGCGCGGACCTCCTTGACGTTGGACATGGTCTTGTCGAAGAGATTATCCACCGTGGCGACAGCCACCACCAGCGTTCCCTCCTCGATCAGAGAGATGGGGCCGTGCTTGAGCTCTCCGGCGGCGTAGGCCTCGGAATGGATGTAGGCGATCTCCTTCAGCTTCAGGCTGCCCTCCAGACAGATGGCGCTGTCCACGTTGCGGCCGATGAAGAAGGCGTCGTGGACCTTGAAGTACTGCTCGGCGTAGTAGCGGATCTTGGCGACGTTGTCAGGCGTCAGGCAGAGGGCGATCTTCTGATCCAGCTTCATCAGCTCGCTGACGACGGCGTTGTACTCGTCCGGGCTGATGGTTCCCATCAGATCGGCGATATACAGGGCAATCAGGTAGATCACGGAGAGCTGCGTGGAGAAGGCCTTTGTGGTTGCCACGGCGATCTCGGGGCCGGCCCAGGTGTAGATTACGTCGTCGGCCTCCTTGGCAATGGCGGAGCCCACCACGTTGACGATGGCCAGCGTGCGGGCGCCCTGGCGCTTGGCCTCCATCAGGGCGGCCTTGGTGTCGGCGGTCTCGCCGGACTGGGAAATAATCAGCACCAGGGTATCCTTCCCCAGGACGGGCTCGGAATAGCGGAACTCGGAGGCCAGAATGGGCTCCACGGGGATGCGGCAGGTCTTCTCCAGAATGTGCTTGCCGAGGCAGCCCACGTAATAGGACGAGCCGCAGGCCACGATGTAGATGCGCTTCAGGTCCTCCAGGTATTCCTTGGAGAGGGTGACATCGTCCAGCACCACCCGGCCGTCCTTAATGCGGGGCGAAAGGGTGCCGCGGACGGCCTTGGGCTCTTCGTGGATTTCCTTCAGCATGAAGTGGTCGTAGCCGCCCTTTTCCGCGGCGTCAATGTCCCAGTCGATGATCTCGGGGGTCTTTTCCACGGGATCGTAGAAGGCGTCGTAGAAGCGGACGGTATCCTTGGTGAAGATGACGGTGTCGCCGTCGTTCAGATAGACGACCTTGCGCGTGTATTTGAGAATGGCAGGCACGTCGGAGGCGATGAAGTTCTCACCCTCGCCGAAGCCGAAGATCAGCGGGCTTTCCTTCTTGACGGCGATCATGGTGCCGGGGTGGTCCTGGCACAGGATGCCCAGCGCGTAGCTGCCCTCCAGCTGGCCGACGGCTCTGCGGACCGCCCGGGGGAAGTCCTGCAGCTTGTCGTAATAATACTCCACCAGATTGGCAACGACCTCGGTATCGGTCTCGGACTGGAAGTGCTTGCCCTTGCGAAGCAGGTCTTCCTTCAGCTTCAGATAGTTCTCGATGATGCCGTTGTGAACCACGGCGATCTTTCCGGCGTCGGCAATGTGAGGATGGCTGTTGATATCGGAGGGTGCGCCGTGGGTGGCCCAGCGGGTATGGCCGATGCCATAGGTGCCCTGAATGGCGCTGCCGCCGTTAATCAGGCCGCTGAGATTTGCCAGACGTCCCTTGGACTTCGCCACCTTCAGAACCCCGTCAGACATGACGCAGACGCCCGCGGAGTCATAGCCGCGGTATTCCAGCTTGGAAAGGCCGTCCAGCAGGATGGGAGCCGCCTGACGGCTGCCAAGATAACCTACGATTCCACACATATACGATAACCTCCAATAATTCGGTAGTGTGAAGATACTGTTTATATTATAGCATACGTTCTTCGGAAATACAAGTGCTTTCACGGAAACAGCGGAAGCATCGCGCTGCGGAGGCTCCCCAGCGCGTTCAGCCCCTCCAGACAGACGGGGCTTGCGCCCATGGCAATTAAGGCTTCGCAGCCGGGACCGCCGTCGGTGTTGACAAAGAGCGGACTCCAGCCGCGGCGCAGGTTCTCCTCGGAGCCCCGCCAGGTCCCGCCGCTCAGCCGGGATTGGGCCACCAGGGTTTTCTCTCCCAGGGCGTGAATCAGCCGGTTCCGCTCCAAGGCCCGGTAAGGTACCAGGGGCAGATGCCAGCCCCACTCGCAGAGCCAGAGGACGTTTTCCCGCTCTGAGCTGCGCTCAGACAGGCCCTCGGGCAGCACCGCTATCACAGAACCGCCGGCAGCCAGACAAGCCTCCTGGGCAGTCCGGTCCGCGCCCCGGGCGTCGCCTGAGACCAGAACCAGGCCCTCCCGGGCGGCCAGCTCTCCAACTCTGCGGGCGAAGGCCTCGCCGGCCTTCGTCAACTCCCGGCTGCCGACCAGGGCGACGGCAGGCCGGGCCAGTAGGGCGGCGTCTCCGCGGCAGAAGAGCACGGCGGGGGCGGCGTCCCCCAGGCGGCGCAGCCGCGCCGGATAGGCTGGAGAAACCCGCGTCAGGGGGCAGATGCCCCGCTCCGCGGCCACAGCCAGATAGGAGGCAAGCCGCTCCTCCCGGCCCAGCAGCGCGCAGACCCGGTCGGAAAACGCCGCGTCGTAACCCAGCGCCCGCAGGTCCGCAGCCGTCAGCGGCCGGTCCGGTTCCCCGGCCGTCCCCTCCGCCGCCAGAACTCTGGCCCGCAGGGTGCGAAGCTGCGCCGGGGTCAGGGGGCTCAACCCGTCGCCCAGCTCGGCGCAGAGCAGCAAAAAGCCCTTCTCAGAGGCCGTCATCTGCGGCGGCGGGAGACCGGCGCCGGCTTGCGCCGCTCCACGGGGACAAAGCCCTCCTCAGTGATGGCCACGGGCTGCACGGTGAACTTGCAGTACTTGGCGATCTCGTCCAGCTTGGCCTGCTCGGGGAAGCTGCCGACAACGGTATAGCTGACGCCCTTTTTCTTCGCCCGGCCAGTCCGACCGATGCGATGGACGTAGTACTCGTTCTCCTGGGGGACGTCGTAGTTGATGACGCAGTCCACGTCGTCCACGTCGATGCCGCGGGAGGCCACGTCGGTGGCGATCAGCACGGGCAGCTTGCCCTTGCGGAAGGACTTCATGGTCCGCTCCCGCTGGGCCTGGGGGATATCGCCGTGGATGCAGTCCGCGTCCACGCCCACCCGGCGCAGATCGTCGGAGAGCCGCTGGCACATGACTTTCGTGTTGCAGAAGATGATGGCCCGCTCAAAACCACCCAGGTGGAGAATCCAGCGGACGGCGTTCAGCTTCTCCATCGCCGGGACTGTCACCGAATACTGGTCGATGTCGGGCCGCTCCTCGGCTTCGGGCTTGACGGTGATCTCGATCTCGTCGCGCTGGTACATCCAGGAGACGGTCATGACCTCCTGAGACATGGTGGCGGAGAAGAGCCCCAGGTTCCGGCGGTTTTTGATCTTTTCCACGATGCCGGTCACGTCCTTGAAGAAGCCCATGTCCAGCATCCGGTCGGCCTCGTCTAAAATGACGGTCTGAATGCGGTCCAGGCGGATGGAATGCCGCTTGTAGTGGTCCATCAGACGGCCCGGGGTGGCGACGACAATCTGCGGCTTTTTCTTCAGCTGGGCGAACTGTGGCTCCAGCTTCTGGCCGCCGTAAAGCACGGCCACGCGGATATTCTCGTAATGGGTCAGCAGACTGCGGAGTTCGTCGCCGATCTGCAAAGCCAGCTCCCGGGTTGGGGCCAGGATCAGGCCCTGGACGTCCTCGCAGGACGGGTCGATATGGGCGATCATGGGGATGCCGAAGGCAAAGGTCTTTCCGGTGCCGGTGGGGGCCTTGGCGATCACGTCCTTCCATGCCATCAGAGGACCGATGGCCTCCGCCTGGACCCGAGTTGGCCAGGCATAGCCCTTTTCCTCCAGCGCCTGGAGGATGGGGGCGGGCAGATCCATCTGCTGGAAGCTGATTGTTTCGGATTGGGTTTGATTTTCGTTCATGTTCTGATTCCTTTGTGATAATCTATATTTTATATATTATAACACGTTTCATCAATCTTTTCAAGTGGAAGAAATTGTATTGCTTTTTTGGATATATAGTGGTATAATAAATAGAAAATTGGCGAAAAACACAAGTTATTGCGAGGGATCTCATTTATGTTCTTCAACACCGTACCCTTCCTCTGGTTCCTGGCAGCGTTTCTGGTGCTGTACGGTCTCTGCCCCGCCAGGTTCAAGTGCTGGCTGCTGCTTCTGGGCAGCGCTTTCTTTATCGCTTACGGCTCTATAGCCGCGCTGGGCTGGGTCCTGCTCTTCACTGCGGTCAACTACCTGCTGGGAATCTGCGTCCAGCGGACCGAGCGGCCGAAGCTCGTTCTGGGCATGGCGGTGGCCATCAACGCGCTGGCGATGGTGACCTTCAAGCTTTCCAACGTCGGCGTTCTGGGCGTGAGCTTCTATCTCTTTTCCTTCATGGCCTATCTCGCGGAGGTTTACCGCGGCACGGTGGAGGCGGAGCTTAATCCGGTCCGCTTTGCGACCTTCGGGCTCTTCTTCCCGAAATTCCTCCAGGGTCCCATCACCCGCCCCAGCGAGCTGAGCGGGCAGCTGGACAAGCCCCGGATCACTGCGGCCAACATCCAGAAGGGCCTGGAGGACTTCACTCTGGGCTTTATCCTCAATATCCTGGTGGTCGGGAAGCTGGGTATTTTTTTCAAGGAAGGCGAATACTGGTCTCTGGCCCGGATCGGCTACGAATCCATTTCCACGGAGCTGGCCTGGCTTGGCGCAGTGGTCACCAGCCTGCATATCTATCTGGACTGGGTTTCCTATATGTATATGGCCCTGGGCATCGCCCGGATGCTGGGTTTCACGCTGCCGGAAAACTTCAACTTCCCCTATATCGCCCGCACCGTAGGCGACTACTATCGGCGCTGGCACATGACCCTGACCCGCTGGTTTAAGGATTTTATCTATATTCCCCTGGGCGGAAGCCGGAACGGTCTGGCGCGGACCGTCGTGAACGTGCTCTTCGTGTGGCTGCTGACCTCCCTCTGGCACGGCAACGGCCTGGCCCCCAAATATATGATCTGGGGCGTCCTGTCCGGCGCAGTCGTGGCCCTGACGCCGCTCTGGCAGCAGGTAATCCGACGCGGGCGCGGTCGACATCCAGGGCTTGGGGTGCTGACGCTGAGCTGGCTGCCGATCCTTCTCCTGCTCCCGATCAGTTGGTTCTTCCTCCGGGAACCCGGCAGCGGCTTCAACTTTATCATCTGGGGCATGAGCATCGGCCTCATGATCGTGCTGGAGCGGCTCTGGAGGACCTTCGTAGCTGAACGTTTTCAGGTCGGCGAACGCCTGGGCAGCAGCCCCGTGGGCAAGCTCTGGAAGGCTCTCGTCTCCATCCTGGCCCATATCTGGGTGGTGATCCCCATGGTGCTGAGCTGGGTCGTTTTCACCATCAAGGACCTGGAACAGCTGGGCCTCTATTTCAGCCGCCTCTTCCCTGCCGCCGGCGCCTCCGCCGGGGCGGACCCCACGGACTTCGCCACTTATCTGAAGCTGATCTGGCCCTTCGCGCTCATCGGCGTGATCTTCTGCTTCCCCCTGGTTGACCGGCTGATCCGTCTGCTGAAGCGTAGCCGGATCGGCGCCTGGATTGTCTCCGCCATTCTGGCAGCTCTGTTCTGGTACGCGGTCTACCTCCTCACCCAAAACGGCAGCGACCCCATGGGCTATGCCGCATTCTGATCAATCCTTAGGAGTACAATATGAACGACAATTATCCGAATTCCCCCCGGCAGCGCAGCGAACGCCGCCGCAGCGCGCCGCAGCGCAGCAGCTCCATTCTCTCCGCCATCCCCATGCTGACCCTGGTGGTAGCCTTCGGCCTGGCCTTCCTGGCCTTTATGGGCCTGAAGGGCTGTGCCTCCTCCGACGGAACTGAGAGCAGCAGCCAGAACCCCGTGATCCAGACCGAACAGACGGACAAGCCGGTCTCCTCCACCGAGGCGCCCCCCGTGATTTCCTCCGCGGAACCCGCCGAGAGCAGCTCCGGCGACACGGAGCCCGCCAGTTCTGAGACCGAGACTGAGACCGTGACCGAGAGCACCGAACCCGCGCCGGCCGGCCCCACCATGATGACGGTGGACGACCGCTACTTCGCGGACGCCCTCTTCCTGGGCGACTCCCGCACCGACGGACTCTTCCTCTACAGCACGCCCGGCGACTGCAAGCACTACCCCTTCCCCGCCACCTCCATGACGATCTACTCGATTCTGGACAGCAAGGACGAAAACAAGCGCTACGGCTTCGCCACCACCCGCGACCTGCTGAAGGGTATGCAGTTCGGCAAGATCTATCTGATGTTCGGCATCAACGAGGTCGGCTACAGCACCGCCTCCTTCGCGGAAAAATACAAGGAGGTGCTGGACGAAATCCGCCTGTATCAGCCGGACGCCCTGATCTATATTCAGAGCATTCTGTACGTGACCCAGAACCATGAGCTCAAGTACCCGGTTTTCGCCACCGCCAACATCAAGGAAAAGAACCAGGCCATTCAGGTCCTCGCCAACGACGTGGATACCTTCTATCTGGAGGTCAACGACTGCCTGAACGACGGCACCGACCACCTGCCCTCCGATTACACCGGGGACGGCGCCCATCTGAAGGCCAGCAAATACGCGCTCTGGCACGACTATCTGCTGCAGCACGCCTACGTTGACGAGAAGCATCCCTGGTCCCCCGACGCCCCCACCCCGGAGGGCGCGCAAATCGAGCATCCGTAATACAGCCGCCAGAAGGGGCTGCCGCAAAACGACACGTTTGCGGCAGCCCCTTCTGGCATTTTCTCGTTTTCCCGCGCTCTGTTCGAAAATAGTTCTTGACATCGTAACATTGTTATGTTATGATACTCCCGTAAGTAACAGTGTTACGAAAGGAGGATATATGGACGAACGACTGATTTCCAAGAAGGAGCTGCTGGATATTTACGGGATCTCCTATGGGGCGCTCTACCGCTGGAAGCGGATGGGTCTGATCCCGGAGGACTGGTTCCTCCGGCGTTCCACACCGACAGGACAGGAGACCTTTTTCCGCAGGGAGCAGATCATTCCCAGAATGGAGCTCATTCTGGAACGCAAGGCAGGGCTGGACGAGCTGGCAGACGAGCTCAATCACACAAAAGAGGCCTCCCCTGCCCCGAAACCATTCCTGCTGATCCAGGACGCCTACGGGCAGCACCGCTATCCGCTGGAGGCGCTGGACTCCGTGCGTCTGGTGCTGGGAGAACAACAAACCGAACTTTTGGAGAATCTGAAAGGAGTTTTGAATCATGGGGAGCTATAACGATCTTCACATCAGCGGCGTGGGAAAACAGAGCGGCGGCTGCTTTGGCTCTGTTCAAATCAGCGGCTCTGGAAAGCTGCTGGGTCCGGTGGAGTGTAATTCTTTTCACGTTTCCGGAGCGGCTAAGGTCGAAGGCGGCGGCTTGACCGTCCATGGCCCCGTCGCTTGCTCCGGCGCCGCGAAGGTGGAAGGCCCGCTCTACGCGCAGAGCGCCAAAGTTTCCGGGTCTCTCAGCACGGAGGCGGAAGCCGTGATCGAAGGGATGGCGGAAGTGTCCGGCAGCTTCAAGGCGGAAGGCGCGCTGCGGGTTGATTCCATGAAAGTCTCTGGGGTTTGCAAAGCGGAGGCCGGGATTCGCGGAAACGAGATCACAGTCAGCGGCGTCCTGAAAACGCCTGCCGACCTGCAGGCGGAAACGCTGCGTTCCTCCGGCGCTCTCAGCATCGACGGGCTGTTGAACGCAGAGCGCGTCGAGATTGAGCTGAACGGAGAAAACAACGTTCACAGCATCGGCGGCGGCAGCGTCCTGGTCCGCCGGAAAAGCTCCGGTTTTTCCCTGTTCGGGCTGCAGAAGCGCGCGCGGCTGAACGCGGAGCTGATCGAAGCGGACGAGATCGACCTGGAATATACGAACGCGCAGACCGTCCGGGGCGTCAACGTACACGTCGGAAACGAATGCGTCATCGACAGAGTGGAATACTCCGGAACGCTGACCACGGACGCTTACGCGACGATCGGCGAACGCGTCAAGGTATAACAGAAGCAAAGCGGCAGGCCTCAGCTGAGGCTTGCCGCTTTGACAAAAGCTATGAAGATCGGTACGCCCGGACCGGATTCCGGATCAAAGAACTCCGGATGACACTGGACAGCCCATAGAAACGCCTGCTCCGGATGATAGAAGGCTTCGATCAGGCCGTCCTCCGCGACGGCCATCGGCCGAAGGCCGGGGGCCAGGACCTTGACGCCCTGGTGGTGGCAGCTGTTGACGCCCAGACTGTCGGCCGCGTAGAGCTCCGCCAGAGGTCCGCTTAGAGCGACGCGGTGCTCTGCCCGGTCATAGGGGCGCTCCATGCGGTGGTTTCGGCTTCCGGGACGCTGGGTGGTGAGATCCTGCCAGAGATCGCCGCCCAGGCAGGCGTTGATGAGCTGCAGGCCCCGGCAGATGCCCAGGATGGGGCGTTTTTGAACCATGGCCTCCCTCAGGACCGCGGCCTCCATGCTGTCCCGCTCCGGCAGGATCTCCTTGCAGCAGTCCAGCTTTTGCTCTCCGTAGACGGCAGGGTCTACGTCCTGGCCGCCGGTGAACAGAAGCCCGTCAACGTGCTCCGTCAATTGGGCTGCGTCCTCCTCCGCGTGCAGGGGCAGCATGACGGGAATGGCCCCCGCAGCCTGAAGGCCCTGATAGTAGCGGGGCAGCATCCAATAGGATTCTTTTTCTTTATCGTATAAGGGCAAAACGCCGATCACAGGCTTTTTCACGGGTCAGGCCTCCCCTTCCTCGGGCTCCAGGACGTAGGCGCTCAGAATTTGTCCATAATAGGTGACGTGGGGATCCTTGGAGTTGTCCGACGGTGCGTTGTCCCTGCTATGGGGATAGAAACGGGAACGGATTTCCTCGGGCAGAAGGCTGATATCCTCCTGCTGACGATAGAGGATCCTGCACTCGACGGTAACGGGAAATTCGAGAATAGCGGGGACGCTGACCGTCTCGCCGGGGACGGTATGGAGGCCGCAGGCGGCCAGCTTATCCAGGTCCCGGCCGCTTTTGCTGCCGCAGACAGCGACGGTGTTTTTGTCCGGATTCCCCAGGGGGACGTTCACGGTGAATTCGGGGTTTTCATCCAGCAGCTCCCGGGTAAAGCGGCTGACCCGGACGTAGGCGGCAAAAACCGGCAGATTCCAGTTGACGCCCACGGTGCCCCAGCCGATGACCATGCTGTTCACCTTACCGTCGGCGGCCGAGCTGAGCAGGATGCCCTTGGGGAGGGCTTCGGCGGTACAGGCGGCGATTTCGGAGAGGGAGAGTTTTCGACGGTTCATATCGTTTCCTCCTTGTGTTCGTTTTTCTCAGTATAGCACATAGGAACGGGAAAAACAAGGCGGTTTCGGCTGCGCGGGAGGGCGGGATCGGTCATGCGCCGCGGGGGATCGATTTATAAGGGCCGATGTGGGCATCGGCCCCTACGGGGTGAGCTGGCGGCGCCAGAGCTTGTCTTCGCGGTAGATCAGGTTGCCGAAGCCGCCGTCTTCCCGGTCCAGAGAATGGGGCAGGCGTTTTTTCGCCGTGAAGCCCCGGTAGCCCCGGAGATCGTAGGGGACGCGGTCCGTATCGCCGTCCAGAACCTGTTGGCAGACCTGAATCACGCCGTCAAAGATGGCAAAGGGCAGCTCGCCACTGCCGTGGCCTTCTAAAATGCGATCCACCTTCCCGTCCAATTGGTCCCGCAAGCGGATCAGATTGTCGCGGTATTCCTCGACGCTCACAGCCTCCTTCCCCAGCAGGAAGCTGGCTCTGCTGACCGCGTCGCCGGAAAAGAGAATTCTGTGCTCCCGATCCAAATACACCAGATGCCCCCTTGAATGGCCCGGGCAGGCAAAGGCCTCCAGCGTAACACCGCCCAAATCAAAGACGTCTCCCGCCCGGACGGGACGGAAGCTGTCGTAATCCGGCGGGGGAAGCATGTCCTCGGGGGTGACAAGCTTCGCATCCCGGGAGATGGCGAGGCCGAGAAGCCGGTAGGGGCCGTCGGTATGGCGCAAAAAGACTTCCTTTTCCTCTGGGTTCAGCCAGACCTCGTCAAACTCCACGGCTCCCATGGCGTGGTCCTGGTGGCCGTGGGTCAGCAGAACCATCAGGGGAAGCTCGTTGTGCCTGTCCACCTCGGCCTTCAGGGAGCCGAAGCCGCAGCCGGCGTCGATCAGCGCGGCGCGTTCCGTGCCCTTCACCAGATACATGCGCTCATGGAAGCGGCCCAGAAATTCCGTGATGTGATCGGTGATTTTTCTTATTTCAAATGTTACCATAGCTTCACCTATTGGAACGCCCTCCGGCGGGGTGCCGAAGGGCGGTTGTTTGTGGCGCACAATGTGCGCCGCTACATTATTCTTCGTTGGGGTAGGGCTCCAGGAAGGCGTGGAAGTGGCGCATGGGAAGGGTGCGGCCCTTGACGATCCGCATGTTGGGGATGGACTCCCGGTCCTCGTAGAGCGCCTTGACCGCGGCGATGACGTAGTCCATATGCTCCTGGCTCCACATGCTGCGGTTGACCGCGAAGCGAACCACGTTGCAGAGCTCCTCCTGCTGCTCCGGGGTCTTGAGATCGTACTCCATGGAGTAGTCGCCCAGCTCGGAGGTGCGGATGCCGTAGCGGCGGATCAGTTCGATGGAGAAGCCCTGGCCGGCAAAGGTCTCATGGCCGCGCTTGCCGTCGAAGAACTCCGTCATGTTGATGTAGACGCCGTGGCCGCCGGCGGGCAGAATCACGCCCTTGACGCCGGCCTTGTAGAAGCCCTGGGCCAGGTACTCGCATTGCTGCACGCGGGCCTCCTGGTAGTTGAAGTTGCACTCCTCATAGAGGCCGGCTGCCAGCGCCATGATATCACGGCCGGACATGCCGCCGTAGGAGTCGTTGCCGTAGCAGGAAATCTGCTTGACCTTCAGCAGAACGCCCACGTCGGTCTTGACGCTGCCGTCGGGATTGAAGTCGGAGAACTTTCTCCAGAAGCGGCCCTTATCGCGGAAGGCCAGCATGCCGCCCATATTGGCGTGGCCGTTCTTCTTGGCGGACATGGTGAAGCCGTCGCAGTAAGAGAACATCTCGGTGGCGATCTCCGCGATGGACTTGTCGGCGTAGCCCTCCTCGTTAACCTTGATGAAGTAGGCGTTCTCCGCCCAGCGGGCCACGTCGAACATGAAGGGGATGTCGTACTTGGCGGCAATCTTGGCGGTCTCCCGGATGGACTTCATGGAGACGGCCTGGCCGCAGACGGTGTTGTTGGTGATGGTGGTGTAAATCAGCGGGACGTTTTCGGGGCCGACGCTCTCAATGAGCTCCTCAAGCTTCTTGACGTCCATGTCGCCCTTGAAGGGGTTTTTCTCGTATTTGCCGCCCTCGGGGACCTCGTAAAGCAGCTCCTTGTTGTAGAGGTTGCGGGGAATGGAGCCCATCTGCTTGATGTTGCCCTCGGTGGTGTCGAAGTGGCCGTTGGAGGGGATGGTGAAGACCTTGCCGGGGTGCCGCTGGCTCATGATCTTCTTGACCATCTCGAAGAGTACGGACTCCGCCGCTCTGCCCTGCTGGATCAGGAAGGTGTTGGGGCGCTCCAGCTGGGCCGCGCCGCCGTTGAAGAAGCCGCCCTCATACTCGCAGAGGTAGAGCTCGTTCATCAGCTTTTCAATGTCGTGGCAGTCGGTGCGGATCAGGTCGATGGACTTCTTCCAGTTCTTCTCGCCGCCGCGCTCAAAGATGTCGCGGAAGGCGTCCAGCAGCACGTAGTAGCCCTTGTTGCGGCCGTAGGACTCGTCGCCCAGGAACATGGCGGACCACTGCTGGTCGGTCATGGCGGTGGTGCCGGAGTCGGAGAGCATGTCCACGGTCAGCATTCCGGCAGGGAACGCGAACTCGTTGTAGTGGGTGGCCTTCAGGGCGCGTTCCCGCTGTTCTACGGTCACTTCGGGGATATTGCGGGTCACGTAGGTGAAGCTGCGGGGAGTCTTGACGTTCAGGGGGTATTCTTTTGCCATTTTAAAATTTCCTCCAATATCGAAAAGGGCAATCAGTCACGGGGCTGCAGGCCGTAGGACTCGGCCAGTTTTTTGAATGCGGGCAGGCTGCGCTGAATCATAGCGGGGCTGACGCAGGTTGAGAATCGGCTGAAGCCGGGGCAGCCGAAGCCGTCGCAGGGGACGGTCAGGATGTTCAGGGCCTTGGCGCGGTTGGAGAAGCCTTCAGAGTCGCCGTCGGGCGCTTCCACCATCATGTAAAACGCGCCCTGGGGCTTGACACAGCGGAAGCCCATTTTGCTGAGCTCGGTGTAGAGGGTGACGCGATTGTGGTCGTAGGTCTCCAGATCGGGACGCAGCTCGGTGCAGCGGGCGACGACGCGCTGCCACAGGGACGGCGCGCAGACGTGGCCGATGGCCCGGGCCGCGCCGGCAATGGCCGCGTATAGGGCCGCGCTGTCGGCGCACTGATCGGGTACGCAGACGTAGCCGATACGCTCGCCGGGCATGGAGAGGATCTTGGAGTAGGAATAGCAGATGACGGTATTCGGGTAGATGTTCGGCACGTAGGGGAAATCCAGCCCGTCATAGGTCAACTCGCGGTAGGGCTCGTCGGAAAGGACGTAGATGGGGTGGCCGATCTCCTCACCCTTACGGGTCAGAATCTCGCCCAGCTTCCGAAGGGTCTCCTCGAAGTAGATGACGCCGGAGGGGTTGTTGGGAGAGTTGATGATGACCGCCTGGGTGTTCCGGTTGATGCGCTTCTCCAGCTCGTCGAAACGGATCTGGAAGTTCTCGGTGTCGGGGGGAACCACCACGCACTTGGCGCCAGTGGAGGCGCAGTAGGCAGGATATTCGGAGAAATAGGGCGCGATCAGCAGGAATTCCGCGTTCTCCACGGCCAGGGCGTGCATGCAGGCAGTCATGGCGGGAGCGGCGCCGCAGGTGAAGAAGATGTTCTCGGGACGGATCTTATCCTTGGCGCGCCGGGAGAGGTCGGCAGCGATGGCTTCCCGGGCCTCGGCGCAGCCGCCTGCCGGGGTGTAGCCGTGCAGGGCGATGGGATCCATCTCCAGCAGCTCTCTGACGACCTCCGCCACCTTTTCAGGCGCGGGAACAGAGGGGTTGCCGATGGAGAAATCAAAGACGTTTTCTTTTCCGACTACCTTGGCCTGTGCCATGCCGTATTCAAACAGTTCGCGGATCCGGCTCTTGGCAACACCCATCTTGTGGTATTTTTCTACGACCATTACTCTTCCTTCCTTTCCGGTAAATGATAGACATTTGCCTGTTCCTGACCCGCGAGGATCCGAAGACCGCCCTGGGCCAAAGCTTCCATTTCGTTTTCACCCGGGATCACCACCACGGGAGCAATGAATCCGGCGTATTCTTTGATTCGGTCGGTGAGCAGCTTGGAATAGGCCAGCCCGCCGGTGAGGATGATGGCGTCGCAGTTCCCCTTCAGGGCCACGGAGAGCAAGCCGATGGTCTTGGCAATCTGGTAGGCCTGGGCCTGATAGATCTCGTCGGCGTACTGGTCTCCCGCCTGGATCCGGCGTTCGATCTCCCGGGCGTCGCTGGTGCCCAGGTAGGCGTACATGCCGCCCTTGCCGCGGATCTTCTTGTCCATCTCCTTTTTGGTGTACCGGCCGGAATAGCACAGCTTCACCAGGGCCAGAGACGGGAAGCAGCCCGCCCGTTCCGGGGAGAACTGACCGTCGTCATCGCCCACGGAGTCGATCATGACGCCGTGCTGATGGACGGAGGCGGAGGTGCCGCCGCCCAGGTGGAAGACGATGAGGTTCAGATCCTCATACTTCTTTCCGATGGATTCCGCGTAGCGGATGGCCTGGGCGTGGCTGTTCAGCACGTGGCTGAAGGACGCCCGCCGGATCTCCGGCATCCCGGTGATCCGGGCCACGGGGCTCAGCTCGCCGGACGTGACGGCGTCGTAGATATAGGCGGGGATGTGGTATTCGTCGGCGATGGCCCGGGCCAGAAGGCCGCCCAGGTTGGAGGCATGGGGCTGGCTGTAATCGTGGTTGACCAAGGCCTCGCAAAGCTCGTCGTTGACCTCGTAGCCGCCCATTTTGAGCCCGAAGACCAGGCCGCCGCGTCCGATGACGGAGGAAAGCTCCTCGCCTTTGATGTTGTTTTGCCGCATGAAATCCCGGATCAGTTCCAGACGGAAGGGCACCTGGTCTCCGATCTTCTCAAAAGCCAAAAGCTGCTCGGGCTTGTGCTCGATGCTGGTCTGGAGGACCTTTTGCGTCCCGTCGTAGAGGGCCAGCTTGGTGCTGGTGGAGCCGGGATTGATGATGAGCTGTTTACAGGACATGGCCCCTCCCCTGCCTTAGCGGCAAATGGCGGCGCATGCCATGAGAGAGTAGTACTTTTCCTCGAAGCTGGCGCTGCGGGAGTTCAGGGCGATGGGGCATTTGGCGCCGGTGACGACGCCCACCATCCGGGCGCCGGCGTAGAGCAGCAGCCCCTTGACGAAGATGTTGCCAACGGCCATATAGGGAACCAGCAGGATGTCCGTGTTGCCGCTGACGGGGCTGTCGTACTTCTTGATCTCGCAGGAAGCTTTGTCCATGGCCAGGTCCAGGGAAATGGGACCCTCCACATAGCAATTGCCGAATTCGCCTGCGAGGGCGGCATCCTTCAGCGCCGCGGCATCCACGGTCTCGACGATCTTGGGGCTGACGGTCTCGGCGGCGCAGACGGCGGCCACCAGAGGCCGCTCGTAGCCCAGGCCCCGGAAGGCCTCCACGGCGTTGCGGAGGATACCCTTCTTCTGTTCCAGATCGGGATGGGGCACCATGCCGCCGTCGGCCACGCCCAGCAGCTTGTGGTAGCCGGGAATTTCGATAAAGGCGGTGTGGGAGATGATGCCGCCGGTACCGATGCCGGTCTGCTTGTTTACCACGGCCTTGAGGATCGTGGAGGTCTGCATATAGCCCTTCTGCAGGAAGTCGGCCTTGTTCTCCCGGATCAGCTCCACGGCGATGCGGGCGGCTTCCTCGTCGGTATCGGCGTCCACAATGGCGGCGGGGTCGATCTCGTGCCCCAGCTCCCGGCCGATCCGGAGGATTTCGTCCCGGTGGCCCACCAGGACGTATTTGAGAATGCCCTCCCCGGCCGCGTGCAGCACGGCCTCCAGGGTATGGGCGTCATGGGCGCAGGCGACGGCGACGGTCCTGAGCTCCCCTGCCCCGACCAGCTCGCGCAGCGCGTTAAAATCCTTCAGCATATCGGTATCCCTCTCAGGCCTTGACTGCGTCGTGACCGGCGCGGTAGGCCTTCAGGTTCAGCTCCCGGAACTTGGGCGGCACGGTGGAGGCGATCACGTCCTCCCAGTCCACCACGCCGTCCATGCCCAGGGCCTTCACCATGGAGCCAAAGAGGACGATGTTCATGCACTTGGCGGAGCCCAGGGACTCCGCAATCTCGCCCGCCTTCAGCACGTGGGTGGTAAAATGCTTCTGCATGGCCTCCAGACAGCCCTCGGGATACTGAGCAAGCCCCGCGGCGATGGAGGAGGACGCCATCTCGTAGTCGTTGACGACCACCACGCCGTCCGGCTTCAGGTAGTCGGCGTAGCGGACGGCCTCCATCTTCTCGAAGGCCACGATGATATCCGCGGCACCCTTGCCGATCACGGGGGAATTCACCTTCTCTCCCCAGTGGACCTGGGTGGAGACGGAGCCGCCGCGCTGGCTCATGCCGTGGACCTCGGACATCTTGACGTCATAGCCTGCACGCATCAGACCGTTGACCAGTACCTTCGCGGTGAGGATAGCACCCTGGCCGCCTACGCCGACCAACAGCGCGCTTTTCGTTTTCGTCATGGCTGATTACTCCTTTCTGCTGATGGCGCCCATCGGGCAAACCTGCGCGCAGACGGTGCAGCCCACGCACTGATTGTGATCGATCCGGGCCTTCTTGTTCTCAACGAGCACGGCGGGGCAGCCTACACCGAGGCAGCGCTTGCAGCCGATGCACTTGTCCGTATCGACGACGCACTTGCCGATATCGTGCTTGATGCGCTTGATCAGCAGGCAGGGCCGACGGGCAATGATGGCGGCGGGGACCTCGGAGTGGAGGGCGTCCTGAACGGCCTGCTCCATGGCCTTGAGGTCCTGCGGATCAACGATGATAACCTTCTTGTAGCCGTAGGCCGTGAGAATGTCCTCGATCTTCAGCTTTTCGGCAATCTCGCCCTGGAGGTTGAAGCCGGTGACGGGGTTATCCTGGTGGCCGGTCATGCCGGTGATGGAGTTGTCCAGCACCACGGGGATCAGATTGCCTCCGTTGTAGATGATCTCGGCCGCGCCGGTCATGCCGCTGTGGAAGAAGGTGGAGTCGCCCAGGACGCCGAAGACCTTCTTGTCGGTGACGCCGGCGGCCTCGAAGGCCTTGGCCATACCCATCGCCACGGAGAAGCCGCCGCCCATGCAGACCACGGAATCCAGCGCGTTCAGAGGTGCGGAGCCGCCCAGCGTGTAGCAGCCGATATCGCCGGCGATAACGAAGTCCTTATGCTTGGACATGGTGTAGAAGAAGCCTCTGTGGGGGCAGCCGGGGCAGAGTGCGGGCGGACGGGAAACGGCCTGCACGCCCACGTCGGTGACGGGCGCGGCCTCGCCGAAGATCCGCTCTTTGACAAGCTGCGGATTCAGCTCGTACATGTTGCCGATGAGCTCCTTGCCGACACAGGGGATGCCGGCGGCCTTGATCTGCTCCTCCATGAAGCCGTCCAGCTCCTCAATGACGTAGAGCTTCTCGACCTTGGAGGCGAAGTCGCGGATCAGGTCCATGGGCAGGGGGTTGGTCAGACCCAGCTTCAGGAAGGCCGTGCCTTCGGGGAAGGCGTCCTTGGCATAGTAGTAAGCAATGGAGGCGGTGACGACGCCGATCTTGCCGTCGCCCGGCTCGACCTTGTTCAGGGGGCTGGTGCAGCCGTAGGCCGCCAGCTTCTTCAGATTCTCCTCCAGCTTGGGATGGTTGCGATAGGCGTTGGCGGGGGCGGAGATGTACTTGCGGGTGTTGCGCACATAGGGCGGAACCTCGCGCTCCACGCGCTCGCCGAAGCTGACGATGCTCTTGGAATGGGCCACGCGGGTGGTGGTCCGGAAAAGCACGGGCATATCAAACTGCTCAGAGATCTCGTAGGCAGCCTTCATAAAGTCCAGGCATTCCTGAGAATCGGATGGCTCTATCATGGCGATTTTCGCGGACTTGGCGTAATACCGGTTATCCTGCTCATTCTGGGAGGAATGCATGCTGGGATCGTCGGCGGAAATGATAACGAAGCCGCCGCTGACGCCGTTATAGGCCGCAGTGAAAATGGGGTCCGCGGCAACGTTGACTCCCACGTGCTTCATGGCGCAAAGGCTGCGAACACCCGCAATGCTGGCGCCATAGGCGACCTCCGTGGCGACCTTTTCGTTCGGAGCCCATTCGCAGTAGAGCGCATCCTTGTACTTGGGCAGATTCTCGAAGATCTCCGTGCTGGGCGTTCCGGGGTAGGCGGAGCAGACCTTGACGCCGGCCTCATAGGCTCCTCTGGCAATGGCCTCATTGCCGGAAAGCAGTTGTCGATCCAATGTAATGACCACCTTTCTGAGTTATCAAGCGGGATTTTGTGAATTCCGTCCAAAAATATTATAAAATAATACTTGCAAACTGTAAAGAATAAACTTATAATAGCAGTATTAGATTTACTTATTCTCCCGCAAAATCATGCTCCATTAGAGGTAAAGCTTATGACGATACAACAGGTTCTTTACGTTTTGGAGATTGCCTCCCGCTCCAGCGTGTCGCAGGCGGCGCAAAAGCTCTATCTGTCGCAGTCCGCGCTCTCCCAGCAGCTGCGCCGTCTGGAGGAGGAGCTGGGCTATTCTCTCTTCTCCCGTACCGCCAACGGACTGCAGCTGACGGAGGAGGGGCAAAGCTTCTGCGATCAGGCGCAGCCGGTGGCGGACCGTTGGATTGAGTTCTGTAAAACCGTACAGCAGAAGGAAAAGCCCGCGTCGCTTCGGCTGCGTCTGGGCCTGGGTTCCCGCGTCTACTCCAACGGACTCTTCCCGAAAATCGCCGCCTACTTTGAAGCAAAGCCGGAGATCGAGGTCACCTTTGTGACGGAGGCCGGCCGCGACATGGTGGAGTCGCTGCGGAAGGGAGAGCTGGATCTGGCCCTGGACCGGCTCCCGCTGGACGATCACCAGTCGGATTCCGCCGAGCTTTTCGCCGTTCCGCTGATTCGGGAACGGCAGTGCGTCCTGCTGAGCGAGAACGATCCCCGCGCCGGTTACAACTCCCTCGCCTTCCGGGATCTGCAGGGCTGTACCATGATCTCCGGTCTGGAGGACTCCGCCGAGGACCGCTCCATGAAAAACGCCCTGCGGAAGTATCACATCAGCATCAAGCGCGTTTTCCGGACCGACGGCATCGACACCAGTATGCGCCTGGTGCGCGACGGTATGGGCGTCGCCATGGGACCGGCCTCCTTCGCGGACTACTTCCACGTAACCGCCGTTCCGCTGGAGCCGGAAACCTGGATCAGCCTGCAGTTCATCTGCCTGCATTCAAATCTGAAGCGGCCGGAGATCAAGCGCTTCCGGGATTACCTGACCACGCAATGCAGGAGTTAAGCTGATTTCAGACGGCGTCGAACCCCTTTCTTCTTGACAATCATTTCAAACGGTGTATAATTGCATTTGGATGAAATCAACAAAAAAATCATCCGGGGAGGAAAAGAAATGATATTCCAAATCAGCAATCTGTGGCAAATTCTGGGCTGGGTCCTGGTATTTGCCGGGCTCATTATTCTCAATGAGCTGGGCCGCAAGACCAAGGCCGGCGGCATGATCATCTTCGTCATCATCCCGGTCATGCTCACCGTTTACTACGTTCTGGCGCACTTGGGTCTCTTCGGCGGCAAGAGCAATCCCACCGTCGCCTACATGGACGGCTGGTTCCACTACTTCAAGCTGTATGCCGCCGACGTCGGCTGCGTAGGCTTCATGATGATCAAGTATCAGTGGGGCCTCGGCAAGAAAAAGTGGTTCAAGTGGTATCCCTGGTTCATCGTGGCCGCCAACATCATGATCGCCAACGTCTCCGATATGGAGTCCGCCCTGGCCGCCTATTCCATCACCGGCAACTTCAGCGGCGCCTGGTGGGCCTCCAATGAGGGCGTCTTCCTCTACGGCGGCTGGTGGAACATTCTGAACGCGCTGGCCGGCCTCATCAACATCTTCTGCATGACCGGCTGCATCCACCTTTACAGCTCCAAGGACAAGAACCGGTCCGATATGCTGTGGCCCGATATGACCATCTGGTTCATCGTCGCCTACGACATCTGGAACTTCGAATACACCTATCTGAATCTGCCCACCCACGCCTGGTACTGCGGCTTCGCGCTGCTGCTGGCTCCCACCGTCGCCAACGCGCTGTGGAACAAGGGCGGCTGGATCCAGAACCGTGCCAACACCCTGGCGATCTGGTGCATGTGGGCGCAGACCGTGCCGCTGTTCCAGCTGAAGGGCCGCTTCGCCGCCGTTCTGCCCAGCCTCTATACCGGCGCTGCCGAAAAGGGCGTCACCACCATGGCGCTCTATGAGAAGGCCATTGAGCTCTTCAACAACGGGCAGGGCAAGACTGCCGCCGCCGGGGAGGCCATCGCGCAGATGGGGATTACGGCGGACGCGCGCATGCAGGGTTTTATCGCCATGCTCTCCATTGGCGTGAACCTGCTCTGCATTGCCGTCATCATCAAGCGTTCCATCCGGATGAAGAAGAACCCCTACTCCAACGAAGTCTTCGCCGGGACCAGGGATTATGAGGAAGCTATGGCAAGAGCCGCTCTCTGAGCTGTCTTCCGATTGTCTGACAATTTAAATACAACATGAACAGCGCTTCCGCGTGTCAGCCGACACACGGAAGCGTTCGTTTTGTTATTTCGATTATTTTTTATAATTCAAAAAATAGTTGTATCTTTTTGACGGAAGTCGTGTTATATTAAAAGAAAGATGCTGCGAAGAATATCCGGAGGCGGAAGCAGGCTGCCCAACGTGCCCGATTTTCACGTCCCGCCCTCTGATGCGGAAGCAGCAAGCGTCACAGGAGAGACGAACGATGGATTTCAAGATCTTGGAAGTTAAGGAGCAGGTTCTGGCGGACAACGATCGGATTGCCGCCGAGACCCGGAAGACGCTGAAGCAGCGTGGCGTCCTGCTGGTGAATCTCATGGGCTCGCCCGGTGCCGGAAAAACCTCCGCCCTGCTGCAGCTCATCACCCGGTTGCGGGATACGCTGCGGATCGGCGTCATGGAGGCGGACGTGGACTCCGACGTGGACGCCAGAGCTGTGGCGGAGGCGGGCGCAAGGGTCGTTCAGCTCCACACCGGCGGGCTCTGTCACATGGACGCGGCCATGACCGCCAGGGGGCTGGAGGCGCTGGGCCCGGAAGATCTTGACCTGGTATTTCTGGAAAACGTGGGCAATCTGGTCTGTCCCGCGGAATTTGACGTCGGCGCAGACCTGCGCATGATGATTCTTTCCGTCCCCGAGGGCGACGACAAGCCCCTGAAATATCCCCAGATGTTTACGGTCAGCGATTGGATGCTGGTCAACAAAATCGACGCCGCTCCGGTGTTTGACTTTGACCTGGAGACAGCCTCTCAGCGCGCCAGGGCGCTGAACCCCAACATAGAGATTTTCCCCGTATCGGCGCTGAACGGCGCGGGCTTCGACACGCTTGCCGCAAGGCTCCGCCGCTTACGGGCGGAAAGGAGGGCTTCCCGATGAAGCTGATCCAACTGAACGCCACCGTCACAGCCTCCAACGATCACGACGCCCAGGCTCTGCGGGAGCGGATGCAGGCCGCCGGGACTCTGCTGGTGAACGTCATGAGCAGTCCAGGCTCCGGGAAGACCACTCTGCTGTCCCGGATCATCCGGGACCTGCCTGCCGTGAAGATCGGCGTTATGGAGGCGGATATCGAATCCGACGTGGACGCCCGGCGGATGGAAGCCCTGGGCGCCAGGTCCATCCAGGTCCACACCTCCGGCATGTGCCACATGGACGCGGGCATGACTGCCGCGGCCTGGGAGGCCATGGAATCGAAGGAGCTGGAGCTGATCTTCCTGGAAAACGTGGGCAATCTGATCTGTCCGGCGGAATATGACACCGGCGCGTCCAAAAATATCATGCTGCTCTCCGTTCCGGAGGGCGACGACAAACCCCTGAAATACCCCCTGATGTTCCAAAAAAGCGACGCGCTGGTCATTACCAAAACTGACACCCTCCCCTATTTCAACTTCGACCTGGAAAAATGCCGGGAGCGGGTCTTGAAGCTGAATCCCAAGCTCCGAATCTTCCCCGTCAGCGCAAAGACGGGAGAAGGAATGCGGGAGCTCGAGCAATGGATCAAAGCCTGTTTGTTCCGGGCGTCAGACATCTAACCGATCATAAAGCAACAACCAAACAGATACAAAGAGGTGCAAACATGAAAGACCAAAAGAACCGCATGGTCAACGAGCGGGATTTCAAGCAGGATCCCAACTACAAGCCCGCGGACCCCGAAAAGGCCAAGCTGATCCTGAAGCTCGGCACCATGATCACAGACCGCTACCTGCAAAAGTACACCCGCAGCCTGAAGTATGACGATCCGGAATACTGGGCGCTGGACGCAGTGCTGACCAAGGAGGAGGCACGGTTTCTGCTGAACTTCAAGAAGACTCGGGTCCCCTACGACGTCCCCACCCTGGCAAAGATGAACAACATGTCCGAGGAGGACACCGAGAAGATGGTGAAGCACCTCTGCTGGGTCGGCATGTTAGAGATGACCCGGGAGGGCCCCCAGAAGACCAAGCACTACAGCGTACCCATCTTCGTCCCCGGCTCCGCGGAGTTCATGATGATGAACGACGAGCTGACGGACGCCCATCCGGAGCTGGCCACCTTCTTCAACCTGATGACCCAGATGCCCTTGGAGAACGTGACCCCCATGATCCCCCTGGGCGGCGCCGGCGTTGGCATGCACGTGATCCCCGTGGAAAAGGCCATCGAGCATGAGAATCAGTCCGTATCCGTGGAGCACATCTCCCACTGGCTGAACAAGTACGACAAGTACTCCGTCGGTC
>JAFWTG010000045.1 GCA_017519005.1 Oscillospiraceae bacterium | reverse complement strand
TCATCGTATTTGAAAAACAGTGAGTAACCTATCTAAAAGTGATCACTCATAAAAGTGCTGGAAAACCCTTGTATTTCCTTGTGAAATTCGGACTTTGATGACTGTACGAATTATGCGTAGTGTTTTTTGTTGACATTACCAAGAAAACGGGACGTCCGCCAGGACGCCCCGTTTTCTTTACGAAAGATTCCTTTGGGCTTTCCTCAATAGTCATCCGAAAGGATGGCTGTTTTTCTGTTCAGGGATAATTTTGCGTAAAATTTTTTTGAAATCGTGTAAACCTTTTTGCCCGCTCGCGCATCTAACAGACAGAATCCCGGAAAGCGAGGTGAGGGCAATGTATCCGGAGCCGGATTTCTATTTTCTGTATCGCAGTCTGATCGAGAGTTATCGGATTGTGCCGGAAGCGGCGGCCGCGCAGCTGGATGAAATTCTGGAGCGCTTATTCTCAGAGGAAACGCCGGAGCGTCGGCGGCGACGGACAAATCAATCAGGAGGGATCCAATCGTGAACGGAGAGAAAGATACGGCAACGATTGAAATCACGCCGGAGCTGTTGGAGCGTGCCAAGGCCAAGGACCGGGACGCTCTGACGGATCTGTATCACGCAAGCAGTCTGGAGCTCTACCGCACCGTCCACGCCCTGGTCCGGGACGAGGAGCTGGCCAGGGACGTGCAGCAGGACGCCTATCTCCAGGCCTTTTCGCACCTGGACCAGCTTCGGGACCCGTCCTCCTTCCTGCCCTGGCTTCGGCAGATCGCCGTCAACGAGGCTCGGGCGAAGCTGCGAAAAAACCGGCTGCTGCTCTTTTCGGAGCTCTCCAACGAGGAAGACGCAGAGGAGCCGGTGATTCCGGACCTGAGGCCCGAGGCGCAGCCGGAGGCGGCCCTGGACCGCAAGGAAACGACTCGTCTGGTCCGCGAAATTCTGAACGGCATGCCGGACGGCCAGCGGCTGATCATCGGTATGTACTATTACGAACAAATCCCCATCAATCAGATCGCGGAGCAGCTGGAGCTGAGCCCCGGTACCGTCAAGGTCCAGCTACACCGGGGCCGCAAGCACGTGGAGCGGGAGGTCCAAAGGCTGGAGGCAAAGGGCGTCAAGCTCTACGGTCTCAGTCCCTTGCCCTTCCTGCTGGCGCTGCTGAAGCGGACCGCGCCCGCCGCCGAGACGGAGCGGGCGCTGCTGGCCGGGACGCTCGGCAAGGCGGGCGTCCTCGCGGAGACCGCGGCGGTCCAGGTTGGACGCGGCTTTTTCCAGACGGCGCTGGGCCGTGTTGCCCTGGGTATCCTGACCGCCGCCGCCATCGGGGGCGGGATCTGGGGCTATACCTGGGTCCGGGACAATCTGATGAAGCCCATGGGCGACGTACAGCCAACTGAACAGGTGGAAACTGCGGAGGACCTGAGTACGGAGCCGTCCAGCTCTGAAACCCTGCCTGTGGAAAGCTCCGAGGAGCTGACGACGGAGCCCGCCACCGAGCCCGTCACCGAACCAGAAACCGCGCCAACCGCGGAGCCGGAAAGCACGGGACCGGCGCAGACGGAGCCTGCCGCCCCTCCGCCGACCCAGCCAAAGCCAACGGAGCCCAGACCCACGGAGCCGAAACCCACAGAGCTCAAGCCAGTGGAAACGGAGCGCCCGACGGCTGCGTCGTCTTTTGTCAAGTGGGAGTGGAACACGTCCTCCGGCGGCTCCATGAACTGGACAGCCTCCTTAGTCGATGGGGTGGAGGACAGGCAGAGAATACTCCTGGTTTACGTGGACGGCGACGAAACGCCGGAGATCGCAACAGATGATCCGAGCTTCGTGAAGCTCCAATATTCCGGCGGAAGCTACCAGCGGACAGGGAACGTCTGCCGCTACGGATGGGTCATTTCTCCGCTGAAAAGCGGTTCCGCGCAGATTATGTGTCGCTTAGGCGGAAAAACAGTCCAAACACTGACGGTCAGCGTTCCGGAGTATCCGGATCTGTTCGTCAGCAGCTATGTCAGGCAGGATTCGAATCAAAGCGCTTACCCGGAGGGAACGCCGGAGCACTGCGTAAAGGGACATAAGTTTTGGATCTACGCCGTTGTACAGGGCAATTCGAAGCCGGAGTTCACGACGGATAATCCCTCAGTCATTCAGCTTGGGTTTATGTACCAGGATAGTGAAGATTCAGAACCTGGCCTCTGGACTCCGCGAAGAACCTATTACATCTCAGCGGACGTCGTCGGGACCGGAGATGCGACGGTTTATCTGAAGCTGAACGGAAAGATTGAAGCGGCATTTCACTTTCACGCGGAAGACTGGAACAGCGATGCCAGCAGCGAGAACCTCAATGTCGCTTCGAGCGATCCCGGATAAGGGAAATCAAATTGCTTCGCTTGGATGTTGAAATGAGTAAAAATATGAAAAAAGGAGTAAAACGATGAAGAGACGCATGTTATCCTTCGTACTTGTGATCGCGCTGCTGCTTAGCGTGACCCTGCCCGCAAACGCGGCGACCGCAAAGCAGGCCTATCAATTCCTGGTCGATTGCGCAAAGCAGGGAAGCTATAACGCACAGGAAAAACTGTTTCAAAACAACTATTCGATGGGCCAGGCTGGAAACCTGCGAGTCAGCTATTATGAGCAGTCAAAGAAGGTGGTTTTGTATACGAGAAGCGCAAGCTATTTGAGCGCGGCGTTCCTGGAGTTGGAATCCAGCTTGAATACGCCCTACAACGGCTCCTTCGCGAATTACTTTGAATTCGATTACAACGTGGAAAGCGGTCCAAGGATTAACGTGAAAATCAACCCGGCAACTTATTCGGAAAACACAAATTTGGTGCCAAACCAAGGCGCCGACGCGTCGTCGTATAACAGCCTGATGGCGAAGCTGGTGGAGCTGCTCAATCTGCTGCTATACACCGGGGGATACTCGATCAAGGATCTGGGCTTTACAAAGTTTACGCAGCATTTCTACCATATCGCTGGAAACAGCGCAGTGACCGTCCCGCCCACCTGCGGCACGCCCGGCGTAAGAACAACCTATTGCGGCATTTGTGGGGTTCCGGTCAAGGAGGAGCGTATCCCGCCAACCGAAGCGCATATCTTGCAGCTGGACCTGGTGATCGAGCCTCCAACCTGTACGGAGGCCGGCTGGATAATCTATAAATGCACCGTTTGCGGTGAGGCCGTCCAGGACACGCCTCCCGCCCTGGGCCACGCCTGGACCCTGACGGAGCTTTTGACAGAACCCGGCGAGGAGGGAACCCACAGCGCCCGGGCCCTCTATACCTGCTCCCGCTGCAATGAAACCAAGGAGGGTAGGCTCTGCGCCGGCGAGGTCTTCAAGGATATGCCGCCCGAGGGCTTCTGGTCCCACGATCCCATCGACTGGGCCTGGCTCAACGGGATCACCGGCGGCACCGGACCCGATACCTTCTCGCCCGACCTGACCGTCACCCGCTCTCAGGTGGTGACCTTCCTCTGGGCCGCGGCGGAGAAGCCCGCGCCGGAGACCACGGCGAGCCCCTTCACCGACGTGAAGGAGGGCGACTGGTTCCTGAGCCCGGTGCTCTGGGCCGTGGAGAACGGCATTACCGGCGGCGTCGGCAACAACCAGTTCGGACCCGGCGCGGTCTGCACCCGCTCTCAGATCGTTACCTTCCTCTGGGCGGCCGCCGGAAAGCCGGAGCCTGAGATGACCGAGAGCCCCTTCACCGACGTGAGGGAGGGCGACTGGTATCGGAACGCCGTGCTCTGGGCTGTGGAGAACGGCGTGACAGGCGGCGTCGGCAACAACCAGTTTGGCCCCGATCTGGTCTGCACCCGCGCCCAGGCGGTGACCTTCCTCTATAAGGCGAGCCAGATCCCCGCCCCCGAGGAGCCCGCCGAGCCCTGAACTGCCGCGACCCGTTCCGGAATCCGAAAAAATACGATCTACTATATCCGGGAATCGTCTCGTTAATAATAGAACGAAAAACAAAAAGGAGAAATTACTAATGAAAAAAGGATTTACACTGTTTCTGGCAATGCTTCTGGTTGTTTCAATATTCAGCCAGGCCTTACCGTTTGCGCAAGCGTCACTTCCAGGATTTGACGCGTTGGTAAACTATGTAAAACAGCATGGATCCCCTGCTATGGCCGGAACCTACGTTTATAACGGATCGCGAACGCTCCGGGAAGTTGACGCTGCGGAATCGGAGCGATACAATTTTTCTCTTTGGTATTATTCCAATAACAATACGTTGGAAATATCTGAATTCTATAGCACCGGATATGCCGCGTATTGGAGCTTCAGCCTGATTTTGGATCAAAACGGGATGATCAGCAATGCGTATGTTCATACCGGTTGTGAGGCGAAATATGAAATCCAGACAAAGGACTTTCAGCTTAACACGGTTCTGTCTGCCTTTGAATATGTAGGCGATTCTATGTCTCATGAGCTATTGGACACAATCGCCTCTTCGCTGATGAAAGAAATCTTGTACGATCTGGAAACAATCCTCAATCAAAGCGGCAAGACCGTCAAAGATATTGGCTTTACGAATTATCCAAGCGGACATCATCATACCTGGGGAAATCCGGTTGTTGTGGAACAGCCGAGTTGTATAAACGGGATCAAAGAATTGAAGTGTTCCGGCTGCAGCAGCATTCGCAGATATTCACTGAAACCAATCGGAAATCACAGTTGGAGCGAATGGACCATCGTGGAACCGGCAAGCTGTACGTCAGAAGGCTACAGGACCAGGCAATGTAATGTGTGCATGGAAACAGAGACAGAAACCATCCCCGCCCTGGGCCATGCCTGGACACTGACCGAAACCTGGGTCAATCCAATGGAAGAGAACAACATACATGCGTGGACCAGCCTCTACACCTGCTCCCGCTGCAATGAAACCAAGGAGGGAAGGCTCTGCGCCGGCGAGGTTTTCAAGGACATGCCGCCCGAGGGCTTCTGGTCCCACGATCCCATCGACTGGGCCTGGCTCAACGGGATCACCGGCGGCACCAGCCCCGATACCTTCTCGCCCGACCTGACCGTCACCCGCTCTCAGGTGGTGACCTTCCTCTGGGCCGCGGCGGAGAAGCCCGCGCCCGAGAGCACGACGAGCCCCTTCACCGACGTGAAGGAGGGCGACTGGTTCCTGAGCCCGGTCCTCTGGGCCGTGGAGAACGGCATTACCGGCGGCGTCGGCAACAACCAGTTCGGCCCCGGCGCGGTCTGCACCCGCTCTCAGATCGTTACCTTCCTCTGGGCGGCGGCCGGGAAGCCGACGCCTGAGATGACCGAGAGCCCCTTCACCGACGTGAAGGAGGACGACTGGTATCTGACCCCCGTGCTCTGGGCCGTGGAGAACGGCGTGACAGGCGGCGTCGGCAACAACCAGTTCGGACCCGATCTGGTTTGCACCCGCGCCCAGGCGGTGACCTTCCTCTATAAGGCCAGCCAAATCCCCGCCCCCGAAGAGCCCTGAACAACCGGGACCCCATTTCGGAATCCAAATAAATTACGCCTTCCTTTATCCGGGAATCATATCATTATAACAGAACGATATGATAAAGAATTGAAAAATGCAGGAAAGTATTGTAAAATATTTTCAAAAACCTGTCAACCAAATCGGGCGTCGCAGCGTCTATCAGACAGGAGACCGATTCCAACGGAAAAAGGAGGGAAGCTTTGAGATCATTCGTCCGGAGCAAATCTTTGCAAACGATCAGAGCAAATTGAAAGAGAGGAATTTCGAAACATGAAAAAACGCATCCTGAGTATCGTCCTGGCCCTGGTGCTTCTGGTCGGCGTGCTGACCCTTCCCGTCAGTGCCGCCAGCGCGAAGGAGGTCCACAGCTATCTGAAAAACATCGCCATGGAAGGCTATTACGACAGTGATCTCAACGCATACTATGACGGATTCGTGGTAGACTCTGACAATGGGATCTACTATGCGATCTATTATCTGGTGGACAGCAAGTACATCGAGTGCAGCCTGTTCAACAACAGCTTCGAGGTCACCTGGCGAATCTCCAGCAACCCCTCTCCGGCCTACACCGCTTTTATCCTGGTGTACGACGATCAAAATTCGAAGGGCAATGTCGCCATCGGCGCCGGTTATAACGGCTCCGCCTACTCCGGCTTCTCCTCCTTCACGGGCAATTCTTCTCTGAAGTCCGCTATGCTGGAGGCGTTGAACGAATTGCTTCCCGCCGTGGTGGAGTACACCCGTGCAGTCATCAACGAGGGGGGCTACAGCCTGAAGGACCTGGGCATCACGGGATATAAGGTCTGCAAGTACGTCCATGCCTATGATGATGGGAAAGTCACCAAGCAGCCCACCTGCGTGGACGAGGGGACGATGACTTATACCTGCAGAGTCTGCGGCGCGACCATGACGCAGGAAATCGCGGCCACCGGCGAGCACAAGTGGGATGGCGGCGCGGTTGTCGCTGCGCCGACCTGCACCGCCGACGGCGTCAGGCGCTACACCTGCACCGTCTGCGCTTCTGCGACCCGGGACGAGAAGATCCCGGCCCTGGGCCACGCCTGGACCCTGACGGAGATTCTGACGGAGCCCGGCCTGGAGGGGACGCACAGCGGCCGGGCCGTCTACACCTGCTCCCGCTGCAATGAAACCAAGGAGGGAAGGCTCTGCGCCGGCGAGGTTTTCAAGGACATGCCGCCCGAGGGCTTCTGGTCCCACGATCCCATCGACTGGGCCTGGCTCAACGGGATCACCGGCGGCACCGGACCCGATACCTTCTCGCCCGACCTGACCGTCACCCGCTCCCAGGTCGTGACCTTCCTCTGGGCCGCGGCGGAGAAGCCCGCGCCCGAGAGCACGACGAGCCCCTTCACCGACGTGAAGGAGGGCGACTGGTTCCTGAGCCCGGTGCTCTGGGCCGTGGAGAACGGCATTACCGGCGGCGTCGGCAACAACCAGTTCGGACCCGGCGCGGTCTGCACCC
>JAFWTG010000044.1 GCA_017519005.1 Oscillospiraceae bacterium | reverse complement strand
CAGCGCGGCGAAACGAACCTGCGGGGCGTCGAGGGCGCCGCCCCCTACAGTCATACAAGCCCCGATTTCCCCGGAAAGGATCCTGTCCATGAAACGACTTCTCGTCTGTCTCGCCCTCCTTTCTCTCCTGCTGAGCGCCTGCGGAGAAGCAGTCCCCGCCGCGCCGGTCTCCACGGAAGCGCCCGCTCCCGCGCTGGCCGGCGTCTGGGTCAACGCGGGGCAGTATTCCGAGGGCCGGGACTTCGTGGAGACCCTGACCCTGCACGAGGACGGCAGGGCGGAGGTCCATCTGGACTACCGGGGCCGGCCCTACGCCGACCTGGCGGGCTCCTGGACCGCCGCGGGCGACACCCTCAGCGTGGACTTCACTGACCCCAACACCCGCGACCGCGTCTACCGCTACGCCCTCACCGAGACCACCCTGACCCTCACCGGCAGCGGCAAGGAGGTCGTCTATCGGCGCAGCAGCTGAACCCTGCATTGTCACAGATCGGGATTTGTATGGATTATGCCGTAGGGCGAGAGCCCGACAAATCCGATTGTTGTGAAAATATATCAATAAGGAGAAATCAACCATGAAGCAAACCGTTCTGCGCAAGTATGCCCGCCTGATTGCCCGCGTCGGCGTCAACATCCAGAAGGGCCAGGAGGTCCTGATCAACTGCGGCCTGGATCAGCCCAAATTCGTGGAGCTGCTGGTGGACGAGTGCTACAAGGCCGGCGCCAGGAAGGTCACCGTGGAGTTCGGCTACCAGCCCCTGCAGAAGCTCCACGTGCGGCACCGCAGCGTGACCGTCATGTCCAGGGTGGAGGAATGGGAAAAGGCAAGGCTCCAGCACTACGTGGATATTCTGCCCTGCCGGATCTACCTGGCCTCCGAGGACCCCGACGGCCTCAAGGGCATCAATCAGGAGAAGATGATGAAGGCCAGCCGCAAGCGCTTCCCCATCGTCAAGCCCTATCGCGACGCCATGGACAACAAGTATCAGTGGTGCATCGCGGCGGTCCCCGGCGCAGCCTGGGCCAAAAAGCTCTTCCCCGAGCTGCCCAAGGGCCGCGCCATCGAAAAGCTCTGGGAGGCCATTCTCTTTACCTCCCGCGTGACGGAGGACCCCGTGGCCGCCTGGGAGGCGCACAACCAGGACCTGCATGACCGCTGCGCCTATCTCAACAGCCTGGGCATTGCCGAGCTGCGCTACAAGGGCGACAACGGCACCGACTTCACCGTGGGCATGATCCCCGAGGCGGAGTTCAAGGGCGGCGGCGACCGCACCCTGGCCGGCGTCTTCTTCAACCCCAACATCCCCACCGAGGAGTGCTTCATCTCCCCCATGCGGGGCAAGGCCGAGGGCGTCGTCTACGCCACCAAGCCCCTGTCCTACCAGGGCCAGCTCATCGAGAATTTCTCCATCCGCTTTGAGAACGGCAAGGCCGTGGAGGTCCACGCCGAGCGCAACGAGGAGCTGCTGAAGAAGATGGTCAGCATGGACGAGGGCGCCGCCTATCTGGGCGAGTGCGCGCTGGTGCCCGTGGATTCTCCCATCTCCGAGTCCGGCCTGCTCTTCTACGAAACCCTCTTCGACGAGAACGCCGCCTGCCACCTGGCCATGGGCCGCGGCTTCGCGGACACCATCAAGGACTTCGAGAACAAGAGCCTGGAGGAGTGCCGCCAGCTGGGCATCAACGACTCCATGATCCACGTGGACTTTATGATCGGCTATGAGGGCCTGGACATCGACGCCGTCACCCGCGACGGCAAGACCGTCCCCATCTTCCGCAAGGGCCGCTGGGCCTTCTGAGCCAAAACCGATTTTTACCGGATTATCTGTATAGTTTCTCAATTTTCCCTTGACAATGCAGGGATTCTATGTATACTATAAGCTTATAGATATCCGAAAATCCAGCGGATCTCGCGAAAGTACCGAAAGGAGTTGACACGCATGAAGAAGTTTGAAGCCCCCAAGATGGAGCTCGAGAAGTTCGATCTGGACGACATCATCTCCGCTTCCGGCGAGCCGGACCCTGTCGATCCCCCCGCGCCGCATATCAACCTCCCCTGCTTTGGCCAGAGCGGCAACCAGCCCGCCGAATGCTGAGCAACTACACAAACGGAACAGGCACAGCCGCTTCGGTTGTGCCTGCTTCGTTCTCCTGAGAGGAGGGACTCCCTTGCGAGAATTCCATAAAGCGGACCCTGTCGTGACCAGACTTCTCGGGCCGCAGAAGCTCCGGGCCGGGAGCAGCTATCTGCTCTCGCCCTTTTTGTATCCGGCCGAGCTGAACGGAAAGCGCTATTGGTACAGCACTCTGACCAAGCAGGGGCTGGAGCTTCCGCCGGACTTTGACCCGGAGGGTCCCTGGACCGCCGCGCAGATCGAGGCGGACCCGGAGCTGACGGAGCTGATGCGGGGATACTTTCTCAAGCCCGCGGAGCGGGACGAGACCAAATTCTACGAGAGCGTCAACGCCATGACCCGGGCCTTCTACACCAAAAAGGGGATCAGCTCCTACTTCATCCTGCCCACCACCGCCTGCAACGCCCGCTGCGCCTACTGCTACGAGGCCGGGATCAAGCCCGTCACCATGGACGCCGAGACCGTGGAGCAGACCCTCGCCTATATCCTGCGCAGCCGCCGCCCCGACAAGAAGCTCCATCTGCAGTGGTTCGGCGGCGAGCCTCTGCTGGGCGTCGGCGTGATCGACCGCATCACCGAGGGACTGCGGGAGGCCGGCGTGGACTTCCGGAGCGGCTTCACCACCAACGGCAGCCTGATCGACGACGCCGTGATGGAGAAAATGACCGGGCCCTGGAACACCCAATCCGTACAGATCACCGTCGACGGCGCGGAGGAGCGCTACGGGCAGGTCAAGCGCTACGTCAACTGTCCCGACGCCTATCGGCGGGTCCTGCGGACCATTGGTCTGCTGGCCGAGCGGGGCGTCTGGGTCTCGGTCCGTCTCAATCTGGACGGCACCAACCGCGGCGAGGTGGCCGACGTTCTGCGGGACCTGGCGGAGTACGTCAGCGTGCGGGATACGCTCTGGGTCTACGCTGCTCCGATCTATCAGCACCGCATGAGCGAGGCCTGCCTCCCCGCCTGGGAGGAGGCCCTCGAGGTCACGAAGCAGATCACCGACGCAGGCTTCAAAAGCCTGCAGCAGCTCGGCCTGGGCACGAAGTTCTGCATCACCCGCTGTATGGCGGCCAATCCCGCGGGCAACATCCTGATCACCCCCGAGGGGCGGCTGAGCTTCTGCCAGCACCGGCTGGAGGGGCCGCTCTACGGCTCTGTCACCGAGGGGATCACGGATCAAAAGGCCCTAAAGTCCTTTTCGGTCCCGCCCCCGGCGGCGGAAAAATGCCGGGACTGCCCCTTCCTGCCGGACTGCACCACCTTCCGGGCCTGCCCGGTCTACGACCGGGACTGCGCGGCGATCCGCCGGCTTCGGGCGGAGCCCCAGCTCCGGGAGATGATCCGAAGCGCGGAGGCCAGGGCCGCAAAGGCCGCGGAGGAGAGCGCCCCGGCGGAGGACCCGGAACAGGAAGCCCTGGAGGAGCTGATCTTCCACAGCGAATAGCCCCGGCGGGCGGAAGGCGCAAAACACAGAAACGAGGAACATCTATATGAAGCTCAAAGCTGATTTCGTAACCCAGGACGTCGACGGGGTCCAGTATCTGATCCCCTTGGGCGGAGAGGCCTTCTCCGGCGTGATTCGCAGCAACGAGAGCGCCGCCTTTGTCATCGAACGGCTGAAGGAGGAGACCAGCGAGGAGGCCCTGGTGGACGCCATGGCCGCCGAATACGACGCCCCCCGGGAGGTCCTGGCCGCCGCCGTGGCCCAGGTGCTGGAAACCCTGCGCAGCGTCGGCGCGCTGGATGAATAATTCAAAAAGCAGGAACAGACAAGCTGTTCCTGCTTTTTTCGTATGAATTATCCCTTCGGCTTCCGGTTGTGGTAGTAGCGCCGCTTGTTGTTCTTCTTGCCCTCGGGCTTGGGGGCGGGCTGCTCCTCGGGGCGCTTTTCGGGAGCCGGGTGCCTGGCCTGCTCGGGCTGGGGCAGCTTAGGCTCCACCTTGCCCTGCTGCTGGCGGCGGCGCTGCTGGCGGGAGGGCTTCTGCTGCTGCTCGGGCCGGGGCTCGGTGCGCTCCGGCTTCTCGGGCCGCTCGGCCTTCTGGGGCCGCTGCGCCTGCTCCTGGGGCTTCTCACCCTTGCCGCCGTGCCGCCGGCCGCCGCCCTTCCCGCTCTCGGAGGCGGGCTTCTTTTCCTGGGGCTGCTTCTTCTCCGGCTTCTGCGCCTGCTCGGGGCGCTCCGCCCGCTCGGGCTTTTCCGCCTTTTCAGGCTTTTCAGGCTTCTCAGGCTTTTCGGCCTTCTCAGACTTTTCGGGCTTCTCCGGCCTCTGCGCAGGGCTCTGGGCGGGACGACGCTCCCGGCGGCGGGAGCGCTCGGGCTGGCTGTCAGGCTGGCGCTCCGGCTCCGGCAGTTCCTCCGGGGGCTCCTCCGCCAGCTCCTCCGGGTTCACAGTCAGACGGTGATCCAGGAAGGGCCGCCGCTCCCGCAGCAGCTCCCCGTCCCGGCGGCCGGAGATGGGGGCCAGGTCCTCGGGGATGGGCGGGTCGTTCTTCTTGGCCTTGCCGCTGCGCAGAACGCAGATGTCGCTGTTGCGATAGCTGTGGACCTCGTCCTCGTCCTTCTCCATGCGGACGCTGACGCTCTGCTTCATCAGATTGACGCCGATCACAGTGCCGCGGCCGTCGGGCGTATCCACAAAGGAGTCGGCCTTGGGGCTGGTCCGGATCAGGTCCTCGTAGGCCTCCTGCTCGTATTTCAGGCAGCACATGAGCCGCCCGCAGGTGCCGGAGATCTTGGTGGGGTTCAGGCTGAGATTCTGGGTCTTGGCCATCTTGATGGAGACGGGCTGGAAATCGTCCAGGAAGCTGGCGCAGCAGAAGGGTCTGCCGCAGATGCCCAGGCCGCCCAGCATCTTGGCCTTGTCGCGGACGCCGATCTGCCGCAGCTCGATGCGGGTGTGGTAATTGGAGGCCAGGATCTTCACCAGCTCCCGGAAGTCCACCCGGGCGTCAGCGGTGAAGAAGAAGAGCAGCTTGCTGCCGTCGAAGGCGCACTCCGTCGAGACCAGCTGCATATCCAGCCCCAGGTCCTCGATCTTGCGGAAGCAGAAGGCATAGGCCTCCTTCTCCCGGCGCTCGTTCTCCTCCTTGACCCGTTCGTCGGTGTCCGTGGCGATCCGCAGGACCCGGCGCAGGGGCTGGACCAGCTCCCGGCGGGCGACCCGGTGGTTGGCGGAGAGGCAGTAGCCGTACTCCGCGCCCCGGGTGGTATCCAGAATCACGTGGTCGCCGTTTTTCAGGTTCAGCTGGCCCGGATCGAAGAAATAGATCTTGCTGCCCGGGCGGAACTGCACGTCCACCACGGAGACCCGCTCGTTGGGGTCCGGAGCGGGGGGCTCCGCCGGGAGCGGCGGGGCCGCGGGCGCGGCAGGCGTGCTCAGCTTGGGGGCCTGCTTCTTTGCGGAGACGGCGGTGAGCGCCGTGTGCATGGGCGCCGGAGGCGCCGGCTCGTTCAGTTCAGCGGGAGCGATCTCCTCCCGGATTTCATCATGTTCGTATTCCATAGTGCTTCCTTTGTTCGCGCCGCGCTTCAACGCGCTGCGGCGCGGTTCCGTTTTTCGTTCTTTGTGTTTCGGTATTCGCTCAATTCACGTCCAGCCAGACCTGGAGCGCGCCGCAGACGGCGCCGGGGCTGACGTTGCCCTGGAGCAGCTCCAGGGCGCGGCGGAGGCTGCGCAGAGCGCGCAGACTCTCGGCGGAGGTACGGCTGCGGCCCACCCGCCGGGCGGCCTCCCAGCGACCCGGCTGCCCGGCCCGGACGGCCAGCGCCCGGCTCAGCAGCTCCGCCCACTGGGTCAGCAGCGGCGCCAGCTCCTCCCGCTTTTTGCGCTCCAGGGGGACCAGCAGCTCGGTCAGGCCCAGCTTGTCCCGGCGGGCAAAGGCGTCCGCAAAGGCCTGGGTCTCCGGGGCCAGGCTCTCGCCCTCCCGGAGCAGCTGCTCCGCCTGGCCCAGCCAGCCCTCTGCGCGGCTCCAGGCGTCGGCCAGCTCCTCCCGGCCCTTGCCAGGGAAGCGCGCTGCCAGCGCCGCCAGGCCCTCGGTCTCTGAAAGCGGCGCCAGCTGCAGGGGCACGGCCCGGGACCGGATCGTGGGCAGCAGCCGCTCTGCGGCGTCGGTCAGCAGGAGGAAGGCCGCGTAGTCCGGCGGCTCCTCGATCACCTTCAGCAGGGCGTTCTGGGCGGCGGGGTTCATATCCATGGCCCGGGGGATGAGGTAGATCTTCCGCAGGCCCTCGTTGGGCTTGATATACACGTCGGCCCGGGCCTTTCGGATCGTCTCCACGGAGACGGTCTTCTTCGCGGGGTCGTCCACGGTGATCAGGTCGGGGTGGACGCCGTCCAGCACCTTGCGGCACTGCAGGCACACGCCGCAGGGCCGGCGGCTGCCCGCGGTACACTCCATGGCCGCCGCCAGGATGCGGGCCAGGGTATGCTTGCCGCTGCCGGCCGGTCCGGCGATCAGATAGCAATGGGAGAGCCGGTTGGAGGCAAAGGCCGCGCTGAGGCCGGCCTTCAGCCGTTCGTTGCCCAGCAGCCGCTCCACGACCTCACCCCCATAGTTTTCCTGATTTTATATAATAACACAAATAAATGGGATATGCAAGTATTTTTCCGCCGTTGCCTTTTGCGCGGAGCTATGGTATAATGAAGCCCGGAGGTGTTCCTATGAAAGCTGCTTACGCCGTCGTCGTCGGCGGGATCAACATCGACGTCTGCGGCAAGTCCTTCGGGCCGCTGGTGGGGCGGGACTCCAACCCCGGAACGGTGCGCTATTCCCCGGGCGGGGTCGGCCGGAACGTGGCCCACAACCTCTCTCTGCTGGGGACGCCGGTTTTTCTGCTGACGGCTCTGGCCGGAGACGGCTGGGAGGGGACGATCCGGGCCTCCTGCGAGGCCGCGGGCATAGACCTGTCCCACGCCCGGCGCGTGCCGGACGGGACGACCTCCACCTATCTGGCCATCGAGGGGCCGGAGGGGGACATGGAGCTGGCCCTCTGCGACAATGACCTGGCCGCCGCGGTGACGCCGGCCTATCTGGCGGAGCAGCTGGAGCTGCTGAACGGGGCTGCCGCGGTGGTGCTGGACACGAATCTGACGGAGGAGGCCATCCGCTTTCTGGCGGAGCGGGTCACGGCCCCGCTCTTCGCGGACCCGGTCTCCGTGACCAAGGCGGAGAAGCTGCGGCCCGTGCTGGGCCGCCTGCACACCCTGAAGCCCAACCGGGCCGAGGCGGAGCTGCTCTCCGGCATCCCCATCAAGGACCGGCTGAGCCTGGAGCTGGCTGCCTCGAAGCTGCTGCGCACCGGCCTGCAGCGGGTCTGCCTTTCCCTGGGCGGCGACGGGGTCTACTGCGCCTGGGACACCCAGCGCTGTCTCGCGCCCTGCCCCGAGACCCGGCTCGTCAACGCCAGCGGCGGCGGCGACGCCATGATGGCCGGCTTCGTCCGGGCCTTCCTGGACGGTCTCCCCATCGAGGCGTCCGCCCGCTTCGCCCTGGCCTGCTCGTCCATCGCCGTGGAGAGCCCGGAAACCGTCAATCCCGCCCTGTGTTATACAGCCGCCAGCCGACGCGCCGTAGGGGCGGTCATCGGCCGCCCGCTCGAATCCCCGCAGGCCCCGCCTGTAGGGGCGGTCACCGGCCGCCCGCTCGAATCCCCGCAGGCCCCGCCTGTAGGGGCGGTCATCGGCCGCCCGCTCGAATCCCCGCTGGCCCCGCCTGTAGGGGCGGCCATCGGCCGCCCGTTCGAATCTCCGCAGCCCCCGCCTGTAGGGGCGGTCATCGGCCGCCCGTTCGAATCTCCGCAGGCCCCGCCTGTAGGGGCGGTCACCGGCCGCCCGCTCGAATCCCCGCAGCCCCCGCCTGTAGGGGCGGTCATCGGCCGCCCGCTCGAATCCCCGCAGGCCCCGCCTGTAGGGGCGGTCACCGGCCGCCCGACCCACGCTGACGCGACACGTACCGCATCACTCACGCACCCGCTTCGCAAGCAAAACCGGCTGGAGGCCTATGATTACAGTCAGGGCGGCGCATACCACATCGTGATCTGCACCGAAGGCAGAAAATGCGTCCTCAGTGAGGTCTTCGAGGGTGAAAACACCCAGCAGCTCCGCTTGTATCCCCTTGGCGTCTTGGTAGAAGACGCGATCTTTGCGATCCCAATCCATTATCCGACCGTTTCGGTGGTCCGTTACAGCATCATGCCAAACCACGTCCATCTTCTGTTGTCCCTCTCCACCGAGACAGAAAACCCAAAAGTGTCTTGGGTCGTCAACCAATTGAAAGGCGCCGTCACAAAACAGGCGGGAACCAGGATCTGGCAAAAGGGTTTCTACGATCAGGTGATCCGCACAGAGGCGGATTTCCGAAAGATTGGAGAATATATAGAATACAACCCCGCAAAATGGAAGACAGACGATTATTACGTCAGTCCGTAAAAAATCGGCCATTGTTTGTGCGGCCATTGACCGCCCCTGCGGAGACACGGGCGGCCGATGACCGCCCCTACGGAGACGCGGGCGGCCAATGACCGTCCCTGCGGAGACGCGGGCGGCCGATGTCCGCCCCTGCGGAGACGCGGGCGGCCGATGTCCGCCCCTACGGAATCATGGGCGGCCGATGACCGCCCCCTGCATAAAGGAGAAATTGTTATGAATCTGAATGCTTATTTGGACGTCAATCCCGAGGTCGCGGCGGCGGTGGCCGCCGGGAAGCCGGTGGTAGCGCTGGAATCCACCATCATCTCCCACGGCATGCCCTATCCCCAGAACGTGGAGACGGCGCTGAACGTGGAGAAGGTCATCCGGGAGAACGGGGCCGTGCCCGCCACCATCGCCATCCTGGGCGGGCGGCTGAAGGCCGGCCTGACCCCGGAGGAGATCGAATACCTGGGCAAGACCGGCCAGGCCGTCACCAAGGCCAGCCGCCGGGACCTGCCCGTGATCGTCGCCAAGGGCATGGACGGGGCCACCACCGTCACCACCACCATGATGATCGCCCACATGGCGGGCATCAACATCTTTGCCACCGGCGGCATCGGCGGCGTACACCGGGGCGCAGAGACCACCATGGATATCTCCGCCGACCTGGAGGAGCTGGCCAACACCCCGGTCATGGTGGTCTGCGCCGGTGCCAAGTCCATCCTGGACCTGGGGCTGACCCTGGAGTACCTGGAGACCCACGGCGTGCCCGTGCTGGGCTACGGCACCAAGGAGCTGCCCGCCTTCTACACCCGCCGCAGCGGCTTCGAGGTGGACTACCGGGTGGACAGCCCGGAGGAGCTGGCAAAAATCTTCAAGGTCCAGCGGGACCTGGGCCTGAAGGGCGGCATGCTGGTGACGAACCCCATCCCCGAGGAATACGCCATGGACTTCGACGTGATCAACAAGGCCATCGACGAGGCCATTGCCGACTCCGTCCGCGACGGCATCCACGGCAAGGCCACCACCCCCTATCTGCTGGCGAAGGTCAAGGACCTCACCGGCGGCGACAGCCTGGCCTCCAACATCCAGCTGGTCTACAACAACGCCCGCCTGGCGGCGAAGACCGCCTGCGAATACTGCAAGCTGTAAATCGGGATTTGTCGAGATCATTCGTAGGGGCCGATGCCCACATCGGCCCTCCCGATTGGCCGGGGCAAGGGCCGATGTGGGCATCGGCCCCTACGGGTGGAAGCGCCCGACAAATCCGAATTGCCTGCCTTCGTCACAATTTGAAAGGAGATTCACCATGACCGTTCAGGACGCACGGAACATCTACCGCGAGCACATTGAGAAGCTGCACGCGCTGGGACACGCCATGGGCGTGCTGCATTACGACGGCGCCACCGCGGCGCCTGTGGAATCCGCCGAGGGGCGGGGCAAGACCCTGGCCTATCTCTCCGGCTGCGCATACGAAATCGAGACAGACCCCGCCCTGCTGGAGGCCGCCCAATTCCTGAAGGCCCACGCAGACGCGCTCAACGCCCAGGACCGCCGGGAGATCGAGGTCTTCCTGCGGAACAACGAGTACACCGCCTCCATCCCCCAGGCCGAGTACGTGGCCTACGTGGAGCTGCTGAACCGGGCCGACGCCGTGTGGCACAAGGCCAAGCAGGACAGCGACTTCGCCTCCTTCGCCCCCATCGTGAAGGAGATCTTCGAGACCAACGTCCGCTTCGCCAAATACTACAAGCCGGACCAGGCTCCCTACGACACCCAGCTGGGGCTCTACGAGCGGGGCCTCACCATGGAGAAGACCGACGCCTTCTTCAACGCCCTGCGGGAGCGGATCGTGCCCCTGCTGAAGAAGGTCATGGCAAAGCCCCAGGTGGACGACAGCTTTATCTGGGGCAAGACCTACCCCATCGAGGCCCAGCGGAAGTTCTCCGACTACCTGATGGACGTCATCACCATCGACAAGGACCGCTGCGCCATCGGCGAGACGGAGCACCCCTTCACCACCAACTTCAACAAGAAGGACGTGCGGATCACCACCCACTACCATGAGGAGACGCCCATCTACTCCATGTACTCGGTGATCCATGAGGGCGGCCACGCCCTCTATGAGCTCCACTCCGGGGATGAGCTGGAGGGCACCGTCCTCTCCGGCGGCGTGTCCATGTCCATCCACGAGAGCCAGTCCCGCTTCATGGAGAACCTGATCGGCCGCAGCCGGGAATTCATTGAGCTGATCCTGCCGAAGATGCAGGAGCTTTTCCCGGAGCAGCTGGCCGGGGTCACGGCGGAGCAGCTGTATCTGGCCGTCAACAAGGCCGAGCCCAGCCTGATCCGCACCGAGGCGGACGAGCTGACCTACGCTCTGCACGTGATGGTGCGCTACGAGATCGAAAAGGGCCTCTTCGACGGCTCCATCGCCGTGGAGGAGCTGCCCGGGGTCTGGAACGCCAAGTACCGGGAGTACCTGGGCATCGAGGTCCCCGACGACCGCCGCGGCGTCCTGCAGGACAGCCACTGGTCCGGCGGCAACGTGGGCTACTTCCCCTCCTATGCCCTGGGCTCCGCCTACGGCGCCCAGATGCTGGCAAAGATGCGCGAGACCGTGGACGTGGAGGCGGCGGTCCGCTCCGGCGACCTGCGGCCGATCACCGGCTGGCTGGAGGCGCACATCTGGAAATTCGGCGGGCTCTACGACCCCATGGAGCTGCTGGAGCGCGCCGTGGGCGAGCCCTTCGACCCGAAGTACTACACCGACTACCTGGAAGAAAAGTTCACGAAAATCTACGGACTGTAATCCTGCAAAGGAAAAAAGCCCTGGCTGCGAAACGCAGCCAGGGCTTTTTTTGCTTGCCCGGAGCGGTTGCCCGCTCCGGGCGTTGGGTTACGCAGGGTCCGCCTCAGGCGGGGCGCTCAGAGAGCGCCCTGCCCGGAAACGGAATGATTTGCGTTCAGGGGTTGACTCAGTCGGTCAGACGGGCCTCTTCGACCACGAAGCGGTACAGCCAGAGGACGAACATCTCACGCGGGCAGCGGCCTTCGCCGTCGAAGGCGCCTTCCGCACCGCGGTCAATGCCGATCTCGTAGCCCCAGGCAGCCGCATCCTTCCACCAGGTACCCTCGGTATCGGTGTAGGGATTCTCCTCGCTGGTCGGGACAGGCTTGCCGGCCATGGCCCACAGGAAGACCATCAGCTGGTTGCGGGTCACGTTCATATCGGGGCTGAACATGCCGTCGCCGGTGCCGCCGGTGATGCCTTCGGCAACCGCCCACAGAACCGCGTCGTGATACCAGACGCCGTCAGCCACGTCGGAGAAGGTGTTCTCGACGCCCTCAACGGTGGGCTTGCCGGACACGGCCCACAGGAAGACCACAGCCTGGGCTCTGGTCATATCCATGCCGACGCCGAACTTGCCGTCGCCCACACCGCCGGTATAGCCTTCAACGAAGGCCCAGTCAATGGCCTCGTGCTCAGGCGTGCCGTACTCGGGCATATCGCTGAAGATGGCGCCCGGGCAGATGTGGATGTGCAGCTCGTCCTCATCGACGTTGAGATCCGCACCGCGCTCCAGCGTGGTCACAACAACCTCGCTCAGCGGCTTTTCGACCTTGGCCGCGAAGCGCAGGGTCGCCAGCACGGTTTCGGGAGCGATGTCCTCGGAGGAGGCGTAGGCGAAGCGGATGGTGCCGTTGTCGTCGTTGACGGAGAACAGCTCGAGGTTGGACAGAGCGCCCTCGAAGCTCAGGATCTCGGGATCGTAGACGATCTCGAGCAGGCCGTTGGTGCTCAGCTCGGTCTCGCAGAGGTCGATGGTGTAGACGCCCTCGGCAGCGGTGGTGTTGTCAAGGAGCTCGCGGGTCTTGACGATCTCACCCTGGATGGCGTTCACGCCGCCGCTGACAGCGTTGGCAGTCTCGCCGACGCGCATCATCTCAGCGGAGCTCTCAACCTTGGCAATGCTCAGGCGGCCGTAGCCGTCGCCCAGAGCCTTGGCGGGAGCGGCCTTCATCGGGACGTACTCGTAAGTCTCGGCAGCGGCGGGCTGCTTGCAGGCGTTGCCGTCCTCAGCGGCCGCGTCGTAGACGGAGACGTTGTCCACGAAGAGGTTCCAGCCGTCGTCGGTCTCGCAGTGACGGATGGCAACGTAGACGGAGACCCAGTCCACGCACTCGCTCAGGTCGATCACGGTCTCCTCGTAGGTGTCGGGTGCGATACCGCTCCAGACGAGATCCAGATCCTCGGGGCTGTCGCCCACGTAGACCTCAACGTGCTCCTCAGAGTTGCCGCTGTCGCGCATGAAGAAGGAGAACTTCGGCTCGGCAGCGCCATTCAGGTTCAGCTCAGGCGTAATGGCCCAGTCGTCAACCGGGTAGCCCCAGCTGCTGACCAGATAGCCGTTGCCCTCGTAGGAGTTGTAGCCGGTGGTCCGATGGAAGCCCTCGGAGCTGCCGTCCAGGTTGAGCATGGTCCAGCCCGCGACGTCATCGTCCGTCTCGAAGCCCCAGAAGATGGGCTCGAAGGGCTCGGTGGGCTCTTCTTCCTCAACGGAGGTGATCTCGATGGCGTCAATGTACAGTCTGTACCGGTCGACCTCATCCGTGGTGTGGCGGAAGGCGATGTAGACCTCAGGCTCGCCGCAGAAGTCAGCCAGATCCACGATCACATTCGTCCAGGCGCTGTCAGCCGCAGTCACAGGTACGAGCTCCACCATCTCGTCGAAGTCAGCGGAGGTGCCGGCGTAGACAGCATAGTTCTCGTGGAAGCTGGAGAGGCCGTTCTTCTCCCAGAAGGACAGAGTGGCGTTGGTCAGCTCGGAGAAGTCCAGAGCCGGGGTGATGGCAAGCTCGTCAGAGAGGGCGTTGGCGTTCCAATAGGTGCTGCCCAGCACATAAGCCGTCTCGGGGATGGTCTCGGTGGGGTAGCCGACAGCACTGGTGCGGCTCCAGGAATTGCCGTCGCCGTCGTTGTCGATCAGCGTCCAGCCGTCCAGATCGGTCTCGTTCTCGAAGGACCACTCGTAGATGGGAGGCGCGGAAGGTTCGGGCTCGGGAGGCGCCTCGCCGCCCTCAACCAGGATGGCCGCGTCGTCCACGTCGAGGATGTACTGGTCAGTCACGTTGTAGTGACGGATCGCCACGTAGACCTCCTCCTCGCCGGCGTAGTCAGCCAGAGAAGCGGTGTACTGGACCCAGTCGCCGGTGGCGGTGAAGTCGGGGGAGATCTTGACCATCTCGTTCACCTCGGGAGAGGTGCCGGCGTAGACCGCGAAGACCTCGCTGGCGTAGCTGGGATCCTGACCCTTGGCGTAGAAGGCGAAGTTGGCATTCTCGACCTCGGACAGGTCGACAGCCGGGGAGATGGCGAAGTTGTCGGGATTCAGCGGGCCTACGTTGTTGATGTAAGAGTTGGAGACGATCATGCCCACACCACCGTGAGCTGGCAGCTCGGCGTAGTCGCTCTCGGGCGTCCAGATCCAGTTGTTGCCGTCGCCGTCGCGATCAACGAAGGTCCAGCCCTCAGGCTGTCTGTCAGGCTCGAAGTCCCAACCGATCAGCTCTTCGTAGAAGCCTTCCGCGGGCTCGGGGTACTCGCCGGGATCCTCAGGTCCGTCCTCCGGCTCGACAGGCTGCTGCATGTCGAAGATGTCGGTGAGCGGATCGAAGGTGCCGACCAGACCGGAGACGTTCTCCACGTCCATGATGCCGATGAGGCCCAGGGCGTCCTCGGCAGTCTCGGCCATCATGTCAACGTACCAGAGCTTCTTGCTGCCGTTGTCGGCAATGACAAGGCCTCTCTCAGCGTAGTCCATGGAGCCGTCGGGGTTCACCTTGGAGGTGGCGATGTAGGTCATGGAGGCGTCGTTCTGGGTCGCCAGGGTGATGCCGGTGTTCAGGATGGGCTGCGGGTCGGTACGACGGCCGGCGGCGACGTCGATACCCATCAGGTACAGGGTGCCGTCAGCGCCCAGCAGCGCGTACATGTAGACGATCGGGCTGCCTTCGACCTGCTGTGCGCCAACAAAGGCAACGGCCGCCAGATCGGAGATGAAGGAGCTGAGGTTCCAGCCGGAGTAGCTGGGCATCACCAGCCAGTTGATGTCCACAGTCATCAGGGCCTTCATGTTGTTCTCAGAACCGTCATTCTCCTTGAACATCGGGAAGTTGGCGAAGTCCATGGCGGGGTAGGAGGAATAGAGGCTCATGTCGAACTCGTTCCAGTCGAGCGTGGGCTCGTAGGTCAGAGCGTCGAGGATGTTCAGGTTGCCGCCGCCCACGTCAGCGATGTAGAGATCGCCGGCACGGCCGCCGGAGGTGACGTTGCCGGGAGCCTCCACGCCGGTCTTGGAGACGACGGCGCCGTCCAGGCTGATCTTGGTGAAGCGGACGCCGTTCTCATCGGTGACCTGCGCAACGACGGAAGCGTCAACGGACCTGTAGCCCTTGACCTTGACGTTGACGGTCTCGGAGAGATGCTCGCCGGCCTCGTTGGTGTCGACGGTGGTGACGGTGATGGTGGTCTCGCCTTCCTTGACGGCAGTGACGACGCCGTCAGCGAAGGTGCAGACGGACTCATCGGCCACCTCAACGGTGTACTCGTTGGTCTCGCCCAGCTTGACCTTGATCTTCAGCTCGGCTTCCTCGCCCTCGAAGAGGACCAGATCCAGCGGGCTGACCTTCAGGACCAGATCGGTGGCGGGCTCGTACTCGTACAGACCGGTGACAGGCCACACCTCGGCATTGAAGTTGCCGGTCTCGCCCACACGGGAGATGTCGGTGGTGTCGATGGCGTACAGGTGGGCATAGTCATCGTCGCCGTTGTACAGGGACAGGAACAGGAAGCTGGTCGCCGCATCGTAGACCATGGAGGCCCAGACGCTGTTGGTGGCGTCGGCCACGCCGGTCAGATCGATGCCGATGTTGCCCAGGTCGGTCCACATGATGCTGCCCTCGTGGTTCATCACGAACGCGTAGAGCTCGCCGCTCTCGGTCGCGCCGTAGTAGAGGGCGCCGTTGGTATCGACGCTTTCGCCGTCGTCGTACTCGTCGCGGCCGGCGTAGGTGAAGGTGGCCAGCGGGTCGGAGCCGAAGACGTTGTCAGACAGATCGAAGTAGATCAGGCTGCCGGCCTCGGGATCCAGCATGGTCAGGTAGGTACCGTTGTTGTTGGGGCCGATGACGGGGCCGACATTGTAGCCCATTTCTGCGAAGGCGTCGCGGAAGTCCTGCGGCAGCTCGTCAGCGTCGGAGGGGATCCACATGGAGACGATCCCGCCGAACTGGGTCACCTCGTAGGTGTCGGCGTCAAAGGCGAACATGGTGTCGTCGGTGGAGCCGTAGACGGTATCACCGACCAAGGCGCCCCAGCGGAACTGGCCGACGGTCGCCAGCGCGGTCCACTCCTCGGGAGCGTTGGTGTTGAAGACGGAGGCCTGGCCCTTGCCGTTCTCGTCCCAGATGATGCCGCGGATCTCCGCCTCGGGCGGCACGGACACGGTCACGGGAATCTCAACGGTCAGGGTGGGCTCGGCCACGGTGGCGACGGTGATGACGGTCTCGCCGACCTCAACGCCGGTCACAACGCCGTCCTCGTTGACGGAGGCGATGGCAGGATCCGCAGACTCGAAGGTCACGTCCTTATCCTTGAGGGTCCAGGGATAGACGCTGGCCTTCAGCTCGGCGGTCTGGCCCTTGAAGATGTTCAGCACGCCGGGCTCAACCTCCAGGCCGGTGGGCTCGTCGGTGGGCTGGATGAGGTGGCTGCCGCCGGGGACGATGAACAGGCCGCGGACGGAGCCGTACAGACGCGCGGAGGGGTTGCTGGAGGAGGTGCCGGTGCCCTGCACGCTGTTGGCGCGGGCAGCGATACCGGTTTCGGTGTCAACGATCCACAGGTAGTGGTCGTAGTCCTGGGTCGCGTTCCAGTTGGAGGCCAGGTAGAGGATGCCCTCGTTGTGGTCCCAGGCCATGGAACCGCCGGTGGACTTGTTGTAGACGCCCAGGCCGTTGCCGATGAGCTCGGCGGTCACGTCCTGAACCTCCACAACGGGTTCGGGAGGCTCGGGTTCGGGATCGGGATCGGGATCCACTTCTCCGCCGCCCTCGCCATGGAACTGGACGTTGTCGATCCAGATCTCATAGCCGTCGTAGTTGTAATCGTAGAATGCCAGATAGATGGTCTCGCCAACGTAGTCGGACAGATCGAAGCTGTACTCGCTCCAGGCGTCGTAGCCGGTCGCCGGGCTGATGTTGGCCTCGAGCAGCTCCATGGCCTCAGGATCGGCGGAGGTGCCGACGTAGACGCTGAAGGGCTCGGGATAAGAAGCGTTCGCGTTCGTCGCGGCGAAGGTGACGGAGGGGCTGCCCTCCTCAGGCATGGCAATGGCGGGGGAGATCGCCCAGTTGTCGGCCTGACATGCGCCCTGGTTGTCCACGAAGGAGTAGGACATCAGGAAGGCGCTGCCGTCGTAGGCGAGCTCGCTGTAGTCGTACCCGCCGAGATTGTTGTTGGACCAGATCCAGTTGGTCTCGCCGCCGTCCAGAGTCCAGGCGTTGAGCTCGTCCTCAGTCTCGAAGGAGTAGCTGGCAATGACGTCCTCACCGTCGCGGGTCTCGTGCGGCTTGGCCACGGCTTCGCCGTGCACAACGGGAACAGCAGCCTTGGAAACCGCGTCGCCAGCGTCTGCCAGAACGATCTCCACATCGTCCACGTCCAGAATGAACATGTCGGAGACGTTGTAGTGACGGATGGCCACGTAGACCTGCTCCTCGCCGAGGAATTCGGAGAGGTCGGCCGTGTAGTTGGTGTATTCGTCGGTGGCGGTATAGTCGCCGCCAATCTTGATCATGTCGCTGGGGTTCGCGGAGGTGCCGGCGTAGAGGGCAAAGACCTCGTCGCACCAGCTGGGGTCGAGTCCGACGGCCCAGATGGAGAGGGTCGCGCCGCTTGCCTCGCTCAGATCAAACGCAGGGGAGATGGCCCAGTTGTCGGGCGTCAGCGCATCGCCGGTGTCATTGGAGTAGGACTCGGAGTAGATCACCGCGTCGCCGCTGTGCGCGGAGTGGTTGTTGCCGTCGTTGATATTTACGTGACGCTGCCAGTTGTAGCCGTCGCCGTCAACATCCACGAAGGTCCAGCCGTCGGTGCCGTCCTCGAAGTCCCAGGCATAGGCGGACTCGCCGGGATCGATGGGATCAACGGGATCGATGGGATCGGGATTCACAGGCTCGTTGTCCAGGGTGAACTTGTACAGCTTGGTGGCGCTGCCGGAGCCGTTGTTGGCGGTGTAGAACACGCCCTCGTCGTCGCAGGCCAGGCGGTTCATCTCCGTGGAGGCGCCGGGCAGGGTCACGACGGCGACCTTGACCGCCTCGCCGGTGATCAGATCGACGCAGTAGACGCTGTTCTCTTCGCCCAGCAGGTACAGGTTGTTGGTCTTGTAGTTGAAGGCCATGTCGTAGACGTAGCCCAGCCCCGCGACGGAGCCGACGCGGGACGCTTCGTCCAGAGCGCCGAGCTCTGCGGCGTAGAGATAGCCGTCGTCGGCCGCCATGAAGACGTAGCCGTCCACGTACTCAGCGGCGGTAACCGCAAACTCCACGTTCGCGAAGTTGTTCAGGCCTTCGTAGGCGCCGGTGTTGTGGTTGTACCACAGGTTCTCGGCGTCGATCTCCCAGGCGCGGTTGCCGGCGCCGGGAGCCGCGGTGGTCTGCTCGGTGACGAAGCCGATCATGGTGCCGCCCATGTCGTCGCCGCCGCCGTTGCCGCCCAGGTTGACCTTGAAGGCGGCCTCGTTGCCGGCGTAGTCGCCGACCAGGAGGACGACCTCACTGGGAAGGGTCTGGCCCTCCAGATCCAGGGGAACCTCGACCTCTTCGCCGGGGCCTTCCTGCTCGGGAACCACAGCCATGAATTCCTTGGTGCCGGACTTGTTCAGAACGCCGACGTAGGCAATGTAGTTGTCGTCGGAGGCTCTGACGGTGATGTCGCCGGTGATCAGGTCCATAAAGGCGCCCTTGACCTCGGGAACCTGGTTATCGACCTTCACGGTGTACTTGATGGCAGCGCCGTCGCCGATCAGGCCTTCCTCCAGCAGAGCGGAGAAGGCTTCGGTGTCAAGACTGCCGGTCTCGGCAACGCCGCCGTTGTTCTTGGCGTACAGGACGCCGTAGTACTCGGGGATCGCGTAGAAGCCGACGGTGACAACGTCGCCTTCCTGCACGCCGGCCTGGCTCAGCTTCTTGCCCACGTTGTAGTTGGAGGGGCTGGTGTTCATCCAGGTGCCCTGGTTGACGTGGTAGTAAGCGCTGAACTTCTGGGTCGGGGTGGCCTGGGCGTAGAGCACCTTGCCGTTCTCATCCTGCACGGCAAAGGCCAGGGTGGCCGCGTTGCGGATGGGCAGGTAGTTGAAGGCGGTGATGGTGGCTTCGCTGTTCATGGCCAGCCGCTCAACGGGGAACTCGTCCTCGATCATGTAGGGGTTGCCCATGTAGATGGCGGTCTCGCCCTCGGGGCTCTTCAGGTTCAGGTAGTTGGTGTTGCCGTTGACGTAGGGGACCTTACCGGTGCCGTAGGCCTCGTCGATGGCGGAGCTGCGGTCCAGCATGGAGGGGTCGGTCCAGTTGCCGCAGAAGCCGAAGACAGGGATGGAATGGACAACGTCCATCGCGCCTTCCGCGGTGGGAACGGGCTCGACGAAGGTGTAGCCCTCAACGTAGAAGCCGTTGGTGAAGTAGTTCAGGAGCTCCGCGATATCGGCGTCATCAATCTTGATGTGCACGGTAACCTTGGTGGGAGCGGAGACGGAGATGGCGTCGGTGGCCTCAGACTCCAGCAGCAGCTTGGCGTCGTAGGAGGTAATCTCGCCGTCGCCGTCCACGTCGGCAGCCTTCGCGTCGAAGGGAGCGTCCTCGGCCAGCTTGCCGGTGATCTTGTCCAGGATGGCCTGGGCGTCGTCCTTGTCGGTGTCGCCGTCCATGTCAACGTCGGCATAGACCTTGAAGCCGTCCTCGACAGTCTCGCCGTTGATCTCGTAGGTGGTCTCGGAGCCCAGCAGCATCGTGGAGCCGTCCTGCAGCAGGCCTACGGGAGCCATGCCGGCGATCGCCTGGGTGAAGATGTCGGTGCGCAGGGTGAATTCCTTGCCGTCCTCCAGCGGATACACGGTGAAGGAGAAGCTGTATTCGCCGGTGCAGTCGGGATCGTCGCCCAGCTCAGCCTTGACCTTGCCGTCTCTGGCGGAGTCGGGGAACATGGTGGCGTCCTCGTCCATCAGGATGTAGGACTTGGCGCTGGTGGCGTCGGCCACGTTGCCGAGACCTGCACCGACACGGAACACGGACCAGTATTCGCCGTACTCGTCAAAGACGGGATGCGCGGTGGACATCAGCAGGGAGTTGATCAGCTGACGCTGGCTCAGGCCGGTCTTGGCGCAGAGGTCGTTGTCACGGATGTACTGACCCATGACCGCGGCCATACCGGCGACCTGGGGAGAAGCCATGGAGGTACCGGACATGACCTCGTAGTCCTCATGGGACTGGGTGGGGGAGCTGGAGCCGACGTTGGCGCCCCAGACGGAGTAGATGGAGCCGCCGGGAGCCAGGATCTCGGGCTTCAGAACCAGGGTACCGGGCATACCGTAGGAGGAGAAGCTGGAGACGGTGACGGTGTCGGAGATCTCGGGGATCTGAACCTCGAGGCCTTCGGCAATGCTCATGTGGCCGGTGTAGTAGGTCAGGCCGGCCTCGGTGGTGTTGGCCTCGGAGTTCGCCTTGATGGCGTCGCCGTCCGCCTTCAGGATGGAAACGGCGGGCGCGGTGTAGTTGTAGCCGGTCAGGTTCATGTTGATGATGCCGTCAACGTTGTTGATGATGACGACAGCAACCGCACCCTGGGCCACAGCCGCGTTGGCCTTGGCGAAGAAGGATGAGGAGCCGCGGTAGCACAGGGCGACCTTGCCGCTGACGATCTCGGAGCCGAGGGCCGCGAAGTCGTCGCCGGCAGCGCCGACGTGCTCGTTGTCGTCAACGCCGGGGCCGTCCAGCAGGACGTAGTCGAAGTCCCGGCCCGCCAGCGTGGCAACGGGCGCGTTGCCGTAGCCGGAGGTCTGGCTGTAGAAGACGTGCATATCGCCGAAGATCAGCGGCAGACCGGTCTGGCCCTGGTTGTCCACGGAGGCAACGGTCAGAGCGTTGGTGAAGGAGCCGGGGCTGCCGTTGGTGGCGAAGTTGACGTCGTCAGCGTAGAGGTAGGCGTACGGCATGTTGTTGGGCGTGTCGTACCACATACCGCTGTTGCCCGCGGAGAAGGCCACCACGGTGCCGTTCTCGACCAGCTTGTTCATCACGGACTCATAGCCGGAGGAGAAGCTGAAGCCGGGGGAGCCGGAGCCGAGAGACAGGTTCGCGGAGTCGCAGCCCAGAACGATGGCGTCCTCGATGGCGACCATGTAGTCGGAATCGTAAGCGCCGCCGCCGGAGCCGAAGACCTTCATGACGACCAGCTGTGCGTCGGGAGCGACGCCCTGGGTGCCGACAGCCTGAAGAGCGGGAACGAACTCGCCGTCGACCTTGACGAAACGGTTGGCAGTGGAGATACCGGAAACGTGGGAGCCGTGCTCACCCTGGGAGTCGGTCAGGTGGGTGATGTTGACGGTGTTCTTATCCACGTAGTTGTAGCCGTAACCGACCTTGGTGTTGCGGTAGACCGCATTGCCGGAGCCGATGTTGGCGTTCAACTGGCCCTTGACGGCCTCAATGGACTCGGCAGTCAGCAGATTCAGGGAAGCCAGGTAGTCCTCGTAGGACAGGCCCTTGGCCTCGGCGTTCTTCTGCAGGGCGTACTCGAGGCCCTCGCCGGAGAAGGACAGATGGTCGATGTCTGCGCCGGTGTCGATGACGGCAACCTTGCTGCCGGCGCCGGTGTAGCCATTGGCCCAGGTGATGTTGGAGCCGATCATGTAGGAGGCCGAGCCGTTGTTCGGCTCGTCGGCCTTGTCCCCAACCTGAGGCTCATAGCGGTTCTCCAGGAACACGTCCTTGACGCCGTCGATGCCCTTGATGGTCTCGATCTGGCTGTAAAGCACGTTCGCGGAGATGTTGTTGGCCGCAAGGGTCAGATTCCACTTGACGTCCAGCTTGCCGCCGATCGCCTTCTCGATCTTGGCGGTCATCGCCTTCTGGTCGTTGCGGAGACTCTCGCGGTAGGCCAGCGCCGCAGCGTTCTGTGCGATCTTCTCAGTGGAGAAGCCGGCGTCCAGCGTGGACGGCTTCTCCAGGACGATCGACACGCGAACCACGTCGAGCGGCGCAAAGCCGGTGTCCTGCTCGGAGTCGCGACCGGAAACATCCTTCGTCGCAGACCCCTGCTTGCCGAGTTCGGTGGGCGTCAGGGTCAGTTCCTTGACGTTTTTCCCTGCGGTCTTGGTCTGTTCCGCGCTGGCCCAGGGGACCATTACGGAGAGGACCATGGCGACCACAAGGACCACCGAAAGGACTCGGCGGAACAGCGATGTGTTCTTCATTGTCATATCTCCTTGTTGAAATATTTATATCATCCACCCTGTTCCCGGGGGTGGGTAATATACCGGAATATTCGCCGGGCGAGCGGCTAAGCGCTCACCGTCCTGAGTTGAATCTCATTCAATTCTGCAATCTATATTCTAACAGAAAAAAGCCCCGAGGTCAAGATTTTGTGAACAGATTTTCCAAAAACCTTTTTCCCCTCCGGGGCTTATCAAGTTCATTATTTACAATTATTGGTACTTATACAATATCTTGTATTCTGTAAATATTCAAGGCACAAGAATCGAATATTATACCGATATTTCAGCGGAATTCCGCAGCGTGACGGTCACCAGCTCGGGCCTGTTTTCGATCCGCAGGGGGAAGGAGGAATTGCCCAGGCCCCGGCTGACGCACAGGACGGTGTCCCCCAGCCGGTACATGCCGGCGGTGTATTTGGGCAGCGGTCCCTGGCCCGGCGCGTAAAGCCCGCCGACGCCCGGCAGCCGCCACTGACCCCCGTGGGCGTGGCCCGCCAGCACCAGATCCACCCCGGCCTCCCGGTAGCTTTTGGCGTAGTGGGGTTTGTGGGCCAGCAGGATGTTCAGCTCCCCGGCGGGGCGGTCGGCCATCAGCTCCTTCAGCACGCCGGTCCTGGCCTGGTTGCAGTCCACCCCCAGCAGGCGGAAGCCCTCGCCCAGGCCCAGCTTCACGGCCTCGTTGCGCAGCAGGACCACGCCCGCCGCCTCCAGCCCCCGGAAGAAGGTCTCCTGCCGCTCCCGGCTCAGCCGATGCTCATGGTTGCCGGTGACGTAGTAGCAGGGCGCGATCCGGGCCAGGCGGGAGGCCGTATCCAGGGCCTTGTCCAGGTCCGGGTGATAGCTGTCGGTCAGATCGCCGGTGATCACCAGCAGGTCCGGCAGCTGGGCCTCGGTCAGCGCCAGAAGCCTGCAGTTCTCCCGGCCGAACTCCTTGTTGTGCAGGTCCGAGATCTGGGTGATCCGAAAGCCCGACAGAGCCCCCTTCACCTTGGGGGAGCGGAAGACGTAGTGGGACGCGCAGAGCTGCGTGTTCTGCTTGTAGAAATAGGGGACCGACGCAGCGACCGCCGCGGTCCCGGCCGCGGCAACGGCGGCAATCGTCGATTTTTTCATGGATGGGCCTCCCTTAACTGTGATTCTTCTGGTATTCCGCGATCAGATAATCCACCACCAGGCCGTAGGACTTGACGCCGGCCTCGTCGAAGGTCTTGAGATAGGCGTTGTTGACGGCCTGGGCGGCCTCCTGGACCTTGCCCTCGTACTGCTTGTTGTGCTCCACGTGGACGTCGCAGTCGTGGAGCAGCTCCTCCGAGCAGCGGGCCCAGAGCGCCCGGGCTGCGGAGGGGCTCTCCTCGTGGAGGGCGTTAAAGCAGTAGATGAAGGCGTTGTAGTAGCCCGAGTAGCGAAAGAGCTCGCTCTCCGAGGCGCGGCAGGCCAGGAAGCCCAGGTAGTTGGCCTCGTCCTCCCGGGCCACCGCCAGGCTGTGGCCCAGCTCGTGGCAGAGCGTAAAGGGCTGGGAGAGGGGGAAGGTCTCCGTGGAGACTCCGGCCTCCCCGGTGAAGCAGACGAAAATCCCGGTGGTCCCCATGTAGGCGAAGGCCTCGGAGACCAGCAGGGGCTTGACCCTGGGGATCAGCACCTTGAAGCGCCCGTCGTACTCCGCCAGCCTTCCGTAGGCGGCCAGGGCCTCGTCGGACAGGGCGGAGAACTCCGGCAGCAGCACGTCGCCCTGCTCGTCCCGCTCCGGCCGGACGGACCAGAGGCTGGCCTGATCGGCGTACCAGGCCGCGGCGGCCTTCAGCTCGTCGGTGGTGTAGGGCTTGACCTCCAGGCCCGTCTGCTCCCCGACGGTGGGGGCGAAGTGGTTGAGGCCCCAGAGCCCCATGAACAGCGCGGCCAGCAGCACCGCCAGCTCCAGCAGCGCCGCCAGAAAGCCCGGAACCCGGCCCCTTCTGACGGAGCGGACCAGGCCCCAGACCAAGGCGGCCGGCAGCAGGACCAGCAGGGGCTCCCAGACCGGGAAGGGAATCCAGCCGAAGGCCGAGCCCAGCCAGCCCACCATCGCCCGGGAGAAATCGGTATAAAAGGAAAACCAGAACGCCGGGGCGAAGCGGGCCAGCAGCACCGCCGCGGCGGTGAGCAGCGCCAGCACCGCCGCGCCGAGCAGGTGACGGACAGGCTTGAACATAGCAGCTCCTTATGAGAATGCAAAATGAGGGATCAGGCACCAGGGATCAGGCATCAGGCATCAGACCCGCCTGTAGCGCGGGCTATCAGCCCGCCATGCTGCGTACCGATGAGGCATCAGGCATCAGGCATCAGACCCGCCTGTAGCGGCGCACAGTGTGCGCCACGCCGTTCCCCGCTCTGACGAGCAATCAGTCACGAGTCACCAGGCGACGCGGCGGTTATGAACTGTCAATTGTCAACTGTCACCAGGGGACGGATCGCGCCGCAGGCACGGCACTCTGCCGTCCGCTCCCCCGAGGGTAAAAATCACTCCGGCCGCCTGAGGAGCTGCGGCATCGCCAGAAGCAGGCAGCAGACGACGACGGCGAGGATGGTGTTGGGCAGCATGTAGGTGCCGTTGTAGAGCAGGGAATAGAGGCTGGGGCTCGCGGTCTCCACGTTCAGGATCTTTTCCAGCCCGCTGATCTTGTAGATGGTGACGCCGCTGAGATAGTGGACGGCGAAGCGGCCCAGGCAGCCCACGACGGCGGCCACAGGCAGCAGCTTGTAATGCTTGTGGAACAGGCCCGCCAGACCCACCATGCCGTAGGCCACCACGTAGTCCAGCAGCATGCTCTGCCAGTTGATGGCGGAGCCGCCGGCAAAGAAGAACTTGAGCAGGCCGAAGATCAGACCCGCGCCGATGCCCCAGCCCGCGTTGGACCGCATGGCGAAGAAGATCAGCGGAATCATGACCAGGTCGATGGAGCCGCCGAAGCCGCCGAATTCCAGACCGATGGGAATCTTCAGATAGCTCAGGGCGATGGCCAGCGCGATGCAGACGCCGCCCTCCACCATGATCCGCAGGGTGCGGCGCTTTTTCTGCGCCGGCCTGGCCTGAACTGCGGTTTCGGGCGCAGTCTCCGTCCCGGGAGCCGTCCGGGGCTCCGTCACCTTATCGCGTTCGTTTTCCATTGTTTTTTTCCTCCTTTGAAAAATACCGACGGACACAGGCCGTCGGCATTCAAAGAGAACGCACCCTTTTCCTACGACGGCATGATCCGTATCAGGTTCGCGGGTGAGGGCGCCCTTATCGCCCAGTCTCAGCCGGATCGGTCCGGCTCCCCGAAGAGCGGTTTTATTGTAGCGCGTTTTCTCTGAAAAGTCAAGAGCTGCGCAAAATCGGGATTTGTCGAGATGCTGCGTAGGGCGGCCAGACCACTGGCCGCCGCGATGCCCGGCAGCGTGACGGCGGCGGCCTGGGGTCAGGCCGCCCTACGGCAAGAACCCGACAAATCCGAATTCGCGTCTTCACCGGTTCTTGTTCTGGCTGCTCTTCCAGAGCCGCACGCTGAGCCAGATTGCCAGGACCAGGGCGACTGCCATGGTCAGGAATCCCATCAGCGGGCCGGCGTAGCTGCCCACCCAGCCGCCGGTCAGGAGGGCCAGCGCCAGAAAGGCGAGGATGTGGGACACGGAGCGGACGTAGCCCTTGGGGTTCCTGACCTTCCCCGCGTCGTAGCGCGGGAGCAGGCGCGCGTTCAGCGTCAGGCGCAGCAAAATCGCGTAAAGCAGCAGCGCCCCGCCGAAGCCGAAGCCGATAAAGTACAGCGCGTATTCCATCTGTCATTCTCCTTCCTTTCTATCGTGAGCCCGATGCCGTTTCAGCCCGGAAAGACCGGGAGCGCAGCACCGGGAAGCTGCGTGGCAATCAGCGCGGCAATCAGTGCGGTCCCCGCGCTCAGCAGGGTCCCCACCAGATAGCGCTCGGCAAAGCCCCGATCCGTCTCGATCTGCTTGAAGCGGGCGACGCTCTTGGCTGTCAGCACGAAGCCAATGGCCCCGAACTGCCCGCAGATCACCAGCGCGGCGATGATCAGCCGCTCCAGCTTGCCGATCAGCTCGCCGCTGCCCGGGACGGAATTCGTCGGAGGCGTCTTCTCTTCGCTCTCCTCTCCCTCCGGGAAAAAGCAGTTGAAGAACAGCCGGATAAACACCGCCGCGGGCTTCCAGATCACACAGCTCAGCGCCGCGTAGATCAGGACGGGCCGGAGCCAGGCGCTCCCGGCGGCAAGCAGGCCCGCCGTATGCCCCCGCAGGAGCAGCAGCCAGACCGCGGCGATCCCCGCAAGGTGCAGGGCCTGATCCACGCAGAAGGAGGCCAGGCACGCGCCGGGCTTCCGCAGGCGGCGGTCGATCCGAACCCGCAGCGCGTCGATCCCCAGATGACTTCCCCCCAGGATCGCCCAAGCCAGCCCCGTCCGCCAGGAGAAGCCGCAGAGGAAGACCAGGCCCATGACCAGGGCATAGATCAGTCCGTGCAGGAGGAGCTTGCGCGCGTGCTTCGTTTTCTCCGCCGCCAGCCTGTCCGTCTGGAGCAGAAAATCGCCCAGAACGTGCGCGGTTCCAAGAAGCAGAAGTACGTTCATTGCGCGTTTCCTCTCTTTCTGTCAATCTCTGTCGGGCTCCTTCCAGGCTTCCGAAAGTTCATCCCGCAGCGCCAGGGCCAGGGCCCGCTCGGCATAGGCGTTGGAGGCCCGCAGGGCCGTGTCCACCGCCTGCCGCTTCAGACCCGTAAACAGGACCACCGTACTGGCCGCTCCGTAGGGGTGCGCACCGGAATAACGGTTCTGGGTTTTCTCTTCCGTCCGGCGCGCCGGCAGAGAATGGGAACCGAAGTCGGCCGCTGCCAAAAACGCCTCCGGCGAGAGCTTCCCGGGTTTTCCGCTGCCTTCGCAGATCTCCTGCCGCCGGGGCAGCAGCAACGCCAGGTCAAACAAATTGCGTAAATTCATGGTACGATCCGGCAGCGTCACAGGAAAACACAGCTCCAGCAGCAGCGCCAGGTCGTTCTGGTGACTGCTGTTCTGCTCCGTGAGACGGCAGGCGGCGTTCAGCATTGCGTTCAGGACCCGGTCTCCGTCGCCGCCGGTGCACAGCAGGGCCATGTAATCCCGTTCCTTTTTCGCCAGCTCAATGGCCTCTCTGGCCCGGTGGTACACGGGGCCGTCCTGATAGAAGGTGTCCCGCTCCGGCGTCCGGACGGTCCATTCGCCCACGCCGATGCCCCCATGGATGGGCACAGGGAATACGGCCCGCTGCAGCAGCCGCAGACAGAGCAGCGCCCCGCTCGGCTCGCTGAACAGGCCCTGGATCTCGTCTCCGCCGTTGAATTCCAGCTCCCGCGCCATTGCAGGCGCAAAAATCCGGTTCAAGGCCTCCGTCAGCTCCACCAGATACTGCTGCAACGCGTTCCGCCGCTCCGGCTCGTAAAGCCGGGAGCCCTTCAGATCCACCATCAATACCGCGTACATGGGCGCCCCTCCTTTCGCTGCTCTATCTGCATGATAGCACAGCTTAGGAGGAAAAGCAATAGTTTTTTAATGCTTTTTAATTTCGCACTAAAAAATGATTGCTTTTTATATTAGCAATAAAATATGGTTGCTTTTATCGGCTGCAATCGGAAACAGCTGCGTCCGGCTGCCGGTCCCGCAGCGCCCGGCGCAGCAGCCACAGGGCGAAGATCGCCGCCAGGCCCTCGCCCGCGGGGAGGGCGGCAGCCAGACCCATCTGGCCGAAGAGCCGGTCCAGCAGCAGCATCAGGGGGATATAGACGCCCAGCTCCCGGACGCAGGCGTGGAGCATGGTGTCCCGCCCGTTGCCGATGGCCTGGAGGCTGAAGGAGCTGTGGTAGTTGATGAGCTGGACCGGCGCCGCCAGACAGCGGACCCGCAGGAAGGCCGCCGCATAGCCCACGGTGGTCATGGCCCCCGCAGCGTCCTCCGCCGAGGTGCTGAGGAAAAGGTTGGAGACGGGCCGGGCAAAGAGCTCCAGCAGGACGATGCTCGCCGCCGAGACCAGCAGGCCGCAGCTCCGGGCCGCGCGCACCGCGGCGTGCATCCGTTCCCGGTTGCCGGAGGCGTAGTTGTAGGCCACGATGGGCATCATGCCCTGGCAGAGGCCGATGTTGACGGCGTTGGGGATGCGCTCCACCTTCATCACGATGCCGAAGGCCGCCAGAACCAGATCGTCGTGGGCCGCGGCCAGCTTGTTGACGCAGACGGAGGCCAGGTCGAAGAGGCCCGTCAGCACCGCCGAGGGGACGCCCACGGTATAGAGGCTCTTTTTGTGTTCCTTCCCCAGGCCCCTTGCCAGCCGCAGGTCCAGCGTCAGCGGCGCCTTGGCGGAGGCCCGCCGACAGGCGAGCAGCAGATAGCCGCAGGCGCAGACGTTGGAGATCAGGGTGGCGAGGGCCGCGCCGAGCACCTCCTGCCCGCGGGGCAGGAGCCCGAACATGAAGAGCGGGTCCAGGGCCATATTGAGGACGCCGCCCATGGACAGGCCGAAGCTGGCCCGGGAGGCGTGGCCCGTGTTCCGCAGCAGATGGGCCAGGGTCAGAGAGAGGATGGTGGGCGCGGAGCCGACGACGATGACGCAGAGGGTGTACTGCTCCGCGAAGCCCAGGGTGGCGTCGGAGGCCCCCAGGAAGCGGAGGATGGGGCGCATGAAGAGGCCCGTCACCAGAGAGTAGCCCAGGCCCAGGAGGATGGCCCCCCGGACGGCGTAGGCGCTGACCTTCCGGCCCTCCCCGTCCTGCTTCTGCCCCATGAGCCGGGCGATCAGGCTGCCGCCGCCCACGCCGTAGAGATTGGCGAAGGCCACGTTCAGCATGGTCAGGGTCAGGGTGACGGTGGTGGCCGCCATCATGTAGGAGTTGCCGGTCCGCCCGATGAAGAAGGCGTCCACCATATTATAAATGAGGTTGATGAGCTGGCTGATGATGGTGGGAACGGCCATGGCCGCCAGAGCCCTGGGAATCGGCGCCTGCTCAAAGAGCTCGGTCCTGGAGAGCTTCGAGGTCTGCATATCTTGCTTCGTCCCGCCGCGTCCGGCGGGCAGCCCCTTTTCTGATTCTTTCTCTTTATATTATACCACAACGCGCCGCAAAATGGAAGCGCAAATCGGGATTTGTCGAGATGCTGCGTAGGGCGGCCAGACCACTGGCCGCCGCGATGCCCGCCAGCGTGACGGCGGCGGCCTGGGGTCAGGCCGCCCTACGGCAAGAACCCGACAAATCCGAATTTTGCATTCCTTCCCGCCTTTGGAACTTTTTCCGGTCCGCGTCGTCTGAAGGGCAGAAGCAAAGCACAAAAGGAGGTCATTTCCATGAAACGGAAGCATTTCTGCCTGTTCCGCGTCTGCGCGCTGTCTTTGGTCCTCTGCCTGATCCTCGGGCTGGCGGCCTGCTCCTCCGGAGCGGAGACCCGCCCGCCCGACGAGAAGCCCGACACCGGCGCGGTGGTCAACGGCGACGGAACGCCCGCCGATCCCGCCAAATCCGACGACGGGACGCCCGGCGACCCGGGATCCATCGACGGCCCGGATCGGCCCGTCGAAACCAAAGCCCCTGAATTCTACTACGATGGCAAAAGCTCGGACGGCGCATACGGCGCCAATGGCGGCAGCCCCGCAGAGCCCGCCGCCCCCGGCGCCGGGGAAGGCGCGGGCACCGCGGAGCTGGGAGAGGGCGGCGAGGGCCGCACCGACAGCGACCCGCCCATCGGCCTCGACGACCCCGTGGCCCCGGAGCCGAGCTACAACCCCGGCGAGGCCCTGAAGCTCACCGCCGCCGAGTGGAACGACAACGCCAACTGGCCCTTCTTCACGAACCTGGTCAACGCCGGAACCATCTCCTTCCCCGCCTTCGGGATCGACCCCCGGAACCGCATCGAGGTCCTGGTGACGGACGAAGCGGAGACGCCCCTGGAAAACCAGTCCGTCACGCTGCTGGGCGAGAACGGCGAGGCCCTATGGACCGCCCGCACGGATAAAGCCGGCGCGGCCTTCCTCTTCTGGGCCGAGGGGCAGACGCCTGACCGGGTGGTCTGCGGCGGAGCGGAGGCGGCGGTCCGGGCAGAGGAGCCGAGCGGCGATCCCCAGGGCGGGAGCGTTATGCGGCCCCTGGACCGCGTGGTCCTGCGCATCGCGTCCGCCGCCCCGGCCCGGAACGGGCTCCAGGTGATGTTCATCGTGGACACCACCGGCTCCATGAGCGACGAAATCGCCTTCCTGCAAAAGGACTTCTCCGCCATCGCGGAGCGGGCAGGCGGGGACGGCATCCAATGGTCCGTCAGCTTCTACCGGGACGAGGGCGACGACTACGTGACCCGCCACAATCCCTTCACTTCCGACGTGGCCGAGATCCAGCGGAAGCTCAACGCCGAGTACGCCGACGGCGGCGGCGACGAGCCCGAGGCCGTGGCCCAGGTGCTGCGGGAGTGCCTCAGCGAGCGGAGCGACTGGGAGCCCGCCGCCGCCAAGCTGGCCTTCCTGATCTTCGACGCCCCGCCCCACCAGGGGAAGGACGCGGAGCTCCGGGCCGCCATCCAATCCGCCGCCGAAAAGGGCGTCCGGCTGATCCCCGTGGTGGCCTCCAACGCCAACCGGGACACCGAGCTCTTCGGCCGGGCCCTGGCCATCTGCACCAACGGCACCTACGTCTTCCTCACCGACGACTCCGGCGTGGGCGAATCCCACCTGGAGCCCATCGTGGGCGATTATACGGTGGAGCTGCTGCAGGATCTGATCGTGAAGATCATCGACCGCTATCTGCCGTAAAGAAAATGGGAAGCAGGCGCCCGCCGCGGGCGCCTGCTTTTGGCTGTCAAAGAACCGTCTGCATCCTGTTACTCCGGATGCAGGACGAATGGAAAATGGAAAGTTGAAAATGGAAAATGAAGGTGTTTTTCAAATGTTCCATTTGAAAAACGGGAATGACGCCGGAAACACGGGCTTTT
>JAFWTG010000043.1 GCA_017519005.1 Oscillospiraceae bacterium | reverse complement strand
GGCCCGCAGGTATCAGATAACGAGAGGTTCGGGGCGTCGAGGACGCCGCCCCCTACGGCCTTACAAATCCCGATTTCGGCTTACAGGCTCGCAAGGTCCGCGGCGGTATCGACGTCGGACAGCTCCAGCGGGTCCACGGGAACGCCCGTCACCAGCTCGGGGTGGCGGCGGATCAGCTGCCTGCCGCCGCGGTCGCCGCGCAAGGCCAGCAGCTCGGGAAACAGCGACGCGGGAAACACGCAGGGGTTCCCCCGCCGCTCTCCGGCCCGCGGCTCGACGACGCGCTCCGGGTCCTCCAGGAAGCGGTCCATCAGGCGCTCCACCGTAGAACGGCGCAGCAGGGGCTGGTCCGCCACGAGGAAGAGAATCCCGTCACAGCGCTCTGCCAGCGCCTCCGTCCCCAGGACCACCGAACGGCTGACGCCCAGCTCCGGGGCAGAATTGCGCAGCGTCTCGAAGCCCCGGGCCGCCGCCAGAGCCTCCACGGCGGCATATTGGGTCACGACCACCACGGCGTTCAGCCGATCCGCCGGAACAGCATCCAGAATCCACTCGATCAGCAGCCTGCCCCGAAAGCGGGCCAGCAGCTTGTTTTCACCGAATCGGACGGCGTTTCCCGCCGCCAGGATCACGCAGCCCAGGAACATATGACCGCCTCCCGTCGTCTTTACTCTACCAGCGGAAAGGCGGCTTTGTCAAGGGGAAAATTGTCGGGTCTGCGGTCCGGCGGACGGGGCGTTGATTTCCGCTTGCATCAGCGGCAAAAATATGCTATCATGGCTTCAATCCGGACAAGAGGAGGAATGACTGTGACGGAACGGGAAAAAATGCTGCGCGGGATGCTGTACGATCCCAGCGACGGAGAACTGGCCGCCCTTCGATTGAAGGCGCACCGGCTCTGGCAGGAGTACAACGCCCTGGACGAGCTCGCACCGCGGCGTACCGAGATTCTGGACGAGCTGGTGCCCAACCGGGGACCGGACGTCTTTCTGGCAGGACCGATCTATATCGATTACGGCGTCTTTACCAGCTTCGGCGCCCGCTGCTACGCCAACTTCAACTTTACGGTGCTGGACACCTGCCCCGTCACCATCGGCGACGACGTGATGTTCGGCCCCAACTGCTCCCTGCTGACGCCCCTGCATCCCCTGCTGCCACGGCAGCGAAATCTGCGCCGCCGCCCGGACGGGAGTCTCTACGACCTGGAGTACGGCGCTCCCATCACCGTGGAAAGCGACTGCTGGATCGCCTCCAACGTGAAGATTCTCGGCGGCGTGACCATCGGCCGGGGCAGCGTCGTCGGCGCGGGCAGCGTCGTCACCCACAGCATTCCCGCCGGGGTGCTGGCAGCCGGGAATCCCTGCCGGGTCATTCGTCCCCTGACGGAGGAAGATTTGCTGGAAAATCCTTGCTATTTGGGCGAATCCATGCTATAATAGGTGGAAATCTCAAATGAATACCGAGGTGAATCCCATGGAATCGAAAAAAGTCATGCTTTCCGGCATCAAGCCCAGCGGCGATCTGACTCTGGGCAGCTATCTGGGTGCGATCCGCAACTGGAAGGAGCGCTCCGCAGAATTTGACTGTTATTATTTCATGGCGGATCTGCACGCCATCACCGTGCGTCAGAACCCCGCCGATCTGCGCCGCCGGACCATGGAGCAGCTGGCGCAGTATATCGCCTGCGGCCTGGACCCGACGCAGAATACGCTGTTCATTCAGAGCCACGTCCACCAGCACGCGGAGCTGGGCTGGGTCCTCAACTGCTACGCCATGTTCGGCGAGCTCTCCCGCATGACCCAGTTCAAGGACAAGAGCGCCAAGAACGCCGACAACATCAACGGCGGCCTCTTCACCTATCCCGCGCTGATGGCCGCGGACATTCTGCTCTACCAGCCGGACTACGTCCCGGTGGGCGAGGATCAGAAGCAGCACGTGGAGTTGACCCGGGATATTGCCAACCGCTTCAACCATCTCTACGGCGAAACCTTCAAGCTGCCGGAGCCCTACATCCCCAAGGTGGGCGCCCGGATCATGAGTCTGGCAAACCCCGAAGCGAAAATGTCCAAGTCTGAGAACGACGATCCCGGCCGTGTGACCCTGATGGATCCCCCGGACCTCATCATGCGGCAGTTCAAGCGGGCCGTCACCGACTGCGACGCCTGCGTCCGCTACGACCCGGAAAATAAGAAGGGCATCTCCAACCTGATGACCATCTATTCGGCCTGTACCGGCAAGAGCTTTGCGGAGATCGAAAAGGAGTTTGACGGCAGGGGCTACGGCGAGTTCAAGCCCGCCGTGGGCGAGGCCGTGGTGAGCCTGCTGAGCCCCATCCGGGAGGAGGCGTCCCGCCTGATGAAGGACAAGGCCTATTTGGAGTCCGTCTGCAAAGACGGCGCGGAAAAGGCCTCCTATATCGCCAACAAGACCCTGCGCAAGGTCTACAAAAAGGTGGGCTTCGCCGCGAAGGTCAACTGAGGCAGAGGGAGCGAAAACAGCTGCTATGATCTTTGACGTTAACGTAATACTCCGCGTGGGTGCGGCTCTGCTGGTGGCTGGGGTGCTCTCCTTCCTGAGCACGCCGCTGGTGAAGGCGCTGGCGAACAAGGTGGGCGCCATTGACGTACCCAAGGACAGCCGCCGGATGCATGACCACCCCATTCCCCGGATGGGCGGTCTGGCCATTTTTATCGGCTTTTTGCTGTCGGCGCTGATCTTCTCTCCCGGCATCGACCGAGGCCTGAAGTCCATTCTCCTGGGCGCCATCGTGATCGTGATTCTGGGCGTTTTCGACGACCGGAACGCCTTGGGCGCCAAGCTGAAGCTGGTGGTCCAGCTGATTGCCGCAGCCATCGTGGTCTTCTACGGCGACCTGCGGATTGACCGGATCACCAACCCCTTCGGCGGAAGTCTCTACTCCTATTGGGATCTGGGCGTTTTTGCCTATCCCATCACCATCATCTGGATCGTCGCCATTACCAACGCCGTCAACTTCATCGACGGCCTGGACGGGCTGGCCTGCGGCGTGAGCTGCATTTCCTCCATCAATCTGCTGGTCATCGCCCTGCTGGTCTCCGATACCCGCGTGGCCATTCTGATGGCCGCCCTGACCGGGGCCTGCCTGGGCTTCGTCCCCTACAACTTCAACCCCGCCAAGATTTTCATGGGCGACACGGGCTCCACCTTCCTGGGCTTTATGCTGGCAACGGTGTCCATCACCGGTCTGTTTAAGGCCTACACTGCCATCTCCTTTGTGGTCCCCTTCCTGCTGCTGGGCCTGCCGATCTTTGACATCTGCTTTGCCGTGATCCGCCGCGTGGCCTCCGGCCGCAGCCCCATGGAGGCCGATCGGGGCCACTTCCACCACCGGCTCATCGACATGGGCTTCAGCCAGAAGCAGTCCGTGGCCATCGCCTACGTGCTGACCGGCATCCTGGGCCTGGCAGCGGTGCTGCTGACCGTCTCCGGCGCCATGAAGACCCTGATTATGTTGGGCGCCATCTTAGTGGTGGGCGCCATCGGCATGCGGATCATCATGGGCGCTACGCCTCGGGCAAAGTTCTGGCACCACGTCAAGCACGGCGGCCCCGCGCCGGAGCCCGAACAGTCCTCGACCCCCGCCGCGGAGAACTCCGAGCCCGCAGAGAAGGATCCCGCTGACAAGGCCAACGAAGCGAAGGAGGTTTCCCATGAATAAGATTACGGTTCTCTCCGTCTTCGGCACCCGGCCCGAGGCCATCAAGATGGCCCCGCTGGTGAAGCACCTGGCCTCCCTGCCGGAGTTTGAAAGTCTCTGCTGTCTCACCGGCCAGCACCGGGAGATGCTGGACTCCGTCATGGAGATTTTCCGGCTGAAGGCCGACTACGATCTGAATATCATGCAGGCCCGCCAGAGCCTTTCCTCCATCACCAGCCGCACGATTCTGGGCATGGACGAGGTGATCGACCGGGCGCGGCCCGATCTGATCCTGGTTCACGGCGACACCTCCACCACCTTCGCCGGCGCGCTGTCCGCCTTCTACCACCAGGTCCCCGTGGGTCACGTGGAGGCCGGCCTGCGGACCTGGGACAAGTACTCTCCCTTCCCGGAGGAGATGAACCGGACCCTGGTGGGCGACATTGCTGAGCTGCACTTCTGCCCCACGGTCAACAACCTCCGCAATCTGGAGCGAGAAGCCGTGGCCGGAGAAAAATTCGTAACAGGCAATACCGTGATCGACGCCATGAAAACCACGGTCCGCTCCGACTTTGTCTTTTCGGTGCCGGAGCTCAACCGCCTGGATTTCTCGGGCCGCCGCGTTGTGGCCCTCACCTGCCACCGGCGGGAGAACTACGGCGAGCCCATGCGGAACATTATGGAGGCTGTGCGGGAACTGGCGGCCTCCCACCCGGAGATCGACGTGGTTTACCCGGTACATTTGAGTCCCGTGGTCCGGGAATGTGTCTTCGGCATTCTGAAGGATCAGCCCAACGTCCATCTGATCGACCCCATCGACGTGGAAAACATGCACAACCTGATGGCCCGCTGTTATTTCGTCATGACCGACTCCGGCGGCCTGCAGGAGGAGGCTCCCGCCCTGGGCAAGCCCGTGCTGGTGCTGCGTCGGGAGACCGAGCGGCCGGAGGCCGTCAAGGCCGGGACCGTCAAGCTGGCCGGCGTGCGGAAGGAGGACGTGCTGGCTCTGGCCGAGGAGCTGCTGACGGATCGGGCCGCCTACGACGCCATGGCCCACGCCGTGAACCCCTACGGCGACGGCAGAGCCTGCGAGCGCATCGCCCGCGGCATTCTGTGGCACTTTGGACGCAGCTCGGAGCGCCCCGCCGATTTCAACGCCTGAGGCGTCCATGAAAGGAGCAAGTATGAAACGGATTCTTCCCATTCTTTTGATTCTGCTGTTGATGCTGAGCGCCTGCTCCGCCGCCGCGCAGCCCGGCGAGAGCCAGGCCGGGAGTCAGGCCGAGAGCCGGCAATCTGTCGCTTCCGAGCCCGGCCCCGATCCGGCGGCAACGCTTCCTGCCGACTCTGCGGACCCCGGCGCGCCGGAGCCCGTATCCGCTTATCCGCTGCAGCTGCTGGACAACGAGGTCTGCACCGTCACCGTGCTTGACGCCGGGATCAGCGAGATCTGGGGCTTCACCGTGAAGCTGCGCTGCGTGAACAAAACGCAGCACGCCCAGCTCTACGTCCTGCCCGCCGTCGCCTGCCGGGGCTGGCAGCTGAACACCGACTGGCTGATGACCCTGGGCGCCGGAGAGAGCAAGGAATCCGAGTTTCACGTCTTCCCCGCCGATCTGGCCCGCTGCGGCCTGGAGCAGGTGGACGAGTGCCGTCTCCATCTGGAGGTCCAGGATTACGACAGTTTCTCCGGCGAGGTGCTGACCGACGAATGGCTGGTCTTCTACCCCACCGGCATGAGCCCGGAGGCCATTACGCCGGCTCCCGCCCGGACCCTTGATCCCACAGACACGGTTCTGGTGGACGACGAGCGCGTCAGCTTCACCGTCTGCGGCGTGGAGCTGGATACCCTCTGGCCCTACAACGTCGTCGTCAGCTACGAGAACAAGACCGACAAGGACCTGTCCTTCAGCTGGCAGGACGTGACGGTCAACGGGACCGACGCCAACCTCTGGCTGACCCGGGTGATGCCTGCCGGTTTGAAGGGCTCCTGCCTGATCTACTTCGACGAGGAGACCATGAAGAGCAACGGCGTGGAGCGCGTCGAGCAGGTGAACGGGACCCTGGTTGTCCGGGACCCCGCTACGATGGAGGTCTGCTTCACCCAGGACTTCAGCTATACTGTGCCCACGAAATAAGTCGACAGATTCCATACGAACGACAGACGCCCGCCGGGACAAGGCGGGCGTCTGTGCTTTCTATGTTCCCTCAGAGCAGCAGATACAGGGCCGCGGCGATCAGCAGCTCCGTGCCGCCTGCCCCGTCCTGCTTCATGGACAGCAGGAGGATTGCCAGGATCAGCAGCTCCTCCGTGTCCGCGGCCCGGGGCAGGACGCGATTCAGCAGGCCCTCCGGACCGAAAAGGCCGGGAATCGGAAAGCCCTGCGGGGGCGGTCCGGGCCGCGGCGGTGGAAATGGCTGGGGCGGTCCGGGCCGACGGGGACGCGGCGGATCGTGGCCGCCGGGACGGAGCGGCGCGGCCGCGGCTTCCGCGCCCTGAGTCTCCGCTTCCCGCCTCTGCCCGGAGTCCCGGTCCTCCGGCTCCCGCTCCCAGGCGTCCGGCACGCTGCGGCGCTCGTAGCCGCCGCGTTCGTTGGGCGTATATCGGCTATACACGGCGCGCGCTCCCGGCTTCCAGGAACCGGCCCGCCAGGCGGGACAGCTTCGCCGCCCGCAGGGCGCGGTCCACCCGACCCTGACCCTCGGGGGAGAGGACGGGGCGCAGGGCGTTCAGGACCCGGTCCTCCGCGCCGTTCAGGGCGGAAAGGCGGGACATCAGGCTCCCAAGGTCGATTCCCGCCGGAGAAAAGGACGGAGCGGCGGAGCGGACGGCTTCTTCCCCGCGGCGGAACGCAGTTTCCCCGGATTGCTCCGCTTGACCGAAGGCGCCGCTTGTCTCGATGAACGGCTCGCTTTTTGTGCTTCGCGTTTCCTCCCCTGCCGCTTCCGGCGGGCGGTTCCGGGAGCTCTCCGCGCTGCCGTCCGCGCCTGCGTCGGGCGGCTTCAGGCCCAGAGACTCCGCCAAGGCGGCCACCCGGGCCATCTGCGCCGGGTCTGAGAGAATGCTCTGGAGGGTGCTTTGCAGATCCTCCATATCAAAGCTTCGCCTCCAGCTTTCGGGTCAGCTCCTCCGCCTTCGTGCCGGCCAGCAGCGGCGACAGGGCCGCCCGGACGCCCGCCCCGTCGCCCTGACGCAGCGCCTCCGCCGCACTCCGCAATCCCGCGCCGCCATCCGCCTGCAGCAGCCGCAGCAGCGCCTGCCCCTCCGGGCTGTTCAGGATCTGCCTGAGCTGCTCCGGGTTGGGCCGGGGTGTGGAGTTTGCGGCTTCCCCGCTCCCCCGCACTGCAAAGCCTTCCGGGGGTGACGAATGCGCTTCCGGGAAGGAATTGGAAATTTTTTGTGACGCGTCAAGCATTTCCTTGCCTCCTGCGAAAATATCTGTTATAATAGCTTATGCAAGCTCTGAAGGAAAGGTGCGTCTATGAAAATCATTGTGTTTTCCGATTCCCACCGGGAGCTGGAGGGGATGCGGCAGGTCATCGGGCGGGAGAAGCCCGACTACGTCTTCCACCTGGGAGACCACGACTCCGACGCCGAGCAGATCAGCCGGGACTACCCCGCCCTTGCCGTGGCCATGGTCCGGGGCAATTGCGACGGCTGGAGCGACACACCCAAGACTCTCTGCTTCGTTCTGGGCGGCGTCCGCTTCTTCCTCTGCCACGGCCACACCCTTGGCGTCAAGGGCGGGTATCTGCGGGCAGAATACGCCGCGCTGGAGCAGAACGCCGACGTGCTGCTCTTCGGCCACACCCACGAGGCCTATTACGCCTGCGAGGAGCGGGGCGGACGACGGCTCTACGTTCTGAACCCCGGCTCCTGCGGCTGCAGCTGGGAGCCCAGCTACGGAAGGATCGTCGTGGACAGGGGAACAATCCGAGAAATCGGTTACTTCAAAGTATAAGGAGCAGGAACTATGATATTAGCCATTGACATCGGCAACAGCAACATCGTGCTGGGCTGCATCGAAAACGGAACCATTCTCTTTGAGGCGCGGCTGGCCACAGACCGGATCAAGACCTCCGACCAGTACTGCGCCGAGCTGAAGACCATGCTGGAGCTCTTCCACGTGGATCCGCAGGCGGTGGAGGGCAGCATCGTAGCTTCCGTGGTGCCCCTGGTACAGCAGGTCATCGTGCTGGCTGTGGAACGGCTGACCGGCAGGCCCTGCCTGACCGTCGGCCCCGGCCTGAAAACCGGCCTCAACATCAAGATCGACAACCCCGCCCAGGCGGGCAGCGACCTGATTGTCGGCGCCGTGGCCGGTATCGAGCGCTACGGCGCGCCGCTGTGCATCATCGACCTGGGGACGGCCACCACCATCTGCGTCGTCGATCAGGAGGGCGCCTTCCGCGGCGGCGCCATCGCCCCCGGCGTGATGCTCTCCCTCAACGCTCTCTCCAGCGGCACGGCCCAGCTTCCCGGCATCAGCCTGGAAAAGCCCCGCCGGGCCATCGGCACCAACACCGTGGACTCCATGCGCAGCGGCCTGCTGCTGGGCTCCGCCGCCATGCTGGACGGCATGGTGGAGCGGATGGAGGAGGAGCTGGGCTGCCCCCTCAAGGTCGTCGCTACGGGCGGCCTGGCGAAATTCATCGCTCCCCTCTGCAAGCGGGAGATGACGGTGGACGAAAACCTCCTGCTGACCGGCCTGGAGCTGCTCTATCGGAAGAACACCCAGCGCTGACCGCGGCGAGGCATGGGAATCAGACGGCGCACAGGAGCATCACGGCGCAGAGGATGAAGCAGGTTCCCAGGCCGATGGTGCTCAGTGCCTCCAGGATCGTGTTGCGGATCGCTCTTCTGCGGCTGGCGTGTCTGCGCTTCAGCCGCTCCGCCTCGGACAGCGGCGGCAGCATCCGGATCGCGGACCTTCCCGTCATGGTGTTCATCATGTCGATTACCTCCGTTTTTGTATTCTGCAAGTAAATTCTATCATATTATCAGTCCTGTAAATGGGACAGAAAGGAGCCGAAATGAAAGAGTTTTATTTCCCCGTTCGCAAGAACACCCGCATCCATTGCTGTCAGTGGGTTCCGGAGGGCAAGCCCAGGGGCATCATTCAGATCGTCCACGGCATCGCCGAGTACGCCGCCCGCTATGACGAGCTGGCGAGCTTTTTCACGGATCACGGCTTTGTGGTGGTGGGTGAGGATCACATGGGCCACGGCGGCTCCATTTCCCCGGAGATTCCCCAGGGCTGCTTCGCCGACGGCTGGCTCACCGCCGTCTCCGATACCTATCGGCTGATGCAGATGACCAAGGAAGAGTATCCCGATCTGCCCTATATCCTCTACGGCCACAGCATGGGCTCCTTTATGACCCGGACCCTGCTCTACACCTACCCCGACGCGGGATTGGCCGCAGCCGTCATCAGCGGCACCGGCTGGATGCCCAAGGCCGTGCTGAAAACCGGGCGCGGCGTCTGCGCCGTGGAGGGCAGGCGGAAGGGCACGGACAGCACCTCCCCCGTGGTGGACAAGCTGATGTTCGGCTCCTACAACAAGGGCTACGAGCATCCCAGAACCCCCGTGGACTGGCTGAGCCGGGACGAGGCCGAGGTGGACAAGTACATCGCCGATCCCCTGCTGGGCTTCTCCGCCTCCGTGGGCCTGTCCCGGGAGATGCTGGGCGGCATGCTGATGAACGAGGACAAGGCGAATCTAGACAAGATGCCCAAGGACCTGCCCGTGCTCTTCGTCAGCGGCGACATGGACCCCGTGGGCAGCAACGGCAAGGGCGTCCGGAAGGCTTACGAGGCCTTCAAGGCCGCCGGTATGCGGGACGTGCGCCTCAAGCTCTATCCAGGCGGCCGCCACGAGATGCACAACGAGATCAACCGCCAGGAGCTCCAGGCCGACGTGCTGGCCTTCCTGGAGGACGTGCTGGCAAAGTAAGAAATCGGAATTCATCGGACGCCGCCCCGGCCCCGCGCTGATTACGCAGCCTCCAGCTCGCGCAAAGCCTCGGAACGGGTGTCGGCGGAGAAGATGAATTTGCCGTCGGCGTCGTAGACCTCGTAATGGCCCCGGACGGGGATGATGTCGAAATTCGCTGCCATAAGCTCAGCTCCTTTTGGTTTCTGAGCGGTTGATTGAAAAAGTAACCTCGACTGGCTTAACGAAGAGCCAGAAAAACAATTGAATAGTGCTTGAAAAAGCCAGAAAATATGGTACAATGGGGTTGAAATCATAGGATTCAAGCAGATTTCAGCCACGCCAAGCGGACGGCACGAGGCAGTACTTTTGAAAAAGTAAGCTCGACCCGTCTGGGGCTGCCGTATTTGGGGTACGGCACTGTATCAGGTGGCTTACTGTCTGTCTTGAACTCGTGGTTTTATGCTACT
>JAFWTG010000042.1 GCA_017519005.1 Oscillospiraceae bacterium | reverse complement strand
CCCGCAGGGCGTCGACGCGCCACAGCTCAGAACGCCGTGTGACGGTCACGCCGAACCAGGCGTTATCCAGATCCGTTTCGATCTCCAGCAGATCCGGCCGCTTGGACAGGAACAGAAACTGATGCTGCGGGTTCTCCCGGATCTTTGCGAAAACCTGCGCCAGCCATTCGGGCTTCCAGACGGACAGGTCGCTCATGCCGGTGAGCAGGAAGTTCTGAGGACGGGGCTTCTCCATCATCCGCAGCTTATTCGGAAAGAACTCCGGCTTCGTAAACTCGTCGATCATGTGATACCGGCGGACGTTGTTTCTGGCATAGCAATAGTCGCAGCCCACGGTGCAGCCGATCACCAGATTCATGTTCTGGATCTGATCCTTGATGCAAACGCTCATTGCTCCTGCCACGCCTCCAGATTTTTGCGCACACGGTCAAGATAGCCTTCAAAACAGCGGATCTCTTCTTCCGAAAAGCCTTGATAGTAGATCTGTCCCATCTGTGTGGAGACCTCGTCATACTCCGGCTTCAACGCGTGGGCTTTCTCCGTCAGATAGAGCAGAGTCTTCCGCTTGTCCCCCGTACCCTGTACGCGGGAGAGCAGACCCTGCTTCTCCATGCGCTCCAGCATGGTGGTCAGGGAGGTAATGGCAAGCCCGCAGCGATCCGACAGCACTTTGATGGGAATGCCGTCCTCCTGCCAGAGCACGTACAGGATCCGTCCCTGCGCGCCGTTGAACGCATCAATGTTCTTTTCGCCGAGCACCCGCTCAAAGATCCGGTCACCCAACTGCTTGATTTTCGTGATCAAAAAACCGCCGTTTGTCCGCATAAAAAGCTCCTATATAGTAGTGTATCAATACTACCATACAGGAGCTTGTTCGTCAATGGGATATTTGCGTCTCTGCGGATATTTTTCCGGCCCTTCCGTGCCGCTTTGCGCAGCTTCCTTTACCGCCCCGGGGCGGCGCCGTTTTGCAGCGGAGAGGACAGGGGCTTGCCCTCCCGGTCCAGCAGGGGCATCATGCCGCAGGCATAGCCGCTGGCGTAGAACAGATAGTTGACGCCGGTTTCCCTGTCCACCCAGACCTCCATTTCTTTCGCGCTTCCCTGGGAATAGACCTTTTCAAAACGCTCGTTCTTTGCCACGTTGGATTCCTCCTCAAGATTTATTTTTTTACTCGGCAGCTCTGTCCTACTCCAGCTCGCATTCCACCAGGAAGGCTCCCGTGCCGCTCAGGGAGAGCCGGTATCGGTATTTCCCGGCAGGCAGGCGGAGCCGCAGATCCCGGGCCTCAAAGTCCGTCTCGGTCTTGGTGAAGACGACCTCTCCCGCCTCGTTCACAATGGAAAAGGTCATGGGCTCCTCCGCCTGCATCTTCAGATCCAGAAAGTAGTTGTCGGGATATTTCACGGTGAAGTCCAGCCAGTCGTTGTCCTCCGCCGGGTATTCCGCCGAGGCGGCCTGCTGGGAGGTGGTAAAGTGGGGCCGCAGACAGGTCAGGGTGACGGCGGCGGCGGAGCCCAGAAGGATCACCGCCAGAAGGAGGGCGAACAGCCGGCTCTCCCCGCCCCGCTTCCGGGGGGAATTGGGGTTCCGCATGATGTACCAGCCCCGCAGCAGGAAGCCCGCCTCCACGGCAGGCATCAGGGTCATAATCAGATTGGGCAGCTGGAAGCGGCGGATTGTGGTCCAGAGCCAGAACCCGGCAAAGCCCAGCAGCACCATGCCGACGATTCCCGCGATCCGGGCCCAGCGCTTTTCCATCTCCGGCAAACCGCTCCGCTCCGTGTAGATCTCATAGGCGGAGTCCGGCAAGCTTGGGTCCCAGGCCTTGCGGAAGTAGTGCCAGCCGTTGAAGGTGGAGTTGACGTACTCCCAGCCCTGCTCCCGGAAGGTCTCGATGTAGCGGCCCATGTCCTCGATCCGGCCGAAGTCCAGCTGGTAGCGGTAGCGGACGGCGGGATTCTTCACGAATTTGTTGTGGAAGCAGCCGCCCCGGACCAGCTGCCAGCCCTCCCGGGAGGCCTTGTCCAGGTCCTCCAGCTCCTTTTCATAGTCCCAGGCGGTATAGGCCCGCCAGGAGGATTTGCGATCCTGTGCCACGTCTTACACTCCTTCCGCGTTGTCCAGCATGCGCCGGAGCCTTTCGATCTCCCCCCGCAGGGCCTCCCGCCCCGCGTCGGTGAGCTGATAGAGCCGACGGCGCTCCACGCCGGGCTCGTCGGACAGGATCTCCCGGATCCAGCCCTTCTTCATCATATTGCTTGTGGCCCCGTACATGGTGCCGGAGCCGATGGTCACGTCGCCGCCGGATAGCTTCTCCGTCAGCTGCATGATGCCGTAGCCGTGGTTGGCCCCCTTGGCCAGGCACAGCAGAATGTAGTAGTAGCTCTCCGACATGGGTTCGCTGCGTTTCATACTGTCGCCTCCTTATACGTCGCATTTCGTTATGTCGCATTTCGCTATGTCGCCTTACGACTGTATCATAGCACGACATATGTCGTTTGTCAACATATTATTTTATAATTTTTGAAAAAAACGAGGCCGGGACGCGAAGTCCGGGCCTCATGCGGTATCTCTTTGTTTTGCCGAGCAAGCTCCGCCCGAAAACCCACGGAAAAGAAACAGTGCAGCCCCAAAAAAGGGGCTGCACCATTCCCACAAGGAAATACTTCCTTATGCGCCTCTGGCATTTGCTTCGCATATGTTTTCTTATACCGGCATCGGGAGAAGAAACAGCTCCCGTCTGTAGATTTCCTTCATCCAATCCTGGGCGGCGTCTGTGTCGCCGGACGCAAGCGCGTTTGCAAGGCTGTTCTCGTCCCATCTGACGTCGCTGAGCCAGAACGCGGAGACGAGCGCGTAAAAGCGCGGAAACGCTTCCCTCTGCCGCGGCGTAAACGGCCTGAGCTGATGGTAGCCTTTCAGAAACGCGGAGAGGATCAGGGCTTCCCGCTTCCCCGCCAGCTCCTCCGGATAATCCATCAGCCGGGCCACAAAGATCGCCTGCATGACGGCGTCAAAATACAGATTGTTGTCGCCGCAGCGGTTGAAGTCGAAGACGCCGAGCCTGCCGTCCCGGGTCCGATACAGATTGCAGTCGCTGAGATCGCCCTGAACGGCATAGCGGGGCTCTGCTTCAAAGGGGGCTAAAGACCGGACCAGCCGTGCGTGCTCCTGAACGATGCGGTCATAAAGCGCAGGGTCGATGGCGATCAGCCGCTCCCTGTGCGCGGTGAAATCCTCAAAGCTGAAAAGATCGTTTCTCTGTAACGGGTCAAACAGCACCTCGCTGTTCACGTGAAAATCCGCTTTTTCCGCGACGTTGTGCATCTCAGCCAGGAGCCTTCCCGTCGCCTCCGCCGTTTCCGCGTCCACGGTCCGGAGCTCCCCCGGCGCAAAGGCTTCCACGCTGACGGTCACGTCATATCCGTTGATCCGGTAAGGCCGGGCATAGCAGTCCGCAGAGGAATATAGCCTCGGCGTCTCGATTCCGTGGGCAAAGAGCAGCGCGGCAAACCGGCTCTGGGCTTCGATGACCTCGAGCGGGGCGTCGTCCTCGTTTTTGAAGCGAACAACGAAGGAGGCTCCGCTTTCCAGGACAGCCTTCACAATCAGCCGAACCTGCCTGGAGGCCGGGTCGTCCTTTTCATAATGGTAGCGCTGCAGCTCAGAGAACGCGGCGCAGACGCCTTCTATCCCATAATCAAAAAGGATCTTTTGAATATCGCGTTCTGTAATTGTAAACATGGCTCTGATCCTTTCAAGAGGCCTTGCTGCCCTGCAGCCTCACCCCCGCCCCGCTTCCAGGGCCTTCAGCCCGCGAAGGAGCTCCGGCAGATGCCGGAAAATCGTACCGGGACTGCTCTCCTCCTGATCGAAGATTCGCTTCATCTCCCGCAGGCCCTCGTTCTCCGGCTCCTGCTCGCAGGCAAGCTCCAGCTCCTCCATAAAACGGAAGATGACGTCGCTGTAGCCGTTTTCTTCGTCATACAGGGTCTCGTCCGTCTCCAGGACGGGCAGGAAGCGGGTCAGGCGGCTGTAATCCCGCGGCATTTCCTCAGCGGAGGGCCCGGCGGCCTCCCGTTTTGCTTGGGCGGCGGCTTCCTCCGCTTTTTGTTTCTCCCTGGCCGCCTTTTTGGCGCGGCGCTGGGGCCGGTTTTTGGCCTCGGAGGCGAATACCTCCACAGCGGCGTCCGTCATATCCTCGTCCCAGACCTTGCCGGACACCCTGGTTTTCGCCCAGGGGCAGAGCTTCTGATAATCCGTGTCCAGGATCACCGTGTAGGGCGGGCCGCAGCGATCGTCCACCGCCATATACAGCTGGCGGCCCTGGCAGATCAGGCGGGAGGGCCATTCCACGTTGGGATCGTCCACCCGGTCAAAAATCTCCTTTGTGATCTCATACAGGCTGTGATTGGGTCCGCCCCCGAGCTCCGCCGTGTACAGGCCGGTCTCCGGGTCATAGCAGCATCTCCAACCCATTCCGGATTTGAATATCATCCTTGTCTCCTTCTTTCCGTCCCGGATCAGCGCCAGCTTCTCCTCCCGGGTCAAGCGTTTGATCTGCCATTCCCGGCTCAGGGCTTCGTGCCGGTCTTCGCAGCGTTCGTAATACGCCAGCTCCACCGGCAGGCGGGAGCGGGTGTATTTCGCGCCCCTTCCGCTGTTGTGGGCCTTCAGCCTGGCGTCCAGATCCGTGGTCCAGCCGCAGTACAGCGTCCCGTCCGAGCAGCGGAGCAAATAGACGTAGTTCACAGCAATTCCTTTTTCTGTTCCGCGATCCATATTTTTCAATAGGCTATCCCGATCTCCTGTTTGTATTTCAATTTATTTTACCAAATTTGATCATGCATTTCAAGAATTAAAAATGATACTCAAAGTTTCAAAAACCATTGACAAGGGCAGCCGTTGCATATATAATCAAAATAGTAAATAAAAGCGATGGGAAACGTTTTCCCGGAAGGGAGTATCGGAGTTGAAGGATTACGCAGCGGGGAAGCCCTGGAAGCTCGATAAACAGCAGCACATTATGAAGACCGCCTACGAATTATTCTCGAAAAACGGGATCATTCCGGTGACGATGACGGATATTGCCGAGGCCAGCGGCGTTGGCCGGGTGACGGTATTCCGCTATTTCAGCACAAAGCCGGAGCTCGTGATCGCCGTCAGCACCTGGAAATGGCGCGAGTACATCGAAGCCTATCAGGCCTCGCTCCCACCGGAGCGGGTGGAGGCGCTGACGGGGGCGGAGTACCTGCGCTTCTATCTGGATTCCTTCCTGGAGCTGTACCGCAGCCATCCGGATCTTCTTCGCTTCAACTACGACTTCAACAGCTTCCTGCGCTTTGAGGCCGGCCCGGCGGAGCAAAAGCAGCCTTACCTGCAGATGGTCAACGCCCTGGGCGAACGCTTTCACAGGCTCTATGAACGGGGGCTGCGGGACGGGACCCTGCGGGCGGATATTTCGGAATCGACGATGTTCTCCGCCTCCTTCCACATCATGCTGGCGGCGGCGACCCGCTACGCGGTGGGCCTGGTGGTCGTGTACGAGGACGGCTGCGATCCCCAAAGCGAGCTGGTCCTGCTGGAGGAGCTGCTGCTTTCGAGGTTCACAAAACCGTAATTCTTTTGGCAAAAAATAATTTATAACAAAGGAGGAGACCCAAATGCACCACAGTTTCAAACGCGCCCTGGCAGTTTTGCTGAGCATACTGCTGGCGGCAGGCAATCTGGGGCTTACGGCCTTCGCCGGGAGCCCCGCGGCGAATCCGGCGAACGTCGTCCATTCGGACAGCGCAAGCGTCCCCGCGGCGCTCGCGGAGCCGTCCGACGCAGAAGGCGTGCCCTATCTGGACGAAAACGGCGAAACGGCGTATCGCACGGACTACACCCTCCTCACCGGCAGCGAGACCGCCTGGACCGGCTGGTATGTGGCGGAGGGCGCGGTGAATATCGGCAGCCGCGTCACCGTCAGCGGTGCGGCGCACCTGATCCTGGCGGACGGTGCGGCTCTCACGATCCCGAGCGGAATCGATGTGAGCGGCGGCAACAGCCTGACGATCTACGCCCAGAGCACCGGCGACGGCATGGGCGCGCTGACCGTCGACGCCGCGGGCTATCGCCAGGCAGGCATCGGTGGCAGCAATGCCTCTGGCGGCGTCATCACCATCAACGGCGGCAGAGTTGAAGCCAGCGGCGGTCAATACAGCGCGGGCATCGGCGGCGGTTATGTAGGCACGGGCGGCGTCATCACCATCAACGGCGGCGCGGTCACTTCCACCGGCGGCAGTGGCGGCGCGGGCATCGGCGGCGGCCACGGGGGCTCGGGCGGCGAGATCACCATCCGCGGCGGCGAGGTCACAGCCACCGGCGGCACCAACGGCGCGGGCATCGGCGGCGGTAATGTAGGCGCGGGCGGAGAGATCAGCATCTGCGGCGGCAAGATTACAGCCAACGGCTATATCGAGGCCGCGGGCGTCGGCCCCGGAAGCAACTATGGCGGCAGCACCTACGGCACGCTGACCATGAGCCTCTCCGCGGCGGATGAATCCATCCGGGTCAGCAGGTATAAGAATAATATGAATAAATACACCCAAGTCAGCGTGAAGGGGGGCTGTTACCTGCAGGACGGCAGCGGGAATGTCTATTCCGGCACGCTGTCCAATGCCACGCTGGACACACTGGCGGACGCGGAGCTGCGTTGGGTCTGGGTCGACCCATGGGTGAGGCTGCAAGACGCCATCGAAGCCGCGCCAAGCGGCTCTACCATCTCCCTGGGCGATTACGCCGACGCGGACAGGCGGTTCGTCTGCCCGGCGAACCTCGGCGCACTGACGATATACAAGGAGCTCACCCTTGACCTGCAGGGCTGCGTGCTGGACCGCCATCTGAGCGAAGCCCAGACAAACGGCTTCGTCATCGAAATCACTTCACACGGCATATTGACCCTGGAGGACAGCCTGCCCGACCGGGAGAACAGCCTGACGGTTTCGGGTAATCCGGTCACAGTGATGGGCGGCGTCATCACCGGCGGCAACAACACAGCCAACGGCGGCGGCGTGATCAACAGAGGCACGTTCACGATGACCGGCGGTACAGTCTGTGGGAACATGAGCCCCTATGACGGCGGCGGCGTAGCCAGCAGCGGCACGTTTACCATGTCCGGCAGCGCGTCGGTAACCGGGAACACAGCCAATCGAGGCGGCGGCGTGGCCATCAGCGGTTCAAACTTGAGTGTCGCCTCGTTCACCATGTCCGGCAGCGCCTCGGTGGCCGGGAATACAGCAGCCTTCGGCGGGGGCGGCGTATACAGCAGCGGCGCATTCACCATGTCCGGCAACGCGTCGGTGTACGGAAACACAGCCGGCCTGGGCGGCGGCGTGGCCATCAACACTTCGGGCGCGGCTGCGTCCACGTTCACCATGTCCGAAAGCGCGTCCGTGATCGGGAACACAGCCAGCGAACGAGGCGGCGGCGTGTTTGTCACTTCAAACTGCACCTTCGCCATGACCGGCAGCGCGTCGCTCGCTGAAAATACATCCTCCGAATACGGCGGCGGCGTGAATAATTACGGCACGTTCACGATGTCCGACAGCGCGTCGGTCGCCTGGAATCAATCCATAATCTTCGGCGGCGGCGTAGCCAATTACGGCACGTTCCATGTGTACCAGTCCGCATCGGTCACCATGAACACAGCCGATCAAGGCGGCGGCGTGTTCAACGATACCCCGGGCACGTTCAGCATGTCCGGCAGCGCATCGCTCAACGGGAATATATCCGAAACCCTCGGCGGCGGCGTATATAATAAAAGCACGTTCACGACGTCCGACAGCGCGTCGATCACCGGGAACACAGCCAACCAAGGCGGCGGCGGCGCATACAACAGCGGCATAATCACCATGTCCGGCGGCTCGTCGATCGCCGGAAACGCAGCCGTCATCAGCGGCGGCGGCGTGTACAACGATACCCCGGGTACGTTCAGCATGTCCGGCAGCGCGTCGGTCACCGGGAACATAACCGGTCCTGAAAACGGCGGCGGCGTGTACATCTATTCCGGGAGCACGTTCACCGTGTCCGGCAGCGCGAGGGTTACGGGCAACAAGGGGAACAGGGTAGACAACAATGTCCAACTCGGATACAACAGCAGCCCGATCACCGTTGACGGTACGCTGACCGGAAACGCGCGGATCGGCGTGAAGATGAAGACCCCCGGCGTCTTCACCGACGGGCTTTCCGGAAGGGGCACGGCGGCCAGCTTCATCAGCGACGACGACGCGTACCGCGTCCGCAGCAACAGCAGCGGCGAGGCGGAGCTGTTTACGGGCTTCGCGACCTATCAGGTCCTGATCAGCTCCGTAGGCGGAACGGTGACCGCCGACCGGGGAACCGAGTCCGGGCCCAGGGCCGCCGAGGGCGACGTCGTGACCCTCACGATTACCCCGAACCCGGGCTACGCGGCACTGGAGAGCCTGACGGTGAACGGCGTCGACGTGACCGCGGCAGTGTCCGACGGCAGCTGCAGCTTCACCATGCCCGCAGGCGACGTGACCGTGACGGCGGCCTTCGCCCCCGATCCGGCCCACTTCTCCGCGAACGCGGCGGAAACGGAGTACACCATCCACAGCGCCGAGGGCTGGGACGTGTTCTGCGACCTGCTGGAGTACAAGCCCAAGGGCGTCTTCGACGGCAAGACCGTGGTGCTGGGCGAAAGCATCTCCGTTTCCCGCATGGCGGGTCTCAGCTACCACGACTTCACCGGCGTCTTCGACGGCGGCGGCAACACCCTGCGCTTTACGGCCACGGCCGAAGAGCACTACTGCGCCCCCTTCCGCTACGTGCAGGGCGCCTCCGCGGAGAGCAAGGCCGTCATCCGGAATCTGAAGGTTGAATCCGACATCGACGGCGCGGGCTTCCGGCATCCCGCGGGCCTGATCGCCATGCAGAGCGGCTGCGTGGACGTGATCGGCTGCCAGGTGGAGGTGACGATCACAGACACGAAGAATACAGACGCGAGCCTGTACCCCGCCGGCCTCGTCAGCCAGGCGAACAACGCCTCGGAGCTGACCATCAGCGGCTGCTCCGTCACCGGCACGATTACCACCGACGGCATGGACGCCGGCGGCCTGATCGGCATCGTGCAGAGATCCGCCTCCATTGAAAACTGCCTGTGCAGCGTGACCATCGACAGCGCCACCGTCGGCGACGGCACCCACGGCGGCCTGGTGGGATATCTGGTCGGAAATTGCTCCCTCGACATCCGGGGCTGCGTCTTCAACGGCAGTCTGCTGGGCGAGAACACCAACAAGGTCGGCGGCTTCGTGGGCTGGAGCAGCGGCAGCACCACCATCACCGACAGCCTCTTCGCCCCGGCGGAGTGCAGCGTCCAGGGCCAGGGCAGCGCCGCCTTCGCCCGCAACGGCGCGTCCATCACCAACAGCTACTACACCCAGGCCCTCGGCGAGCTCCAGGGCAAGCAGGCCTATGCCGTCACCGCGGAGGAGATCGTGACCCTGGGCCTCGTGGGAACCCTCAGCGTCTATGCGGTCAGCGGCGTCACCGTCAGCGACGCCCGCGTGGGTCTGCAATACGGAGACGTCATCTACGCGGCGGCGGGAGAAGCGCTCTCGATCCGGCTGAGCTGTGCGTACGCGGCGTGCGACAGCTATTTCGTCAACGCCGGGACCCTCAGCGGGACCGAGAACCCCTATACCCTCGCGATGCCCGCCCGGGACGTGTACGTGGAGTCCGGGATCGACATGCCCTTCTTCGACGTGACGCAGGGTAATTACTACTATGGCCCCGTGCTCTGGGCAGTTTATCATGCGCCTCCCATCACGTCGGGCGTCTCGGAGATGGTCTTCGGCCCCCATCTCAACTGCACGCGGGCGCAGGTTGTGACCTTCCTTTGGAAGGCCGCCGGAGCTCCGGCCCCGCTCTCCACGGAAAACCCCTTCCTCGACGTGCCGACGGACGCCTACTACTGTCAGCCGGTGCTCTGGGCCTTGGAGCAGGGAATCACTGCCGGCACCGACGCCGAGCACTTCTCGCCCGACAAGGTCTGTACCCGGGCGGAGGCCGTCACCTTCCTGTACGCCCGGCAGGGCAGACCTGCGGTGGATTCCCAGGCGGACACGGGCTTTGAGGACGTGAGCCCGGACGCATACTACCATGACGCCGTGCTCTGGGCCGTCTCCCGGGGCGTCACCGCCGGCACCGACGCCGCCCACTTCTCCCCCTCGGCCAACTGCACCCGGGCGCAGATGCTGACCCTCCTGTTCCGCGCCATGACGGAGCCGTCATGATCCGGGGATACCGGTCGCCGGGCGGGAGCTTCCCGAGCCCATAGTCCGGGATCGGCTCGCAGCCTGAGACCGACAGCTGTTCCCGGCGGATTCGTTTGACTTTCCAAAAAACGGCACGAAACCGGAATTCTCCTTCCGGTTTCGTGCCGTTTCGCGCTTACAGGCTTTGGGGTTTGCGGATCGCCGGGCCCCCGGGCGGCGGGCGCTTTTTAGCGGCTGAGGGCGGAGCTGTTGATCTGTACCGGGACGGCTTTCGGCTCCGCCCGGGCATTCTGCCTGCCGCGGCTCAGCAGCCCTTTCTGCCGGCCCTGTGATCCTCGATGGAGCAGGCGTCGGGGCTGCCGTACTCGATGAGGCCCGCGTCCGCCGGGTCGATGGAAACGCTGCCGTCCTCGAACACGAAGGCGGGGATGCCCACGTCGCCGATCTGCTTGCAGGAATCAAACACGGGGCTCGTGTCCCGCAGCCGGGTGAAGGCGCTCAGATTGCGGATGTTCTCAGCGATGTTGATATACCGGAATTCGTCCTCCCGACCCGCGATCTGCGCGTGTACGTAATCGCAGTAGGGGCAGCCGGGCATCCCGTAAATTTTGATCATGTTGCTTACTCCTTTCTCACAGCAGGGAGACCGTACAGAGCCTTCCCCGCAGCCGATAGCCGATCTTCTGATAGCAGGCGTTGGAGGCCGGGTAATTCGCGTTGGTATAGAGCACGGGCAGGAAGCCCGCCTCCCGGGCCCGCCTCGTCAGCTCGTAGACCAGATTCTGGGCGCAATGCTTCCTGCGAAACTCGGGCAGGGTGTAGACGTCGGTAATCGTCGCCAGCCCCTCGTTGTGCCGCCAGCCGCAGCAGGCCGCGGTCCTTCCCGCAGGGTCCTTCCAGAAGAACAGCGCGCCGTCGGCGATCTTTTTTGCGGTTTTTTCCAGCACCGTCTGCTCCGGCAGGGGATGCTCTCCCACCTCCGCACAGAAGCGGGTCAGCAGGACCGCCGCCTCCGTCATATCCCCGGGCTCGCAGGGATGCAGCGCACCCCGGGCAGGATGCTCCGGTTTCACGGGAGCAGGACAGTCGTAGGACAGCAGCTCCTTCGAGATCCCGGCATTCAGCCCGGCTGTTTGCGCCCTCTCCACAAAAAAGTCCGCCAGCTCGTATTTCATCATGAGCCGATAGCCCCCGGAAAGCGGGCAGAGCGCCTCCGCCAGCCTCCAGGCGTCTTCCTTTTCCTCCGCCGTCAGGCCGTCCGCCGTCCAGATCCACACGGGGTAGGGCTCCGTCGAGTGGCAGAGAATCAGCCGCCTGTGATCGCTCCGAAGGATGGCGCAGGGCCCCCGCAGGATGCCGTCCAGCACGGAGAAGCTGACCCGGTCGCCCCGGAGCAGCGCGAAGTCTTGTTCGTTCACAAAGGGGTCCATATCTCCGTCTCCGTCTCCGGGCCTGCCGCCCTTCATTCCAGCGCTTCCAGCATCTGCCTGGGATTGTCGGCCGCCTTCACCTTGTCGAAGGCCCTGACGATGACCCCGTTTTCGTCGATCAGATACGTGGTACGCACCACGCCCATGCTGAGCTTGCCGTAGTTTTTCTTCTCCTTCCAGACGTCGTAGGCCTGAATCACCTTCCGTTCCGGGTCCGACAGCAGCGGGAAGGGCAGGCCGTGGGCTTCCTCAAACCGCTTGTGGGCGGCAACGCTGTCCTTGCTGACTCCCAGGATCACGGCCCCCTTCTCCCGGAATTGGGGCGTCAGGTCCCGGAAGCCGCAGGCCTGCTTCGTGCAGCCGGCGGTCATGTCCTTGGGGTAGAAATACAGGATCACCCTCCGCCCCCGGTAATCCGACAGGCGGCGGAGCTCTCCGTTCTGGTCCGGCAGTTCAAACTCCGGCGCGGCTGTGTTGATTGGCAGCATCGTTTGACTCCTCCTTACCGTTCTGATTCCTCCGCTTTGCTTTCCCGGTTTTCGGGCTTTTGCTCTTCCTTGGCCACCAGCTCCGCCAGGGCGGCGATCACCAGTCCGCAGACGGTGAACACCCCGCCGATCAGAGCCTGTCCCAGGCGTTTTCTGTTCATAGCAGCTTCCTCCCTCACAGTGATTTCCTTCTGCTCCCGCGGAATCGGATCAGTCCCTTGCCGCGGGCCCCTTTCCGGCGGCGCCGGGAGCCTGCCTCGGGCGGCCCGGCCGCGGCTCCGCAAAGCGTGAATAGACGTAGACGCCCAGGACGCCCAGCAGAATCAGCAGCTTTTTCACGCCCGCACCCTCCCGAACCATGCTTGCTTCCTGCCCGCTGTCAGAATTCCAGGCAGGACTTGTACTCCGCCCCGGGCTCCCGCTTCAGGAGCTTCCAATCCTGATGCGCGTGGGATTCCGCTTCCTCAAAGAGGAAGGCATAGACGTGCCTGCCGTATAAGGAACCGCGAGTAAAGGGGTCCACGCCGGGGTAGCCCCAATCGTCGATGGAGAAGCTGTAATCACCGCGTGCGTCATAACAAATCCCTCCATTGATGCTTCTCGTTTGCTCCTCTCCGGAGACGGTTCCGGAATACGCTGTCCCGGCATGCTCAGGTCTCCCCGAGCTCGTCTGTCAGCTTTTCCAACGCGCTTTCATAATCGTCGTCTATGAGAACGACCCGCTCCCCCGCCCGGCCAAAGGCCTCGACGTACCGGCGGTTGTCCGCTTTCAGCCCGTCCGCGCTGCAGTCGGCGGCAAACAGCCTCGTTTCGATCTCCGACTCATGGCGGATGATCTCGTCAAAATGCGTTTCAATATACGCCCCGGTCATGGCAAGGCAGACAAAGCGAATGGACGATAAATAGTCTTCGTCAAAGTCCTTCCGCCAGTCGGCCGGGACGTAGCAGCCCTCCACGATCAGATTCTGCCGGTTTTCAACGGCTGTTTTGACGATCTCCCGGACGATTGGCCAGAGATATTGCGTCAGCGCTTCGTCGTCCGCCGGGGTCAGGGCCGTGCTGCCGCTGCGGATCAGCCCCATCTTCAGATGGTCGATGGAGAGATAGGGGTATCGGTATCTCTCCAGCAGCCGCTGGGCCAGGAGCGTCTTCCCGGTGTGGGAGGCTCCGGTGATCAGAATCATCATATCGCCGTTCCCCCACTTCCCCGGTTTGATTCCGCGCCGCGTTTTTTTCAATATACAACATTCCGTCTGAAATTGCAACCGAACTCGACCTGTTATGAAAGGTCAGGAGCCGAGCTTCTTCAGTCTGCTCTGCAGCAGCGGGATTCCCGTCTCGATCCACCACAGGTTATCGACGCCGCCGGAGCTCATCCCTCCGTGGGCAAACTGCTCGATCACGGCAAAATCGCCGTATCGGTCCGTCATCGGCTTGCCGGCCACTGAGCGGTACTCCTCTTTGATCCACTGCTCCAGCCCGGCCGGCGAGAGCCTGTCCATGCGCTCGGCGCGTTCCTGCAGGTAGGCCCAAAAATACGGGTCCCCCCGGAAGCCCCAGCTTTCAGGTCTTTCCTCAAAAATGCTTGACAGCTTCATTGCTCCGTCCCTCCTCAGCGTCTGAAGCGTCTCCGTCGTCCCGGCATTCCGGGCCTGAACGGCTCTCATGCAGTCCGCTTTGATTATACCACGTTCCCCCGCGGCGCGCAAGCCTCAGGCCGCGCCCGGAGCAGCGTTCACAAAAAGTTTTCAATACTTCGGTTCCGAAGTACTTGACAATTGTTCGGAACCGAAGTATAATGCAAGCAGTTCGAAAACAAGCTGCACGAAGACGAACGCATGGAATTCGACGACTGAGAAAGGAGCATGACAGAATGATTACCAACGAAGAACTGTTTCGGAAAATGATGCGCTTTCCCCGGGAGGCCCGCATGAAGCGCTTCCACCCCGGGCGGGAGGGCGAGGGCCCGGAGACGCCGCAGTGGATGCAGCAGTCCCCCGAAGCGCCGGCCAACGGCCTGCTGCCGCCCCTGCCGCCCTTCTGCGGGAAGGGCCCCCACGGGAAAGGCCCCCACGGTCCCTGCGGCAGGCACGGCCGCGGTCAGTCCCGGGAGCGGCTGCTGGCCCTGCTCGCCGAGCACCCGGATGGCATGTGGCAGAAGGATCTGGCCTGGGAGGCCGATATCAACGCCTCCTCCGCCTCGGAGCTGATCGGCAGGCTGGAGGCGGACGGCTTCCTGACCCGGGAGAGCGACGAGAACGACCGCCGGGCCGTGCTGCTGAAGCTCACCGGGGCCGGCGCCAGGCGGGCTGAGGAGATTCGCGCCGAGCGCGAGGGCTGGCTGGAGGCCCTGTTCTCCAGACTCAGCGAGGCGGAAAAGCAGACCCTCTCCGAGCTGCTGGACAAGCTGCTGGGCTGATCCCGCGCGGGAGAAGGAAGCGTCTTTCCGAACATTTCCAACATTCCGGTTGCAGTTCGCGCGGATTTGTGATACAATATCCGGTGGAATTACAGAACGCACCAAGGAGATGTGAAACGATATGAAATTAGGAATCGTGGGACTGCCCGGCGTGGGCAAGACGACGCTTTACAACGCGCTGACCGGCTCCAAGGCCGAGACCGGCGGCTACGGAGCCGGGGGCAAGGCCAACGTGGGCCAGGCCAAGGTGCCCGACGAGCGGCTGGACTGGCTGGCGGAATACTACAAGCCCAAGAAATACTCCCCCGCCAGCATCGACTTCGTGGACGTGTCCGGCGTCAGCAAGGGTCAGGGCCGGGGCAACTCCGTGCTGCAGAACATCCGCCAGACCGACGCGCTGATCCACGTGGTCCGCTGCTTTGACAACGACAATCTCTTCCCCGAGCCCGCCGACGCCCGCTCCGACGCCGAGACCCTGGAGCTGGAGCTGATCCTGGCGGACATCGAGGTGGTGGAGCGCCGGCTGGAGAAGGCCAAAAAGAACCTCAAGGGCGGCGACAAGAAGTACAAGCGGGAGGCCGACATGTGCGAGGCCCTGCTGGCCCACCTGTCCGAGGGCAAGCCCGCCCGCAGCTTCCCCTTCACCGACGAGGACAAGGACATTCTCCAGGACGGCGGCCTGCTGTCCACCAAGCCCGTCATCTACGCCGCCAACCTGGACGAGGACGGCATGGCCAACTACCGGGAGCATCCCCAATACCGGGCGCTGGCAGAGCTGGCCGCCGAGGAGGGGGCCGCGGTGCTGCCCGTGGCCGCCAAGTTTGAGGAGGACATCATGGACATGGACGCCGAGGACGCCCAAATGTTCATGGAGGAGCTGGGCCTCACCGAGCGGGGCCTGGACCGGCTCATCAAGACCTCCTACGAGCTGCTGGGCTATATCTCCTTCCTGACCGCCGGCCCCGACGACGTCCACGCCTGGACCATCACCCGGGGCACCAAGGCCCCCAGGGCCGCCGGCAAGATCCACTCCGACATCGAGCGGGGCTTCATCCGCGCCGAGGTGGTGGCCTTCGAGGACCTGAAGGCCTGCGGCACCATGGCCAACGCCAAGGCCAAGGGCCTCTTCCGCCTGGAGGGCAAGGAATACGTGATGAAGGACGGCGACATCGTCAATTTCCTCTTCAACGTGTAAAGCTTTACCGACAAAAAAACCTGTGCGCACAGCACAGGTTTTTTTGTCGGCTTTATGGCAGCAGGGGGTCGCGGACGGAGAACCAGTCGTAGCGGAAGCTGTTCCAGGAGCGCTCCAGATTGGCCTTGGCCCGGCCCAGCAGGGCTTGCTGCTCCGGCGTCAGGGAGTCGGTCTGCGCGCCGTCCAGATAGCCGTTTTCGTCGCAGACGCTGCCGTCCCGCCAGTAGGCGAAGCCGCCCTCCCCGGAGAAGACGTCGCTGCCCACGAAGCAGCGCAGGTCCGCGTCCAGGCCGAAGAGATTGCAGATTGTGGGGAAGAGATCCACCGTGGAGGTATAGGTTTCCAGCTTGCGGGGCTCCAGATCCCGGCTCCAGATGAAGAGCGGGGTGTTGCAGAGCAGATTCCGGTTCTCCGCGCCCTTCAGCTCCAGCAGGAAATCGGTATCGGTGAGATACTTGCAGTAGTGGTCGCCGTAGACGATGACCACCGTGTCGTCGGCCAGTCCCTCCGCCTCCAGCCGTTCCATGAAGCCGCCGATGAAGTCGTCGGTCTCCATGACGTGGGCCAGGGCCCGCACATACTGCTCCCAGGTCTCCGCCGGAGCCTGCACGCCGGAGGCGGCGGCCAGGGCTCTGGCCTGCTCCAGATGGGGCGCGGCAATGTTGCCCAGAGCCTCGGTATAGGGGCCGTGGCCCGAGTAGGTAATGATAAAGGAGAAGAAGGGCAGCTCCTTCGTGACCATTTTCCGGAAGCCGTTGAGCAGCTGGCTGTCCAGCATATAGTCCTGCATCCCCAGGTCCTCGAAGTCGTGGTAGGCTCCGAAGCCCAGATGCCGGTGGATGGCGGCGCGATTGTAGATCGTCCCGTAGGCGGCGTGGAAGGAATCGGTCCGGTAGCCCTCCCGGGCAAAGAGCTGGGGCAGCGCGGCGGGCAGGGCGTTCTCCACGTAGGCGTCGGTGGAGACGCCGCTGATGGGCGGGATGATCCCCGTCATGGAGCAGAATTCCGTGGCGAAGGTCCCGGCGTTCAGATACAGCGGGGTATAGTGGTGGATCAGGTCCACGCTTTGATCCCGCAGCGCGCAGAGATTCGGCGTCACGTCCTCCCGCAGCATCCAGGTATCCAGGGACTCCACCATAATCATGACCAGGTTTTTGCCCTTCAGGGCCCCGGTCAGCGCATTGTCCGCGTGGGGCGGCCGGGCCTCGGCCCAGGCGTTCAGCTCCTCCAGCGTCCGGAGCCGGGCCTGGGAATCGTCAGAAACGAAGGTTTTCCACAGGTCCCGGGCCGTGTACTGATACAGGCCCGTCAGGGGCAGGCACAGGTTGGGGTTCTTGAACTCCGAGTAGGCGAGCTGCTCCGGCGTGCCCTCCTGTACCTTTTCGTCCCGGACAATCTCCCAGCGCATCGTGTCGTCCACCACCAGCTCCACGCTGAGGCTCCGGTTCATCCAGAACAGGCCGCCCACGCTCAGGACCAGGGCCGCCAGCCCCGCGATCACCCGGCGGCGGACCGCGGTCCGCTCCTTCCTGTGCTTCGGCAGAACAATCGCCGCCAGGATCCCCGCGGCCAGGGCCAGCAGGACGCCCAGCAGCAGGAGCCTCCGCATCTGCAAATACTGGAAGCTGAAGAAGGCGGCCCCGTCCCCCGCGTAGAGCAGGTCCGCGAAGCCGAAGAAGTTGCCGAAGAGATGAAACATGACCGCGTGGACCACGCAGAGCAGGCAGCTCAGCACCGTGAGCGTCAGCATCACGGTCCGGCCGCCCCAGCGGGGCAGCAGCAGCACCAGGCCCGCGAACAGCAGCAGCCACAGCGCCGTGAAAATCAGCGGCTCCGCCGTCCACGCGCCTTTGCCGCCCACGTAGCCGTAGGTCCCGCGGAAAAGCAGATCCAGGCCGAGCAGGGACAGCAGCCACAGGGGAATCGCCAGCCGGGGCAGCAGGATTTTGAGTTTCGCTTTCAAGTCGTTTTTCCTCCAATTACGGGGTAAAATCAGGGGGACAGCAGGTAGTAGGCCAGCGCCAGAGCCTCCCGCAGCACGTAGGTGGGGCGGCTGTACCAGCTGGTTTTGGCGGCCAGGCCGCAGGCCTCCAGGCCCTGGTCCGCCGCCATCCGCTCGGCGCGGCAGATGTGGATATCGTTGCTGACCAGGGCCGCGGGGCCGGAAAGGCCCTCCCGCTCCATAACTGCCATGGAGAAGCGGATATTCTCCAGGGTGTCGGTGGCCTCCTCTTCTTTATACAGGCGGGCCGGGTCGATGCCCCGCTCCACCAGACTCCGGTACATGCACGCGGCCTCGGAGATGCTCTCGCCGCTGCCCTTGCCGCCGGTCAGAATGGCGGCGGAGCCGGGGTTGGCCTCCAGATAGGCCGCGGCGGCCTCGATCCGGTAGCTGAGCAGCAGGGAGGGCGCGGTGCCCCGGACCTGACAGCCCAGGACGATGACCGTGGGACAGGGTTCTTCCGGAACGGCCCGGAGCCGGGCAAGCACCATGCCGCAGAGCACCAGCACCAGCAGCGTCAGGGCCAGCAGGCCCGCGCCGCTGAGAAGCAGCAGGACCCTGCCCCAGCGCCGGGACCAGACCCGGCGCAGCAGCCGCACGAAGCCTGGCCACCAGCGGAAGACCGCGGCCAGGGCCAGGAAGCCCAGCATGGCCCCCAGGTTCACCGGGTTCAGAATCCCGCCGAAGACGGGGAAGAAGAAGATCAGGAAGCCCAGAAGGGACAGCAGAATCAGCGTCCGACGCCAGCGGGGCAGCCGCGAGGCGGCTGCCCGGGAATCGGATTGCTTCGGGCTCGTGCGCTTCACGGCCGCTCCTCCTGATTGCGCAGCCAGCTGCCCAGCTGCAGGGCGTGGATATAGTCCAGGATCAGCGGCGTCATCGCCTCGGAGATGGGCAGGCTCAGCGTTTCGCCGCTGAGCAGCGTCACGCTCATGCGGCGGCTGCCGGCGGCCCGGAGGGCGGCAATCTCCTCCGTGGGAACGGTCTGCACCGGGTTTTTCCCCTCCTTGCTGTAGAGCCCCCGGGTTCCCAGGGCCACGCCCTCCTTGACGGTGCCCAGCCAGGAGGCGGAGGCGTACCAGATCACGGGGGTGTTCTCGGGCAGGCCCAGGCTCAGGCGGAGCTTGGGCAGACGCTCCAGGGCGTTCTGGTCCTCCGGACGGATGAGATTGCCGTCCCGGAGCTCCGCCTCGTCGTAGGCCCGGCAGAAGAGCTCCCAGGCAATCCGCGGGCTCAGCGGCTCGGTCTCCACGGGCGCAGTGTACTCGGCCGGGTCCAGCCGCCGGACCCGCAGATTGGCGGGCAGGGGGCCGGCGGGGCCGGGCTCCGCCCAGGCCTTGAAGCAGTCGTTGAGGAACTCCAGGGTCCGCTCGGAGCCGATGCGGCTGATGCGGGCCTCCGTGAGCCGATAGGAGTTGTCCTTGCCCACGATCTGGAGCAGCAGGGACATGTGCTGCCGCATGACCTGCACGCGCTCCACGTTCTCCACGGGGACGCAGTCCAGATGGCGGCCCGTCTTGAAGTAGAAGCGGGAGCCGGACAGGGCGAACTGGCTGCCGTTCTCAAAGAGGAAGACCGGGATATCCCGCGGCTGCTCCAGGCCGCTGCCCTGCCAGAACTCCGCCAGACGGCGCTGGTAGTCCGGCGCGCTGGGGAAGCAGAAGTCGTCGGCGCGCAGCTTGTGGCGGGCCAGGAGCTGGCGGGCCAGCTCCGCTCTGGCCAGGGTATTTTCGATGATCAGCGCCTGTTCCCGGGCCAGCAGGTAGTTCAGATAATGCTGTCTGGCCCGCTCGCAGGCCTCGAAGCGGGCCGCCTGGGCCCGCAGCTCGTCGATGCTCTCAAAGTCCAGGTCGTTGAAATCGCTCCGCAGGGCCATCAGCCGCAGCATATCCTGCCGGAAGAGCTTTTCGTCGATCCGCTTCAGGGCGGTGACGGTGAAGCGCGCGGGGACTCCCATGGACTCGATCCGCTCGCGGAGCTCCACCAGCTCCCGCCGCTCCATATCCTCCAGCTCCGCCAGCTGGTCGTGGACCTCCCGGTAGAGGGCGGCCTCGCGGCAGAGCTCAATCTTGTGTCGGTAGAGTCCCACGTATTTCGGATTCCAGTTGGAGGCCTCCAGCGTCAGGGCCACGGTGCGCAGCTCCTTCTCGGACATGGTCTCGGCTCCGGCTGTCACCCGCTCCAGCGCTTCGAGGTCCAGCGCTTCCTGGCGGGCGTCGATGCGGCGGAAGTGCTCGGTTTTCAGGACCTCGGCGCAGTCCACCCGCTCCAGCTGTTCCCGGATCCGGGCCAGCGTTCGGGCGTCGGCCTCCTCCGTCCCGGCGCAGAGGGCCGCCAGCTCGTCGGCCTGGAGCCGGTCAATCCGGGCGTTCAGCGCGGTGAGATAGGGCGTGCGCTTGACCACGGTGTAGGGTCCGGCCGCGATGCGGTCGGCCAGGGCCCGGAGGGCCGGCAGCTCCAGCTCCTCCGCCTGGGCGCTCAGAAGCTCCAGCTCCTCCGTCTCCCGCGCCAGATAGGCTTCGTGGAGGCGGTCCAGCGCCTGCTCCCGCAGCTCGTCCGGGGTCTCGGGATCGGCCTTGACGCGTTTGGCCAGCTCCAACAGGGTCGCACAGTCCGCGCCCTCCGCCTCGGCCAGCAGGTCGGCCAGGGGCGCGCCGTCGGGGGCGGGCGCTTCCGCGGGGACGCCGTCCGCCGCGGGTTCGTCGGAGGCGGCGGCCTCGTCGGATGCGGGCGCTTCGTCGGAGGCGGACGGGGCCTCGGGGGCACCGCCCGCTTCGGCCTCGTCGGGGACGGGCGTATCGTCGGAAGGAAGCGGGGCCTCGGGGGCGCCCGCTTCGGCATCGTCGGAGGCAGGCGTATCATCGGAAGCAAGCGGGGCGTCCGGGACGCCTGCTTCGGCATCGTCGGAGGCAGGCGTATCATCGGAAGCAAGCGGGGCCTCGGGGACGCCCGCTTCGGTCTCGTCGGAAGCAGGCGTATCGTCGGAAGCAAGCGGGGCCTCGGGGACGCCCGCTTCGGTCTCGTCGGAAGCAGGCGTATCGT
>JAFWTG010000041.1 GCA_017519005.1 Oscillospiraceae bacterium | reverse complement strand
CGGAGATTGCGCGCTCCCAACCAACGACGGCAAGACCCAACGCGACCCCTCCACCGCCCTTGCGGGCGGTCCCCCTCCCCTTTGCAGGGGAGGTTTGTCTGAAGCTCGATCCGCTGGCATCAGTTCAACAAATCCCGATTGCGGGGGCTTCAGCCGGCAAGGGGCTGCTTCATCTTCCGCCAGATGACGAAGTACATGGTGGTGAAGCAGGCGCTGGCGCCCACCAGCTGGCTGATCATCTCGGCCCAGAAGACGCCCTCGACGCCCAGGCCCAGGCCGGGCAGCAGCAGGGTCAGCGGGGCCACCAGGATCAGCTTCCGCAGGGTGGAGAAGAACAGGGCGTGCTTGGGGTGGTTCAGCGCCACGAAGGTGTGCTGCCCCGTGACCTGCAGCGCCATAAAGGGGAAGGCGCCGAAGTAGATTCTGGCGCAGCGGACCGTCAGCGAAATCAGGTCCTCGTCGTCGGTGAAAATTCGGATCAGCGGCTGGGGAACGGTCATCACCAGCGCCCACATCAGGGTGTTGATGGCAAGGCCCGCCAGCAGGAAGAAGCGGATGCTCTCGGAGACCCGCTTGTAGAGCTTCGCCCCATAGTTGTAGCTCATGACGGCCTGGCCGCCCTGGCTCACGCCGTTGATGGGCAGGCTCATGATCTCCCGCATGGAGTTGATGAGGCTCATGGCGCCGATGTAGAGCTGGCTGAGGGGGCCGCCCCAGGCCTTCAGCATCACGTTGACGATGGCCTGGGTGACGGAGTTCGTCACCTTGAACATAAAGCCGGTGACGCCCAGCTTCATCACGTTGACCAGCTGCACCCTGTCGATTCCCAGGCCCTTCAGGCGGACCGGAGGCCGCTTCCCGGTGAGGAAGCGGAGCACCCAGACCGCGCTGGCCAGCTGGGACAGCACCGTAGCCAGGGCCGCGCCTCGAACGCCCATATCCAGGGCGTAGATGAAGATGGGGTCCAGCACGATGTTCAGAGCCGCGCCCAGGGTCACCGTCACCATACCCACCCGTGGAAAGCCCTGGGCGTTGATGAAGGGATTCATTCCCAGGCTGATCAGCACCGGGATGGTCCCGACCACGTAAATGCGGAAATAATCCAGGGCGTAGGGCAGGCTGGTCTCGTTGCCGCCCAGGAGGGTCAGGGTCCAGGGCGCCGTCGCGAAGAGCAGGACCGTCAGAATCCCGCCGATAATCAGCAGGAAGGTGAAGGCCGTCTCCATGATCCGCCCGGCCCGCTCGTCGTCACCCTCGCCCCGGGCGATGGTGGAGAGCGTCGCGCCGCCGGTGCTGCAGAGGTTGGCAAAGGCGCCGATCAGGGTGATCAGCGGGAAGCACACGCCCAGGCCCGTCAGGGCAATGGTGCCGGTGGGCTCCGGCATGTGGCCGATGTACATGCGGTCCACGATGTTGTAGAGCACGTGGACCAGCTCGGCCAGCATAATCGGCAGGCCCAGCTTCATAATCAGGGCTGAGACCCTGCCCTTGGAAAAATCACCTTTTGGGGCGTCCATTGGGGATACTCCTTTCGAGTTGAACAGGCATCAGGCATTAGGCATCAGGCATCAGGCACCGCCTGTTACCGTGCCGGGTGGATCACCGTTTACCCCGTTCGATATGTCTGTCGTTGAATATCTTCAAATAATATAGGGGCGCGGCAAATGACAGGAAACGAAGGCTCGTCGAACAACTCAAAAACTGGAGTTACCGCTCAAGACGGATTAACCAGACGGCCCGACGAACCTTCTGACCAAAGTGTACACAATCCAGAAGTCTTTGTCAAGACCGAAGATTTTGCAAGAATGCAAAAGGATTCTTTCCCAACAAGAGAACGGGCGCAGCGGAACCGAGACAGCACAGCTTTTCGAGCGGTGCCTGATGCCTGATGCCTGGTCCCTGATGCCTGGAAATCAGAACCACTTTTTCAGAACGCCCAGGACGCCCCTCGTAAACGACCTGCCGACCTCCCGGCCGACGGCGTTGAGGGCGGAGTTGGCAACCTTGGCGGAGGCGGAGCTCTTTCTCTTTGCCTGTTTGGCGCGCTCTTCCTTTTCCTTCTCCCGCTGGGCCCTGGCCTGTTCCTTTTCTTCCTGTTCCTTTTGCTTCCGGGCCAGCTTCTCCGCCTCGGCCTGGGCGGCGGCCTCGGCCTCCTTCTGCCGATCTGCGTGGATGATCTCGTAGGCGGATTCGTTGTCTACCGCCGTCTCATACTTGCCGAAGAGCTCGTCGTATTGAATTTCCGCCTCCCGGCGCTTGTCGTCGATGGGGCCCATCAGAGACTGGGGCGGCAGGATTGTGGCCCGCTCCACCACGGAGGGGCGGCCCTTTTCATCCAGGAAGCTCACCAGGGCCTCGCCGGTGCCCAGGTCCAGAATGGCCTCCCTGGTATCGAATTTGGGGTTGGGGCGGAAGCCGTCCGCCGCGGCCCGCACCGCCTTCTGCTCGTTGGGGGTGTAGGCCCGCAGGGCGTGCTGAACCTTGTTGCCCAGCTGGGCCAGAACGGCGTCCGGCACGTCGGAGGGCTGCTGGGTGATAAAATACACGCCCACGCCCTTGGAGCGGATCAGCTTGACCACCTGCTCCACCTTCTCCGTCAGCGCCCGGGGCGCGCCCTTGAAGAGCAGATGGGCCTCGTCGAAGAAGAAGACCAGCTTGGGCTTCTCCGGGTCCCCGGCCTCGGGCAGCTGCTCGAAGAGCTCCGCCAGCAGCCAGAGCAGGAAGGTGGAATACAGCAGCGGCGAGCGGTAGAGCCGCTCACAGTGGAGCACGTTGAGGAAGCCTCTCCCCTTCTCGTCGCATTGGAACCAGTCCGTCAGATCGATGTCCGGCTCCCCGAAGAAGACGTCGCCGCCCGCGTCCTCCAGCTGCAGCAGGGCCCGCTGAATCGCGCCAGCGGACTGCTTGGAGACGTTGCCGTATTCGTTCAGCAGCTCCTTGGCGTGGTCTGTCACCCAGGCCACCATGGAGCGCAGGTCCTTCAGGTCGGTCAGGAGCCAGCCCTTGTCATCCGCCACCCGGAAGACGATGGCCAGAACGCCGGCCTGCACGTCGGTGAGGTCCAGCAGCCGGGCCAGCAGGGACGCGCCCATCTCGCTGACGGTGGTGCGGACGGGATGGCCCATCTCCCCGAAGACGTCCCAGAAGCGGACCGGGAAGGGATGATAGACGAAGCTCTCCGGGTCCAGGCCCAGCTTCGTCAGCCGCCCGTCGATGGCCGCGCTGCGTTCCCCGGTGCGGCAGCAGCCCGCCAGGTCGCCCTTGACGTCCGCCAGAAAGACCGGGACGCCCAGCTCCGAGAAGGACTCCGCCATCACCTTGAGGGTGACGGTCTTGCCGGTGCCGGTGGCGCCGCAGATCAGCCCGTGGCGGTTGGCCATATTGGGCAGCAGATACGCGGGGTTCTCCCCCACGCCGATGAGCAGTTTCCCGTCTTGCAGCATAATCCTGCCTCCGTTCAAGGTATTTATGTTATTATATCAAAGATTTTGCGCTCTGGCAAGGGATTTTTCACCCGTTCCTTCCATTGTCCGCGTTTCGCCTTTACCGTCCGCAGCCCGCAGCCTCCTTTTTTTGAAATCCCCGGTATTTTGCTGAAAAAAAGCGTGCGTTTGACGCTGCTTTGGTGTATAATAGACGCAAAGAATCCAGAAAGGGGTCCGAATCATGGAAACTGACGCAAAACTGCCCGAGCTGTCCTGGCTGGATCTGCTGGCTGAACAGTACCCGACGGTGGAAGCCGCCTCCGCCGCCTTGGTACAGCTGCGCGCCTTCCTGCAGCTGCCCAAGGGAACGGAGTATTATTTCAGCGATCTGCACGGAGAACACGAGGCCTTTATCCATCTGCTGCGCTCCGCCTCCGGCACCATTCGGGACAAGATCAACGCCATTCACGGCGCTGCTCTGCCGGAAACGGATCTGGACGAGCTTGCCGCTCTGATCTATTACCCGGAGCAGGTCATCCGCCACCGCCGGGCCGCGGGAGACAGCGGCGAATGGGAACGGCTGATGATCTTCCGGCTGATGCCCGTTTTGCAGGAGGTCTGCCGGAAATACGCCCACGATCACGTGGACGCGCTGAGCAGCAACAAATTCCGCTTTGTGATTCGGGAACTGATGAGCTCCTCCCAAGACCCGGCGAAATCCGACTATTACCGGGAGCTGATCGCCGCCGCCGTGGACGCGGGCATCGGGGAGGGCTTGATTTCCAACCTCTGCTACCTGATCCAGCAGGTCGCGGTGGACAGCCTCCACATCATCGGCGACATCTTTGACCGGGGACCCGGCGCCCATAAGATTCTGGACGAGCTGATGTTCCATCACAACGTGGACATCCAGTGGGGCAACCACGACATTGAGTGGATCGGCGCGGCGGCAGGCAATCCGGTCTGCCTGTTCTCGGTGCTTCGGATCGCCATCAGCTACAACAACTTCGACATGCTGGAGGACGGCTACGGCATCAACCTCCGCCCCCTGTCCATGTTTGCCGACGAGGTCTACGCCAACGACCCCTGCGAAGCCTTCCGACCCCATATCCTCGACGAAAACAAATACGACCCGGTGGCGCCGGCTCTGGCCGCCAAAATGCACAAGGCGGTCGCCATCATCCTGTTCAAGCTGGAGGGCCAGCTGATTCAACGGAATCCGGGCTATGGCATGGAGCACCGGCTGTTGCTGGACAAGCTGGACCTGGAAAAGGGCGTGCTGCGGCTGAACGGAACCGAATACCCGCTGACGGACACCAACTTCCCCACCCTGAACCCCGCGGACCCCTACGCCCTGACGGAGGGCGAACAGGCGCTGGCGGATATGCTCCGCACCTCCTTCCGTCACTCCGCCGCCCTGAAGCGGCACATGGATTTCCTGATGCGCAACGGCTCCATGTACAAGGCGGTCAACGGCAATCTGCTCTACCACGGCTGTATCCCCATGGAGGCCGACGGCAGCTTCTCCGCCCTGGAGCTGGACGGAAAGCTCTGCCGGGGCAAGGCCATGCTGGACGCCCTGGACAGCATCGTCCGCCGGGCCTATTACCAGCATGAGCCCGCATGCGTGGACCTGATGTGGTATCTCTGGTGCGGAGCTAAGTCTCCCCTCTTCGGCAAGGCGCGGATGACCACCTTTGAACGCTATTTCACGGCCAAGGATATCCCCGGGGCGGAGGAGCTGCGGCGGGAGCCCAAGGACCCCTACTACAGCCTCTATGAGCAGGAGGATACGGTGCGGGCCATTCTGACAGACTTCGGTCTGAACCCGGAGCATGCGCACATCATCAACGGCCACGTCCCCGTCAAGTAGGGCGAAAGCCCCATCAAATGCGGCGGCCGGCTCTTCGTCATCGACGGGGGCATCTCCAAGGCCTATCAGTCCACCACCGGCATCGCAGGCTACACCCTGATCTTCAACTCCCACAGCCTGACCCTGGCGGAGCACCGGCCCTTCCGGAAGGCCACCGGCAGCTCCATCGCCCAGACCAACACCAGGACCCGGGTGGTGGAGGCCATGCCGCATCGGCTTCTGATGGCGGAGACCGACGAGGGAAAGGCCCTGATGACCCGGATCGCCGCGCTGGAGGCCCTGCTCCGCAGCTACCGGGACGGTCTGACCCGCGAACAGAGGCCCGGCTGATCCGGATCTTTGAGTAATTCGATTTACAGAAAAAAACCTGGAAGCCGAAATTCCGGCTTCCAGGTTTTTGTCGTTGACAGATTCGGCTCAGCAGAGACGGCTGCCGGCGGGGATGGCGTCGTCCAGCATCAGCAGATGGAGCTTCTCGCCGCGCTCGGCGGAGAGCAGCATGCCGCGGCTCTCCTGGCCCATCATCTTGCGGGGGGCCAGGTTGGTGACGGCCACCAGGGTCTTGCCGATCAGCTCCTCGGGCTTGTAGAACTTGGCGATGCCGGAGAGGATCTGGCGGGGCGTACCGCTTCCGTCGTCCAGCTGGAACTTCAGTAGCTTCTCGGACTTCTTCACGTTCTCGCAGGCCAGGACCTTCACCACGGTCATTTCTACCTTGGTAAAGTCGTCAAATGCGATGGTCGGCAGGGGCTCGGGCAGGGGCGCTTCCTCCTCCGCGGGAGCGGGGTTGGCGGCGGCAGCCTGGGCGGCCTGGAGCTTTTCCAGCTCCTCCAGCTCCTTGGCGGCGTCGATGCGGGGGAAGAGAGCGGGGCCGTTCTCCACCTGGGCGTCCCGGTAGAGGGTGCCGAAGAAGGCCAGGGAATCCCAGTCGTACTCCGCGGCGCCGATGCGCTTCATGATCTCGGCGGCAGTGGCGGGCATGAAGGGCTGCAGCAGGCCGCCGCAGATGCGGACGGTCTCCAGCAGATTGTAGAGCACTCGGGCCAGGCGGGGCTTCAGGGCCTCGTCCTTGGCCAGCTTCCAGGGCTCGTTCTCGTCGATATACTTGTTGGCCCGGGAAATGACCTTGAAGATTTCGCCCAGGGCGTTCTGGAAGGCATACTTCTCCATCTGCTCCTCGTAGACGTGGACCAGATCGCAGGCCAGGGTAATCAGCTCGTCGTCCTTCTCTTCATCCTCCTGCTGCTCCAGGGGGAGCCGGCCGCCGAAGTACTTGCCCACCATGGCGACGGTGCGGCTGACCAGGTTGCCCAGGTCGTTGGCCAGGTCCACGTTGATGCAGGAGATCAGGGACTCGTTGGTGAAGTTGCCGTCGGAGCCGAAGGGGAAGGTCCGCAGCATGAAGAAGCGCAGGGCGTCCACGCCGTAGCGCTCCGCCAGCAGGTAGGGATCCACCACGTTGCCCTTGGACTTGGACATCTTATCGCCGTTGAAGTTCAGCCAACCGTGGCCGAAAATCTTCTTGGGCAGGGGCAGACCCATGCTCATCAGGAAGGCGGGCCAATAGATGGCGTGGAAGCGGACGATCTCCTTGCCGATGAAGTGTACGTCGGCGGGCCAGAAGCGCTTCCAGTCCTCGCCGTTCTCATTCAGATAGCCCAGAGGGGACAGATAGCTGAACAGGGCGTCCAGCCAGACGTAGACCACGTGCTTCCCGTCGAAGTCCACGGGAACGCCCCAGGAAAAGCTGGTGCGGGAAACGCAGAGGTCCTGCAGGCCGCCCTCGCAGTCGATAAAGTTGTTGACCATCTCGTTGACCCGGCTCTTGGGCTCCAGGAAATCGGTCTCGGTGAGCAGCTTCCGGACCCGGTCGGCGTACTTGCTGGCCCGGAAGAAGTAGGCCTCCTCCTTGGCGGGCTGGACCTCCCGGCCGCAGTCGGGGCACTTGCCGTCCTTCAGCTGGCTCTGGGTCCAGAAGGCCTCGCAGGGCGTGCAGTACAGGCCCTCATAGCTGCCCTTGTAGATGTCGCCGTTTTCGTACATGGTGCGGAAGACGGTCTGGACGGTTTTCAGATGGGACGCGTCGGTGGTGCGGACGAAGCGGTCATAGGACACGTTCATCAGCTTCCACAGGTCCTTGACGCCCTTGGGGGCCTCCACGATGGAGTCCACGAACTGCTTGGGCGTCAGGCCGGCCTCTTTGGCCTTGTTTTCGATCTTCTGGCCGTGCTCGTCGGTGCCGGTGAGGAAGATCACGTCGGCGCCCCGCATTCGCTTATACCGGGCCATAACGTCCGTGGCCACGGTGCAGTAGGCATGGCCGATGTGGAGCCGGCTGGACGGATAATAGATGGGGGTTGTGATAAAGAATTTCTCTTTGCTCTGATCGCTCATGGTGATTTCCTCCCTGCGAACAAGATTGAGCTATATTATAGCCCTTTCGAAGCAAAAAGGCAAGCTTTTTTTGAAAAGCTTGCCTTTTTGCTTCGTTTTTCAGGGGAGTGAGGCCGTCTGATAGCCGCTGTCCGGGAGGGCCGCCAGGGCCTCGTCGGCGCTGTAGATGGTCCGGGGCTCTTCCGTGAGGAGGAACGCGGCGTCGCCGGGCAGCGAGACCGCCAGGGTCTTCGCCTCCTCGGCGCTGTCACAGGCCAGCAGACGAAGGCCGGCACAGCAGGCGTCGGGGGCCGAGAGGCCCTTGCCGCTGACCAGGGCGGTCAACAGGGCGTTCCGGTATTCCCCGTCGGCAGGCAGCCAGGGATGACGGTAGTACCGCGTCTTCCCGCCCTCCAGCGCGTAGTAGCCCGGCTCGTCCTGCGTTCCGAAGGCCCGGAGCTGGACCGTACAGGAGCCGGCCTCGATCGGCAGCTCCGCGGCGGGGACTGCGCCCTTCTCGTCCAGTCCGTAAAGCCGGAAAACGCCGCCGTCGGTATAGCCGGAGAGGGCCAGCATAAGCCCGCTGTCCGTCAGCAGGAAGCCCCGGTCGTAGCCCCGATCCTCCAGGCGCTGCGCCACCAGCTGCAGCTTATAGGCCTCCGTGAGCACGTTCAGGTCCAGGATGGGCGCGTCCTCCAGCTCCAGCTCCGCCAGCAGCTCCAGATAATCCTGGTCCACGGTGAAGCGGACGGTGCAGGCCGCGTCGTCCAGAAATTCCAGGGAGAAATTGGAGAGCTCAGCGGTGGCGGTCCGCAGCCTTTCCAGGCGTTCGGCCTCGGCGGGGTCGTTGAGCGGGTCCCCGGGAGCCGGGTCCAGCGCGTAGCGCAGGCCCTCCCATTCGGCATAGAGAGCGCCGGCAAACATGCTGTAGCCCTCCCCCGCCGCCGTTCGCCGGGCCGCGTCGCGCAGGACCTCGTAGAGAGGCTGATTCAGCGTCACCTCCCGGCCCAGGCTTTGGTTCAGCGTCGCCAGGTTGGCCCAGTCCTCGTAGCGCTCTCTGGCATCCAGCATCCGGAAGGCGTCCTTCAGCGCGGAGGAGTAGATCTCACCCAGCTCCTTGACGCCCATCCGGATTGCGCTGGAGGAGCCGGTGAACCAGTGCTGAAAGCTGACCCCCAGCTGGTAGCGGAGCACCTCCTTGTCCGCCTCCGCCTCGATGAGCTGGAGGCCCTCCGTCCGCTTGCCGGCGCTGGTGATGCCGATGGTGATAAAGGTGATGGCCAGGGCGAGGAAGATCAGAAAGGCCGTGAAGCGGAGGATGATCTTTTTCCGGTCCAGCGGCTTGTTTTCCTCGATCAGCTCCCGCAGATCGTCGTTGTTTCGTTGCAGTCTCATCATATGCAGATACCACGACCGGGCAGGACAGGCGTCCTGCCCGGTCGTTTTCCTTGTGTATTAGCCGAAGCGGATCTTCTTGTACTTCTCGATTTCGGAGGGGCTGCCGTAGACCATGTGGCCGTTGCCGATATCCACCAGCTCGGGCTGCTCCACGGAGTAGTCGTGCAGGCTCTTGTCGTAGATGAAGAGCTTCTTCTCCTTCTCGATTCTGGGATCGGGAATGGGGATGGCGGAGATCAGGGACTTGGTGTAGGGGTGCAGCGGGTAGGCGAAGAGCTCTTCTGTCTCGGCAATCTCCATGATCCGGCCCTTGTAGATAACCACGATGCGGTCGGAGATGAAGCGGACGATGGAGAGGTCGTGGGCGATGAAGAGATAGGTCAGACCGCGCTCCTGCTGGAACTTCTTCATCAGGTTCAGGACCTGGGCGCGGATGGACACGTCCAGCGCGGAGATGGGCTCGTCGGCCACGATGAACTCGGGCTCCATGACGAAGGAGCGGGCCATGCCGACACGCTGACGCTGGCCGCCGGAGAACTCGTGGGGATAACGGGTCAGATGCTCGGGCAGCAGGCCCACCTCCTTGACCACGTTCTCGATCTTCGCCATGCGGTCCTTCTCGTCCTTGTACAGATGGAAGTTGTACAGGCCCTCGGAGATGATGTACTCGATGGTGGCGCGCTCGTTCAGGGAGGCGGCGGGGTCCTGGAAGATCATCTGGATCTTCCGGATGACTTCGCGGTCGTCCTTGCGGGAGAGCTTGCCGGAGATCTTCTTGCCGTCGTAGTAGATGGCGCCGGCGGAGCAGGGGTTGATCCGGACGATGGCGCGGCCGATGGTGGTCTTGCCGGAGCCGGACTCGCCCACCAGAGACAGGGTCTCGCCCTTATAGATGTCGAAGCTCACGTCGCTGACAGCCTTGAAGGCCTTTTTGCCGTGACCGAAGACCACGTCCAGATGCTGGATGGACAACAATACTTTTTTCTCGGTATTTTCCATAATGCTGCCTCCTTACTGCTCAAAGCTGACGTAGGTCTTCTTGATCTTCTCGTGAAGATTCTGGATGTTTGCAGGGGGCTCGGTCTTGGGCGCTCTGGGATCCAGCAGCCAGGTCTTGGCAAAGTGGGTGGGGCTGACCTGGATCATCGGGGCCTCCTCCTTCAGGTCGATGGCCATGGCGTACTGGCTTCTCGGCGCGAAGGCGTCGCCCACCAGCTTGTTATACAGGGAGGGCGGCGTGCCGGGGATGTAGAACAGGTCGCTGCCGCGCTCGGAGAGCTGGGGCAGAGAGGAGAGCAGGGCCCAGGTATAGGGGTGCTTGGGCTCGTAGAAGATCTCCTCGACGGTGCCCATCTCCACGATCTGACCGGCATACAGCACGGCCACGCGCTCAGCCACGTTGGCCACGACACCCAGGTCGTGGGTGATGTAGACGGTGGTGAAGCCCAGGTCCTTCTGCAGGTCCTTGATCAGCTGGAGAATCTGCGCCTGGATGGTGACGTCCAGCGCCGTGGTGGGCTCGTCGCAGATCAGGATCTTGGGCTGGCAGGACAGGGCGATGGCAATGACGATACGCTGGCGCATACCGCCGGAGTACTCGAAGGGATAGTCGTCAAAGCGGCTCTCCGGATCGGGAATGCCAACCTTGCCCATGATGTCGATGGTGCGCTGCCGGGCCTCGGCCTTGGAGCACTTCTGGTGCTTCAGAATGACCGTCATGATCTGCTTGCCGATGGGGATGATGGGGTTCAGAGAGGTCATGGGGTCCTGGAAGACCGTGGCGATCCGGGTGCCGCGAATGCGCTGCCAGTCGTTGGTATACTTGACCTTGGCGCAGTCGATGATGGCGTAGCCGTGGAGGGTCTGAGCCTGGGATTTCAGCTCCTTCGGCCCGGAATTCCCAAGGCTGTCCGCCGGGATGGCGTAGGAGCCGGCCAGGTTCGCTTCCTCGGAGATCGGGTAGCTCAGCCGGATCGGATTCCCCTGGCCGACGATCTGTCTGCCGTTTTTGTCGGTCAGCGTCAGGACGCCGCCCTCGAAGCGGTAGCTGCCCGTCTCTTCGACAGACTCGGTGGGAGCCGCGAAGCGGTAGCTGCCGTTCTCGTTGAGGGTGAGCTCGGTGCCGGGGTCAAAGGAGCGGTACTCCACCCGGAAGCCGGCCACCTCAAAGAGCTTGTTGCGCACGTCGGGGTTGTCCAGGTCGGCGCCCTCGGACATGGCGACCTTGAAGGCCTTGTTCAGCCTGGCAAGGAAGCGGGTCCGGTCCTTCCAGGGATAGCGGGCAATGGAGAGAACGACCTCATAGGCCAGAATCTTGTTGCGCTGCAGGGTCTCGTCGGAGAGGCCCTCGGGGTTGCCCTCCTTGTCGGCTGTGGCGATCTTCTGATCGCGCTCGGCGTTGAGCTGCTTCAGAAGCTCCTGGTCCTTGGCGGCCCGGTCGGGATGGTTCTTATAGTCGAGGGCGCGCTTCTTCGCCACAGCGACCTTCTCCTTCTCCAGGGACTCCAGCTGATTTTCCAGTTCCTTGATGCGGGCCTCGGTTTTGACGAACTCGTCCGCGTCGGCCTTTTTGTCCAGGGTCATGAGGTAGTTGTTCAGGTCCACGGAGTCGTCCTTGACGCTCTTGATGCGCAGAGCGAAGTCGGACTCCTCAGCCTCGGTCAGAGACTTGGCGTGGCGGATCTCCTCCTCCTTGGCGCGGATGGCACGGTATTCCGCGGCGCCGCGCTCCAGCCTGGAGTGCTTGTTGAGGAACTTGTAGACCCGGTCGAACATGCTCTTGTTGGCGCCGGTCAGGTTCACTTCCGTCCGGGAGATTTCGTCGTCGGAAAGGATGATGGTGCCCTCGGGGATGAAGCCGTTGGAATCCAGCATGCCCGCAAAGGTCTTGGTCAGAACGGATTTGCCGGAGCCGGACTCGCCCACGATGGCCAGAGACTCGTTCTCGTACACGTCCAGAGAGACGTTGCGGATGGCGGTCAGGATGCGGCCGCGGACGTTGAACTTGACGACGACGTTCTTTAAGGAGAGCAGGACTTTCTTATCGTTGTTTTCCATCGTCGCACCTCCTTACATGTGGGTCCGCGGGTCAGAGGCGTCAGCCAGGTTCTGACCCAGGAGATAGAGGATGATCGTGATGGCGGAGGCCACGGCCACCGGCGGCCAGAAGGCGTGGGGGAAGGTCATGAAGGCGGTCTGTCCCTGCTGGATCATACGGCCCAGGGTGGGGACGGTGGCGCTCAGACCGACGCCGATGTAGGAGAGGAAGACCTCCATGTTGATGTAGGAGGGCAGCTCCGTGGCCAGCAGGGTCACGATAACGGAAGTCAGGAAGGGCAGGATGTTCTTGGAGATCACGCGGTTGACGGGCGTGCCCAGGCAGCGGGAGGCCAGGGAGTACTCGCGGTCGCGGATGACCATGACCTGCGTGCGGAAGAAGTACGCGATGCCCAGCCAGCCTGTCACCGTCAGGGCGAAGATGAAGCTCCAGAAGCCCGAGCCGATGACGTAGACCAGAACGGAGATCAGCAGGATGTAGGGCACGTTGGCGATGATGTTGTAGATCACCAGCATGACGGCGTCCAGCTTCTTGGAGTAGCCCCAGACGGCGCCGATGACGATGCCGATGCTCATGTTGATGGCCGCGCAGATGATGGCCAGCAGCAGAGAGGTCTGGGAGGAGGCCACGATGCCGTAGAAGATGGAGTTGCCGAGAGCGCCGGTGCCCAGGCACCACTTCAGGGAGAAGGCGCCGTTGTTGAAGTACTTCAGAGCCTTGGCGGGGCTGAGGTTGAAGGTGGCGGCGTTGGTGACGTTTTCATTGGGATCGTACTTCCAGAAGTTGGGCATGATGAAGGCCACCAGCAGAATGAACACGAAGGCGGCGATCAGGAAGATATTGATCTTCTTGCGGAAGAAAACGCGGAAGACGGACTTCCAATAGGAGTAGCGGGGCGCGACGATCTTTTCCGAGGAGATGGAGTTGGAGTCGATGAATTGGAACAGATCCTCGCTGGACTGCGGTACCTTTTTCTTTTCGTTCATCGTCCGCCACCTCCTTCACTGGACAGGGAAATTCTCGGATCGTATTTGGCCAGCAGCACGTCGCCCAGGATAACCGCCAGGATGGACAGCGAGGTGTAGAACACGGTACAGGCCACGATGATGCCGTTGTCGTGCTTGTTGATGGCGGTGGTCAGCAGGTTGCCGACGCCCGGCACGCCGTAGACACGCTCGGTCATGATGGCGCCGGTCAGGCAGAACAGAATGCTGGAGGGGATGCCGTGGACCAGATAGATCAGAGCGTTCCGGGAAATGTGGATCCGGTAGATCTCCTTCTCGGACAGGCCCTCGGCCCGGGCGAACTTCACGTAGTCGGAGTTCATCTGGTCGATCATATAGCGGCGCATCCACTTCATCAAGCTGCCGATCTGCGGCAGAGCCAGAGAAATGACGGGCAGCACGAAGGCCAGCGCTTTGTTCGTGGAGTTCGCGAACTTGTAGGGCAGGTTGAAGAGCGTAGTGCCGATGGCCGCGAAGAGGAAGATATAAGCCAGGGAAGGCACGGCCATGATGAAGATGATGTAGGCGTTGCCCAGCTTATCGGCCAGCTTGTCCTTGCGGCGGGCCACCAGGATGCCCAGGGGCAGGCCCAGGGAGTAGGCGATAATCAGGGAGATAATGCCGATGATGAAGGAGGTTTCCAGCATGGAGAGGCCGGTCTTCCGGGTGGTGTAGGAGCTGTAATTGTCGCCGAACTGGGCCAGCTCCGCCTCGCTGGTGTTGGGATTGTAGGTGACGGAGTGGAAATCGATGGCAGTCTCCACGTACTCGTCGGTGCCGACCATGGCGGGGTACTGCTGCCTGACCTTTTCCGCTACGCCGGTGGGGCTGGAGATAACCTGGGTGATCTCCGAGCCGCGGTAGGTGGTGTAGGAGGTGCCGAGATTCAGGCGCAGGAAGTTCTGATGGATGAAGGGGAAGCGGCTGTCGAAGTACAGCAGATACTTGTGGGTCGTGCCGGAGCCGGTGAGTGCAAAGAGCCCGGAATAGGGGTCCTTCTCAAAGTGGACGTAGCGCTCGGTCAGATTCGGATCGTCCACGTCTTTAGAGGTCTCGATGGTGAAGAAGTTCTTCATGTAGTCCCACAGGCGGAGGACCACGCTCTTCTCCTGGACAGCCACGAGATAGCCGTTGCCGCCGGCCTTCAGCTTGCCGGACTTGTAGCGGACGGGCTCCATGTAGTCAAGCTTATAGCCCTGGGCCTCATATTTGGCCTTGAACTCCTGAACCGTGGGGTTCTGCCAAACGTCGTCAGGCTTCTGGATGACGCCGCGGTCCGTCGCGAAATCAGCTTCCTTGTCGTAGCTCTCGCCGTATTTAGACATGTACTTCTCCCGGAGGAAGCTGGTATAGTCAACGTAATTTAAATATCCATACTTTTGGAACTGCGCATACTCGTACATTCTGCGGTCGTTGTTGTTTCTCTTGTTCCAGACGTCGTCCTGCTGAAAGATAACGTTGCGTTCAATCAGGGAGTAGACCAGAAGCATGACCAGCATGACCACGACCAGCAGTGAAAAGATCGAGAAGAGGATGCGCTTGAACATGTACTTTTTCATAGATCTGTTCAATCATGAGGCGAAGCCGGAACCCGGCGCCGCACCAATGACAGCCTCCTTTTCTGAATAGTATCGCGAAACGCGAAAAGCTAAGCTCCGCTCCCACGCAGGACGCGGGGGCGCGCCCCTGCCTGGGAAAAGAACTTAGCTTTCCACCAATGAACGGGGGCAAAATGGCGAAAACACCGCAGACCCTTTGGAATTATCCCGCAGGATCTGCGGTGTCCGGTCACGGCCGGAGGGACTTGCGTCCCCCCGGCGCGTGAGTCAATCAGTCAGTTCTTCCGTTCAGAAGCGTTTTTCGCTTAGAACAGGCCCTCGACCTTCAGCATGTAGCCGTCGATCTCGTGATCGAAGGTGTTGAGGTAGGTGCAGGGATCGCCGTAGTCGGGACCCCAGCCGGAGCCGTAGAACATATCGAAGTTGCCGGCCTCGCCGTTGGGAGCGCGGTAGCCGCAGGCATAGAAGTCGTCAGCGGTGGTGGTCTCGATCAGGTTCACGACGACGTTCTCGGTGCCCAGAGTGCCCTCGATGACGGACTTGTAGGCGTTGGCCTGCGCAGTCTGAGAATCGGAGGGGGAGTAGTACACGACGTCGATCTGGATGGGGAAGCTGACCAGATCGCCCAGCTCAGCCTTGGCGGCCTCGAGGTACTCCTTGGCGGCGGTGGGATTGTACCAGCCGTCAACGCCGTCCTTGCAGATGACCTTGCAGCCCAGCTGGTCGCAGTAGTACTGGACCATCTCGCCGTAGAAGGTGCCGGCGGGGAAGGTGTGGCCGTCAGCATCGGTGGTGTCGTTCTCGAGCTTCACGAACTCGGGGTGGGTGTACATGTTGCGGAGGTTGGTCTCGGCCAGGTCTTCGCCGCGGGAGGTGGCGTTCACGGTCTTCTTGTCGAAGGCGTGCTGCATGGCCTTACGGAAGTTCTTGTTGTTCAGAGCGGTGACGGTGTCAGCCTTCTGCTGCTCGTTCTTGGGAGAGGTGGCAGCGCCGGACTCCAGAGCGAAGGTGCCGCGGTTGACGTTCAGACCGCCGAAGTAGGAGGTGGAGGTGGTGTCGGAGATGTAGGCATACTTCTCGAAGTTGCCGTCAGCCTTGGCCATATCCAGCAGACCGGAAGCCTGGCCCAGGGTCACACCGGCGTAGACGCCCTTGACGGTGTCTTCGTAGGTGGCCTTGGGGTTCTCGCCAGCGTCGTAGACCCACTTGATGGAGTTCAGGGTCACGGTGTCAGCCTTGTAGTAGTTGGGGTTCTTCACGCAGAGAATCTCGGAGTCGGCCTGCAGCTTCTGCAGCAGGAACGGACCGCAGTAGACCTGGGAGGAAACGTCGGTGTTGGAGCCGTAGGTGTACTTGTCGGTATCAGAAACGGCAGCCTCGTACTCATCCGCGCCATAGACGCCGCCGTGAGCCAGATAGAAGGGCTCGCAGATGGGCAGGAAGATGGAGTAGGTGAGCATGGTCATGAAGAAGGGAACGGGCTTGTTCAGGGTGACCTGCAGGGTGTGCTCGTCGAGGGCCTTGTAGCCGACGTTGTCGAAGGAGCCGCCCTCGTACAGGTAAGCGTCGGTGCCGACGATCTCAGCGGCGCCAGCGCCAACCAGGCCTTCCAGACCAGCCTTGGTGTCCATCATGTGATGGAAGCCGGCGACGAAGTCGTTGGCGGTGACAGGAGCGTACTCGGTACCCTCAGCGGTGTACCACTTCACGCCGTCACGCAGATGGAAGGTGTAGGTCAGGCCGTCTTCGGAGACTTCCCAGGACTCGGCCAGAGCGGGCTGCAGCTGGCTCAGGTTGTCGTACTCAACCAGGCCTTCCACGCAGTTGACGGTGATCTCGGTGTCGGACTGAGAGGAGGTGTTCAGCCAGTCCAGGGTAACGGGAGCGGTGGAGAAGGTGGTGGTGTAGTCGCTCAGCAGCTTGTGGCCCTTGCCGGTCAGGTAGGCGGCGGGGTCATAGGTGCCCTCTCCGCCCAGAGCCTTGGCCCACTGGTCGAGCAGCTCGTTGCGCTCGTCGGGGGTCAGGAACTCGTCGGAGATGACCATGCTGTGCAGACGGTCGTCGTCGTTGCCCCACTGGACGTAGGGAACGGTACGGGGGGCGATGCGGGAGATGGTGTAGGCGCCGCCCTGGGTGGTGTTGGGGATCATGGTGGCGGTGTCGAGGAGCTCAGCCTCAGCCTGGGCGTAGAGAACGAAGCGCTGATCGTTGGTCTCTGCCTCGCGAGCAGCAGCAGTCAGCTCAGCAAAGCGGCCGTAGATCATCTCATAGATCTCTTCGTCGTCGGCGCGGACGTAGTTGCCGTCTGCGTCGAGCTCGCTCACGAAGCCTTCGTACTCCTCGGGCTCAACGGGCTCGGTAGCCGGGGTGGTGTCGTCGGGCTTCTGGGTGTCATCGGGCTTCGCGGGCTGGGTAGCGGGGGTGGTGTCCTTGCCGGACTCGCTGGGCTGGGTGGTCTCGTTACAGCCGACGAACATGGCGGCAACCATCGCGACGACCAGCAGAAGAGCAAGGATCTTCTTGAGGTTCTTCATTGAATTTCTTTCCTCCTAAAAAATTTTATATTTACAGTCGCGGAAGACCGCGCCATAAATACCCAAGGGATTCCGCCGGACGGCGGGGGCGGGAAATCGGAGGCGCATCATCCTGCCCCGGAGGGGCGGGATGCGAGGGCTTTTTCGGGCGTCAGGGCGCACGAAAAAACGGACTCCTCTCCTAACGCAATGATTATACCATGTTCTTCAAGTATTTTCAATTCCAAATTCAATTTTTTAATCAAATTTATTTACTTCTTTTCTTTCCCGCAAGGAAACTTGTGCAACATGAACGAAAAGGCGCGGGTTTGGCTCGTGAATAAATGAAAATAATCTCACAAACACATGAAAAAGCCGCCGCTGCGCGGGGCAGCGGCGGCCAATGGCTTGTCGATCGGGTCCTATTTCATTGCGAAGAGGAGCAGGAGAATAAAGGCGGCGAACACCACGGTGAAGATGGCGTAGACCAGAAAGGCGGCGGACATGGCGCCCCACATGTAGGAGCGGCGCTCCTTCCGGTTCATCTGGTAGGCGTCGCCTCTGGGGCCCTCGCCGTCCTTGTGGAGCTTGTCGATATACCAAGGCATGCCGTCCACGTTCATTTCGGCGATGACCTTGCCGTCGTCGTCCTCCGGCAGCTTCCGTTTCTTCATGGCGTTCCTCCTTCGCCGGATCGGACCGGCGGATTGCCGGCGCGGCAGACGGGCTGCCGCCTCCGGCGGGCGGTCAGCAACCGTCCCTATTTCTTCTTCGCTTCCGCCTTTTCGGCCTCAGCCCGCTTCATTTCGTCCATGATTTTCGACAGCTCCGCGCTGCGGGCGGGATCGTTGTAGAGGTGGCAGGCGCAGTAGTGGCCCGGCTCAATTTCCGCGAAATCGGGACGGCAGTACTTGCAGATCTCCATGCAGTCCTTGCAGCGGGTGTGGAACTTGCAGCCGCTGGGGGGATTGGCGGGAGAGGGGATGCTGCCCTCCAGGATGATGCGGTTCATCTTGTAGTCGGGGTCCGGCACCGGTATGGCGGAGAACAGGGCCTGGGTGTAGGGGTGCAGCGGCTTGGAGAAGAGCTTGTCGGTCTCCGCGTACTCCACTAGGTTGCCCAGGTACATGACGCCGACGGTGTCGGAGATGTGCTCCACCACGGACAGGTCGTGGGAGATGAAGAGGTAGGTCAGGCCGAATTCCTTCTGCAGGTCCCGCAGCAGGTTGATGATCTGGGCCTGGATGGACACGTCCAGCGCGGAGACGGGCTCGTCGCAGAGGATGAAGTCCGGGTTCAGGGCCAGGGCGCGGGCGATGCAGATTCTCTGACGCTGGCCGCCGGAGAACTCATGGGGATAGCGGTCCTTGTGGTACTCCGCCAGGCCGCAGGCCTCCATGACGCGGGTGATGTAATCGTCGAACTCCTCCTTCGGCACGATGTTGTGCTCCCGGACGGCCTCGCCGATGATCTCGCCCACGGGAAGTCTGGGAGAGAGGCTGGAATAGGGGTCCTGGAAGATGATCTGGATGTTGGGACGGTGGGCCCGCAGCTCCGCCTTGGAGAGCTTGAAGATGTCTTCGCCGTTGAAGAAGACCTCGCCCTCCGTCTTCTCGATCAGCCGGAGGATGGTCCGGCCGATGGTGGACTTGCCGCAGCCGGACTCGCCCACGAGACCCATGGTGGTGCCCTTCTTGATGACGAAGGAGACGCCGTCCACGGCCTTGACGTTGCCAATGGTCATCTTAAAGAAGCTGGACTTGATGGGAAAGTACTTCTTCAGGTTCTTGACCACCAGGAGGTTTTCGGGATTCTTTTCCGCGTCCTTGAAGAGCTCCGCGGAATAGGCGTCGTGGGCCTGTACAGTTTTCTCAGCCATTTAACAATCCCTCCACGTCCACAGTTTTCGGGTAGCCCAGGACCGTGCCCTCATCGATGTAGCGGTAGCAGGAGACCACGTGGGTATCGCTGATCCGGATTTCGGGGGGGTACTTGCCGGCGCACTGCTCGCAGTGCATTTCGCAGCGGTCCCGGAAATAGCAGTAGTTGGGCATATCCACCGGGTTGGGAACCGCGCCGGGGATGTTGTAGAGCGCCTCCACCTTCTTGCCGACCACCGGCTTGGACTTCATCAGGCCGATGGTGTAGGGGTGGGCGGGATGGTGGAAGATGTCGTCGGCGGTGCCCTTCTCAATGACGCGGCCCGCGTACATGACCACCACGTAGTCCGCCATGCCGGCCACGACGCCCAGGTCGTGGGTAATCAGCATGATGGAGGAGTTGATCTTGTCCTTCAGGTTCTGGAGCAGGTCCAGGATCTGGGCCTGGATGGTCACGTCCAGGGCGGTGGTGGGCTCGTCTGCAATGATCAGGCCGGGCCGGCAGGCCAGGGCGATGGCGATGCAGACACGCTGCCGCATGCCGCCGGAGAGCTCGTGGGGGTACATCTCATAGACGCCCTCCTTGTTGGCGATGCCGACCAGCTCCAGCATTTCCATGGTGCGGGCCTTGACCTCTTCCTCGGACATTTCGGGGTTGTGGAGCTCGATGACCTCGTTGACCTGGCGGCCGATGCGGAACACCGGGTTCAGGGCGGTCATGGGCTCCTGGAAGATCATGGAGATGTAGTTGCCGCGGAGCTCCTGCATCTTCTCCACGGGCGTGTTGACGATGTTCAGCGCGGTGCCGTCGCCCATGTTGAGGCGGATCTCGCCGCCGACCGTCTGGCCGGAGGGCCGCTGCAGCAGCTGCATCAGCGACAGAGAGGTGACGGACTTGCCGCAGCCGGACTCGCCCACGACGCCCACGGTGGAGCACTTGGGGACGTCAAAGGAGATGCCGTCCACGGCCTTGACGGTGCCCACGTCGGAGAAGAAGTAGGTGCACATGTTGTCGAACTCCACCACGTTGTTGGGGTCGCGCATCCTGGTGGTGTAGTAGGCGGGGTCCTTGCCGGCCTCCTCGCGGTCGTGCTCCAGCTTCTTGGTGATCTTGCGGTTGAACTTGGTGATGCGGCGGGATTCCTTGGCGGAGATGTAAGAAGTTTTCTTCTTGGGCTCCTTGGCCTTGGCTTCCCCGACCTGGGAGGTTTTCTTCATTTCGTCGTTCGCCATTTCAAAAACCTCCTTATCGCTTGGCCTTGGGGTCGAAGGCGTCACGCAGACCGTCGCCCACGAAGTTGAAGGCGATAACGGTGAAGCAGATCAGCAGACCCACAGGGATCCAGATGTAAGCGTACTGCTCCATGGCAGCGGCGCTGGCAACGGAGTTGATCATCGAGCCCCAGGTGGCCATGGGGTGCTTGACGCCCAGGCCCAGGAAGGACAGGGTGGACTCGGAAAGGATGGTGGAGCCCAGGCCCATGGTGGCGGAGACGATCAGCTGCGGCATGACGTTGGGAACCAGGTGGCGGAAGATCCGGCGGGTGGTGGGAAGGCCGGTGGCCTCGGCGGCGGTCATGAACTCCTGCTCGCGCAGGGACAGGATCTGGCCGCGGACCAGACGGGCGATGCCGGCCCAGCCCATGATGCCCATGGCGGCCATCAGGACGAAGAGGCGGATGTACACGTCCATGCGGCTGGCGTCCATCATGGCGCCGACGATGATCATAATGGGCATGAAGGGCAGGCAGTAGAAGATATCCACCAGACGCATGACCAGGTTGTCCACCCAGCCGCCGAAGAAGCCGGCCAGTCCGCCCATGATGATGCCCAGGAAGCACTCCAGGAACACGACCACGAAGCCGACCATCAGGGATATCCGGCCGCCGTACATGATACGGGCCAGAACGTCGAAGCCGTCGCCGTCGGTGCCCATGACGTGGGCCGAGGACGGGCTTGCGTACTTATCGATGAACTGACGGGTCTGCTCGGCGTTGACGACGAACTCGTTCGCGGTGCGGCGGGCAACGGTCATTTCGGACTCCTCGTAGAGGAGCTTGCCTTCCTCGTCGTAGACGTTTCTGCCCTTGTCGTCCTGCCGGGGGATCTGATAGGTCAGATTCTCGGACTGGGCATTGGTCTCCAGCATGTGCATGATGTGATCGCGCACGGCATGCTTCAGATCCAGGTCCATGGTGTCGTTGCCGTTGGAGCGGCGGGCCACCAGGGTGTTCAGCTCGGCGTAGGGGGTGCCGTCCTCGGTGGAGATGACCAGCACGCCCGCCCGCTCCGCAGAGGGAGCGACGGTGAATCTGGCGTTGACGAAGACCGCGCCCTCGGGACTGACTTCCCCTTCGCCGGTCTCCGCGGGAGCCTCGGTATCCTGGGCTTCCGGAGCGGGCTCGTCCTCCCCGACGGGATTCACGTCCACGTGGGTGTTCTGCTGGGCCGCGATGGCCTTATCGGCAAGCTCCTTCTGGAAGGCCTCCGTGTTGACGATGGCCTCGGCCTCGAAGCTGCCCTCGCCGTAAATCGCCGTCAGAGCGCCCAGCTTGAAGGAGTCGCTCAGGGGCAGGGACGTGACGCAGGTGTCGAAGGCGTACTGCGTGTAGACCATGAAGGGCTCGATCCCATCCAGAGTGTGGACCTCATAGTTGTCCTTCTCGGGGGAGAGGACCGCGTATTTCCTGCCGTTGAACTCGAAGATCTCGCCCACCTTGGCCGCCTGCGCGGCGGTCTCAAAGGCCGTGCCCAGGTTCTCGCCGTAGTAGCGGAAGCTCTCGTCGGCCTCCGCGAAGATGTCGAAGGTCTTTTTGGCGGAGCCGGGCTTAAAGCTGTAGGTCTTGCCTTCGAACTCAAAGCTGCCGCCCTTGCCCTTGCAGTTATCCTGCGCGGCCTGACGGAAGGCCTCGCCCAGGTCCTCGTGCTCGTACTTCACCGTCTTCTTGACGCCGTCGTAGAGACCGACCTTCACGGGGCCGGAGCCGAAGGCGGCCGCCTTCGCGGGCTCGCCCTGGGACAGGGTGTAGGTGCTCTCGGCCTCGTTGTTGAGCACGTAGAGCTTTCCGTCCTGCCCCTGGAAGACCATGCTGGTCTGCCCGGCCCTGACCATGCTGTTGATGTTGGAGTTGGTCTTGGCCACGGCGGAACGGTTGTACTTGATCTCCGGATTCAGGGTATAGCCGGTGTATTCGGTGCGCTGCTGCACGAAGGCATAGGGTGCGATCATGCTGTCGTATTTGTAGATGACCTCGTCCTGGCCGTAGGCGTAGAACAGGGGACCCAGGAAGGCGAAGGCGAACATGATGATCAGGGTCACGGTGCCGAAGATGGCCAGACGGTTGCGCATAAAGCGCTTCATGACCTGGCGCATGGGGGACAGGACCTTGACGCGGGCGGTGTCGCCCAGATCCATTTCCTTCTTCTCGTCCTTGTTCTTCAGGGCGGCGCGCTTTTTCAGGATCTCATTCAGATTATAAGAAGCCATGAGCGCACCTCCTTAGGACAGACGGACGCGGGGGTCGGCCGCGGCGTAGAGCAGATCCGCCAGCAGGTTGCCCAGAAGCGTCAGGATGGAAATGAACATCAGATAGAACATGGTGAAGGGGATGTCGCCCACCACCATGGATTGATAGGAGGCCTGGCCGATGCCGGTGAGACCGAAGAGCTGCTCGGTGATGATGGCGCCGGAGAAGAGGCTCACCAGGGAGCCGCCCAGAATGGTGATCAGGGGGATCAGCGTGTTGCGGAAGGCGTGGGAGTAGATGACCTTCCGCTCCGGCACGCCCTTGGCCCGGGCGGTGCGGATGTAGTCGGAGGACAGGACCTCCAGCATATTTGTACGAGTATAACGCATCAGGCTGCCGATGGAGATGACCGTGATGGTTATGACCGGCAAAACGTAGTGTTTTGCGATATCGAGGAATTTTCCAAAGTCAGAAAGGCTGTCGTGTATGCGTGGGTCTATCATGCCGGTAAGGTCTACCCATTTGAGCTTCACGGCGAAGACCAGCTTCAGGACAGTTATAAGGAAGAAGGATGGCATGGAAATACATACCATGGAAAACACGGTGGCGAAATAGTCGGAGAAACCGTACTGGTTTCTGGCCGCATGGATGCCGAGGGGGATGGCAATGAGAATTTCCAGGAACATGGTGACGACGTTCAGCGCGAAGCTGTACCAGATACGCTCGGAGAACACCTGCGTACAGGCCTTGTTCCACTTCCAGCTGTCGCCAAAATCCAAATGCACAGCGCTTTTGAGCCAGGTAAAGTAGCCCTTAATCAAGCCCTGATCCATACCGTACTGCCGGTTCAGGTCCTCCAGCCATTCGTCGGCGCTCTTAGTGGCGCCGGGCTTCGTAGCAAGCTCCATGGCCTTGGTCTGCACGTAGTTGCCGGGCATCACGTACATCAGCGTATAGATGATGAACATGACGAAGATCAGGATGATCGCGCTGTAAAGCAAACGTTTGAGGGAGTACTTCAGCATGTGAGATTCACCGTCTCTTTCCTTTGTTTTACAGCTAAGAAAAGCGCCGATCATTCACTGAGAGGGATCGGCGCTTCCCTTTTGGGCAAACCGGAGGGGGCGGGGCCCCCTCCGGCCTGCGCTATGTTTCATGAATTACGCAAGATGGACGTAGATTAGTTGAGCTCCAGGTTCTGGATCTCGTCAGCCCAGCCGTAGAACGGGGTCAGGTCGGTGGGCAGAGTGTCAACGTTCACGCGCTCGGTGGAGAAGACGGTGGCGTCCTTTCTCTGGTACAGAGGCAGCTCAACGCCCCAGGAGAGGATGATCTCGAGAGCTTCCTTGTAAGCGGCCTTACGGTAGGTGTTGTCAGCGGAGGAACGAGCCTCGAGAATGATCTCGTCCAGTTCGGGATCCTGAATCTGGTAGTGGTTGGAGTTGGTGCCCTGGCCGTTGGCATTGGAGCTGTGGTAGACCTGGTACATGTCGGGGTCAGCGCTGGACTGCCAGGCGGCGGCCCACATATCAGCGGTGTTGGCGTTCAGCTGGGCGTTCCAGACGGAGGTGCCGACGTCGTTGATGCGGATCACGAAGCCGATGTTGCCCAGGAGCTCCTTGGCCTTGACGGCGATGCCGTAGGCGGGGTGGTCCTGCTGGCCCTGGCCGGGGATCATGACTTCCCAGGAGTCCTCTTCGGACAGGCCCTTGGCGCCCTCGGGAGCAGCGGTGATCTTGCCGTCCTCGCCGAAGGTGTAGCCGGCGGCCTCGAGGTAAGCGGCAGCGGCCTTGGTGGCGGCCTCGTACTTATCCTCTTCGCTCATGTCGTCGGTGTAGATGGGATCGCCGTTCACGTCCAGGGAGTAGGCGTTGTGGTAGCCCTCGTCGGTGGGACGGGGAGCGGCCCAGGAGGTGTTGGAGATGGGGTACTGGATCACGGCGGCGCGGTCGCCGTAGTAGGAGGCGATGACGGTGTCACGGCAGATGGACATGACGGTCATGATGGCCAGGCGGAGGTACTTGGACTCCTGGCTGGTGCCGTCGCCGCCGACGCTGACGCGGTTGCCGTTGATGCCCAGGTAGCCGTAGCCGCGGTAGTCAACCAGCTTGGTGGTGAGGACGTCGCCCTCGAGCTCGCCGTTGGAGTTGCCCTTCTTGATGGACTCCACGACAGTGTCGTTCAGAGAGGGAGAAGCGATGTCGAAGTTGCCGGCCTGGATGCCGGGGATGTAGTCGGAGTCAACGGATTCCTGATACTTGACGTTCTTGATCTTGGGCTCGCCCTTGAAGTAGTTGGGGTTGGCCTCGAGAGAAGCGACGCTGTTGGCGTAGCCCTTGTAGACGTAGGGACCGCAGCCCATGGGCTGAGTGGTCTTGTCCTTCACAATGCGGAGGTCGCCCTTGGGGAAGCCGAACTGGTTGGCGTCGTAGTTGTACAGGGAGGCGTCGCCGTAGTAGGCCAGAGGCGCAACGGGGAAGCCCATGCTGTAGATGGCGGTGGCGTCGAACTTGGTGCAGTGGATGCGCAGGCTGTAGTCGCCGGTCTTGATGACGCCGGAGATGTTGTCGGCGCCGGTGCCGGTGGCAACGCCGGCCATGTAGTCGGCACCCAGAGCGTTCTTGGTCAGGCCAAGACGGTCGGAGCCGGCGGACTCAGTGGCCTCAGCCTCCTCGACGGTGTCGTAGGCGGCAACGATGGCTTCCCAGAAGGCCTGGTAGTCGGCGTCTTCAGCCAGCTCAAAGCCCCAGTTGGCAGCGCAGGCGGCGACGGAGTCGTCGGGAGCGTTGTAGCCGTGGCCGATGCAGTAGTCGCAGATTTCCTTGGCGAAATCAGCGCCGGCGTTCTCGTTGTAGTAGGTCCAGAATTCGTTGTACTGCTCTTCGGTGTAGAACTCGTTTTCGGTGTAGCCGTCGGGGCCGGCAGCGAGGATGACGTCGCCGCGGGCTTCCATGCCGGAGCGGTACTCGTCCATGCCCTCGATGGGGATGGAGTAGATGGTGGAGGAGCCGTCATAGGTGGGGTCAGCCATGACGTAGATGCCGAAGATAACGTCGTCGATGGTGGCGGGGCTGCCGTCGGAGAACTTGATGTCGTCGCGCATCGTCAGGTCGTAATCAACGGTGCCGTCGTCGTTCTGGGTGACCTCGCAGTTGGCCATGGTGTAGTAGGTGTAGTCGACGCCGTTGTAGGCGCGGGTCTCACCCTCCATGGCGTTGAGGAGCATGTTGCCCTCACGGTCAGAGCTCAGCAGGTAGCCGGTAACCAGATTGGCAATGTCTCCGTCGTACACGGTGGTGTAGAAGAAGGGGCTGAACTTCTGCTCCATGGAGCTGGTGGCAACGACCAGGGTGTCGTTCTTGGGCTGCGCGGGCTCAGTGGTGGCAGGGGTGGTTTCAGGGGGGGTGCTGTCGTCAGGCTTCTTCGTGTCAACAGGGGTGGTGTCAGCCTGGGGTTTCGTGTCGGAAGGCTTGGTCTCGCCGGTGCAGCCTGCGAACAGAGCGGCAACCATCACGACGACCAGCAGAACCGCAAGAAGCCGCTTGAGATTGGTCATAGATGTTTCCTCCTAAAATTATTTATATTTATCGGCTCAATCGCTTGTGCCGTAAATATCGCTGGGGTCTCCCCTTTCGGGGCTTATTCGGCAGCCGTGATTACCTCGGTCTTCAGGACCCGGCGCAGCCGGAAGATGAAGAAGCACAGCACGCTGAGGACCAGTGTGTCGGCGCAGTAGAGGGCTGTGGGGAGCGTGACGCCGTTGATAATCAGCTGGGCGGCAGTGGCCGCAACGGACAGGAGCGCCAGCCCGAGAAAGCCGAAGCTGAAGGCCGGAAGCCGGTTGCAGATCCGGTCCCGCTGCCGCAGGGTCATGCGCTCCGGCGCGCCGCGAAGCCGCAGCACGCCCATCACCGTGCCGAAGGCCGGGAAGATGTTGAAGGTGATCGGCAGCAGCAGAAAACGCCGTTCCCGGTCGATCACGTCGCTGAACCAGAGCAGCAGGAAAAGCAGAACGACTGCGGCAGCGGTCAGGAGCGCGTAGGCCAGTCTGGCCCGGGCCAGCTCCGCAGGCTCGGCGGTGAAGCGGTGGTACGCGCCCACGTAGCTGGCCACCGGAGAGAGCCGTCCCTTGGCTGTGACCTCCGGCGTCAGCTGATAGTCCTTGAGATAGCGTTTCGAGCGCATCAGTTCCCTCCGCAGCGGAGGCAGACTGCCCCCTTTTCCTTACTTTCATGCTGTATTGTAGCACAAAAACGCCGGGTTTTCAATTGCAATTTAACACTTTTTTAATATTTAACGGATTTTTGTGAATATTCCTATGTTCCGAAGCATGTTTTCGGGGGTTCTCAGCTCTTTTCCACAAGTTTTGAAGGGAAAACCCCCATTTTTGTCGCTTTTTATCCACTTATGCGCAAATAATATTCACTTCTGTTTTGGGCGAAATGATGAATAAATGTATGTTTTTTCCGGATATACGGTAATTATTTTGGTTTTATCCGAATTCTAAAGCTGCCGGAAGACCTCGCCCAGGCTTTCGTGGAGAACCAGGTCGGCCTCGTCGTCGTAGGGCGTGGCGTCCCGGTTGATCAGCACCAGGCGGCTGCCGCGGTAATAGCGGATCATGCCCGCCGCAGGCCAGACGGTCAGGGAGGTACCGCCCACGATCAGCATGTCCGCCTCGGAGATGGCCCGGGCGGCCCGGTACATCACGTCCTGGTCCAGGCTCTCCTCGTAGAGCACCACGTCGGGCTTGACGACGCCGCCGCAGTCACAGAGGGGCACGCCCTTGCTGTTCTTGACGAACTCGGCGGAATAGCTCTTATGGCAGCGGACGCAGTAGTTCCGCAGCACGGAGCCGTGGAGCTCCAGCACGTTCCGGCTGCCGGCCTTTTGGTGCAGGCCGTCGATGTTCTGGGTGACCACGGCCAGCAGCTTCCCCTCCCGCTCCCAGCGGGCCAGGACCTTGTGGGTCACGTTGGGCTCGAAGCCCAGGGGCAGCATCTTCTCCTTGTAGAAGTCGAAGAACTCCTCGGGCCTGCGCTCAAAGAAGCTGTGGGAGATGATGGTTTCCGGCGGATACTTGAACTTCTGGTTGTAGAGACCGTCCACGGAGCGGAAATCGGGGATGCCGCTCTCGGTGGAGACCCCGGCGCCGCCGAAGAAGACGATTCGTTGGGCCTCATCGACCCAGGTTTTCAGCGTATCGAGCTTTGAATTCATGGTCTTCCTCCTCCAGTTCCTGAATGAATTTCTTTTCGGCTTTCGTTTTGTCGGGCAGGCGCAGCTTGGAAAACAGGTCCGGCCGGCGGCGCATGGTGCGGAGAATGGACTGCTTTCGCCGCCAGCGGGCCACCTTGGCGTGGTCGCCGGAGGTCAGGATCTCCGGCACGGGGCGGTCGTGCCAGACGGCGGGGCGGCTGTACTGGGGATATTCCAGCAGGCCGTTCCAGTGGCTCTCCTCCTCGAAGCATTCCGGGTCCGAGAGCACGCCCGGCAGCAGACGGCAGACCGCGTCGGTGATCGCCATGGCCGCGATCTCTCCGCCCGTCAGGACGAAATCGCCCAGGGAGAGCTCCTCGTCCACGCACTCGTCGATGAAGCGCTGGTCGATCCCCTCGTAGTGGCCGCAGACCAGGATCAGGTTCTCATAGTCGGCAGCCAGGCGGCGGGCCTGGCCCTGGTCGAAGACCTGACCGCAGGGGGACATATAAATCGTATGCGGGCGGACGCCGGTTTCTTCACAGATATGGGCCCAGCAGCGGTAGAGAGGGTCCGCCTGCATCACGGCCCCGCGGCCGCCGCCGTATGGGTAGTCGTCCACCTGGTTCTGCTTGTTGGTGGTGTAGTCCCGGATCTGGTGGGTGCGAACGGCGATGAAGCCCCGCTCCTGGGCCCGGCCCAGGATGGACTCCGAAAGCACGTCGCCCACAGTATCGGGAAAGAGCGTCATGATGTCAATTCGCATAGGTTTGTCCTTTCGATCAGGCGGTTGGCAGCAAAGTAATAAGTAATAGGTAACAAGTAATAAGTATCCGTATCGAAACCTTTACCTGTTACTTATTCCTTGTCCGTCTCCATCCCCTCGATCAGGTTCACGTTGACGTAGCCCAGGGACAGGTCGATTTCCGGAACGAAGGCCTTGACGTTGGGGATCATGTACTCCTTCTCCCCTTTCACGACCCAGACGTCGGAGGCGGGCATGGAGAGGATCTCGGTGATCTTTCCGATCTCCGCCCCCTCGGCGAAGACGGGCATCCCGATCAGGTCCGCCTGGAACACGGTCCCGGCGGGAATGCGGGGATCGTCCCGGGCGATGGAGATCACCCGGTCCCGCAGCTTCGCCGCATCCTCCACGGTGTCGATCCCCTTGAACTTGACGAGCACGCAGGTCTTCTGCACGCGGCTCGATTCCACCGCCAGCGCCGTAGGGGCCGGCGTCCCCGACGGCCCGCGGGTATCAGAAATCGACACGTTCGGGGCGTCGAGGACGCCGCCCCCTACGAGATAAAAGGTCTTGAACCGGGTCAAAAACTCCGGGCTGTCCGCCCAGGGCAGCACCTTGACCTCGCCCTTGATGCCATGCGTGGAGACGATTTTACCGGCTTCCAGAAATGTTTGATTCATCTGCTTTTTCTCCCTCCGGAGTTTTTTCAGGGCTTGCATCGACTGCGGGAAGCTTCCCCTCCAGCCAGTCAGTCAGCAAAAAAATGACAATGCCGCAGGCGGCGACAATCCAGCAAAAGCCAATGCCGTCGGAGATACCGAATTTCCTTACAAGCTTCTCCCATAGCGGGTAGTCCAGAATCTCATACAGAACCCCCAGGACGCCGATTAACAGCACCGCCGCAAGCGCAGTCCAATGAAGCGCTTTGCACAGGATCAGCACCATTCTTTTCATGTTGTTACGGTTCATCCTTTCATGCTCTCGTCGTCCGGAAAGAGGACGGATTGCCACGCCAGTATGCGCACTGGCTCGCAATGACAGATCTGGAAAGCTATGCAATGGCGCACACTGTGCGCCGCTACCCCAGCGGCTGCGTGTCGGCGGACGGCAGAGTGCCGTCCCTACAGGAATTGTTTCCGTTTTCCAATTCGCAGAATTGGAAAACTCCACAATTCTTCATTCTTCATTCTTCATTTTTCATTCCAAAAAGGGCCGCTGCCTCTCAGCAGCAGCCCTTTTTGGGTTTTCAATCTACGATCTCGACGCTGACGCGAACGCCCTGGCGCTGTGCCACGGACTTCATGATGGCGCGGATCTCCTTGGCGATCCGGCCGCCGCGGCCGATGACCTTGCCCATATCCTCGGGGGCAACACGAAGCTCCAGGACCAGGGGGTCGCCCTCAAAGGACTCCACCGTGACCTGCTCCGGATGCTCCACCAGGTTGCGGGCGATATAGAGCAACAGTTCTTTCATTGTTCAGCCCTCTGTTCTTACAGAACGCCGGCCTTCTTGAGCAGTCCTCTGACAGTATCGGTGGGCTGAGCGCCGTTCTTGATCCAGTTCTGGGCCTTCTCCGCGTCTACCTTGATCTCGGCGGGGTTGGCAACGGGATCATAGGAGCCGATCTCCTCGATGCAGCGGCCGTCGCGGGGGCTGCGGGAGTCAGCGACAACGATGCGGTAGTAGGGGTTCTTCTTGGCGCCCATTCTTCTCAGTCTGATTTTAACCATGGTAATATCTCCTTAATTTAATAATAATATGTTTTTGTTTTATCGAAACCCTGTGCGGGTCGAATTGAAAATTGAAAGTTGAAAATTGAAAATGGAGGAGTTTTTCAGATTGCCATCTGAAAAACGGAAATAGGAACGGATTGAAAGCTGTTTTCTCTTTTCCATCGTTCAAATGGCAATTTGAACGATACCGAAACTTTCAATTTTCCATTTTCCATTTTCAACTCATCCAAGTCCCGGGAAGCCGCCCATGCCCGGGAAGCCGCCCCGTTTCTGCAGCTTCTTCAGCTTCTTTCCGGCGCCCTTGCCGGAGAACTGCTTCATCATCTTCTGCATGGTGTCAAAGCGCTTGAGCAGCTGGTTCACGTCCTCCACGCGGGTGCCGGAGCCGGCGGCGATGCGCTTCTTGCGGCTGGAGCCCAGGATGTTGGGGTTCTCCCGCTCCTGCGGCGTCATGGACTGGATGATGGCCTCCACCCGGGTGAGGGCTTTTTCGTCCACCTGCAGGTCCTTCACGTTCCCCATGCCGGGGAGCATGCCCATGAGATCCTGCAGGCTGCCCATGCTCTTGAGCTGCTTGAGCTGGTCGTAGAAGTCTGTCAGGGTGAATTTGTTCTGACGCAGGCGCTCCTCCAGCTCGGCGGCCTTCTTCTGGTCGATGGCCTGCTCGGCCTTTTCGATCAGGCTCAGCACGTCGCCCATGCCCAGGATGCGGCCCGCCATACGGCCGGGGTGGAAGGGCTCGATCTGGTCCAGCTTCTCGCCCACGCCGACAAACTTGATGGGCTTGCCGGTGACGGCCTTGACGGACAGGGCCGCGCCGCCGCGGGCGTCGCCGTCCAGCTTGGTCAGCATGACGCCGTCCACGTCCAGCCACTCGTTGAAGCTTTGGGCCGCGTTCACAGCATCCTGACCGGTCATTGCGTCCACAACCAGCAGAATCTCGTTGGGCTTGACCTCGGCCTTGATGGCCTGCAGCTCCTCCATGAGCTTCTCGTCGATGTGCAGACGGCCGGCGGTGTCCAGGAAGACCATGTCGTTGCCGTGCTGCTCCGCGTAGCGCAGACCGGCCTTCGCGATTTTGACCGGATCGTCCTGCCCCATCTGGAAGACGGGAATGTCCAGCTGACCGCCCACCACCTCCAGCTGCTTGATGGCGGCGGGACGGTAGACGTCGCAGGCCACCAGCAGGGGGCGCTTGCTCTGGCTCTTCTTGAACCAGCCGGCCAGCTTCGCGCCGTTGGTCGTCTTGCCGGCGCCCTGCAGGCCCACCAGCATGACGACGGTGGGACCGTTGGAGGCCATGCTGATCTTCTGATTCTCGCCGCCCATCATGGCAGTGAGCTCCTCGTTGACCACCTTGACCACCATCTGGGCGGGGTTCAGGCCCTCCAGCACGTCGTTGCCGACGCAGCGCTCGGTGACGGTCTTGGTGAAGTCCTTGACGACCTTATAGCTGACGTCGGCCTCCAGGAGCGCCAGGCGGATCTCCCGCATGGCCTCCTTCACGTCGGCGGGCGTCAGACGGCCCTTGCTCCGCAGCTTTTGGAAGGCGTTGGAAAGTTTTTCGGTTAATCCTTCGAAAGCCATGTTTTTACTCCTTCAGGGTCCGCGCCAGTTCGGCGAGGATCGTTGCTGTCTCGTTCTGTTCCGCAGGCAGCTTTGCCGCCAGGGCTTCCAGCTCTGCGGCCACGCCTGCGTCGCGGCGTTCCCGCGCGGCGCAGTGGGTGATCTCCTCCAGGCGGAGGAGCTGGGCCTCGGCCCGGGTGACGGCGTCGTGCACGCCCTGGCGGCTGACGCCCATGAGCTCCGCGATCTCCGCCAGGGTCAGATCCTGATTACAGTAGAGCTCAAAGCACTCGCGCTGCTTTTCGGTGAGCAGCTCCCCATAAGCGTCAAGCAGAAGCGACATGGTCGGCTTGTCCGGCTTCATGGAGCTCCCTCCTTGTCAAAGCTTTTCCATTGACAGCTTGCACAGTATAGCACAGACTCCGCGCTTTGTCAAGGGAAAAGTTTTGACAGATCCATCGTTTTCCGCTTAATGCAGGTCCTCCGAGCTGTCGTGGAGCGTCTCCGGGACCAGATCCTCGTTGGAGGCGGAGTAGGCGGGCTGGGTAGGCGTGGGCTGGGTGGGCGTGGGCTGGACGTGCGGCTCCGTGGTCCGGGGCTCTGAGCTCTCGGCGGCTCCGTTCGGAGCGGTTCCGTCGGGAATGGGCCGGGGGCTGCCGCTCTCGTCGGCAGGCTGCGTCTCCTTCCCGGCATTGGAAGCAGGCTCGGCGTCGGTGTCCGCCGGGGCGGTCTCCCCGGGGGCGGCGGGGACGGTGCCCCCGGGATTGTCGGGGGCGTCCGGGACGGGCAGGCTGGCGGACTGCTGGGATTCGGCGTCCCCGCCCTTGGGGTCGCAGGCCGTCAGAAGCCCCGCGCAGAGCGCCAGCGCCAGCAGCAAGGCAATGATTCGCGTGTATTTCATGTGTCGTACCTCCTGATTGTTCCTTCCAGCGCTTTCCCGGCGCGGGAAAGCGGACGGCAGTTCGCCCTACCGGCGATCCTTCCGGGGCAGGGGCCGCTTGTTGCCCTTCTCGTCCACGAGGTACGTGTTGTCCAGGTGTCCGGTCAGGCTGGCCTTGACGGCGGCCACGTACTGCCTGCGCAGCTCGTCCCGCTCGGCGGTCTCCTCGGGGGTCAGGCCCTCGGCTTTGGCCTTCCGGGCCAGGGCGTTGATGCGGTCGATTTGTATTTGATTCATCCTACTTCTCCATGAATGGCGGCGGGCTGCGCCGCCGAAATTCGATTATCCCACGGCGTTGGAGACCGTTGCCAGAACGCTCATGGTCTCCGGGTCGGCCACGTAGACCGCGCCGGGGCTGCACACGTACAGCAGGCCGTCCAGCAGCAGAGCCCGGGCGTCCGCGGGAACGTATTCCAGGGCCAGCGCGCCCTTCTGCTTCAGCTCGCTGCCGGTCCAGCGGACCAGCAGGTATTCGGTCCGGCCCTTCCCCACGGCAGGAAAGCCGATCAGGCAGTTGCCCGGGTCCGTAAAGAGCGCGCCGGCGTCGGAGAGATCCGAGGCAGGGCTCCAATCCTTGAGGGTCAGGCGGTCGGAGGCTCTGGGATTCGCCGGGTCGCTGAGATCGTACATCACCAGCTGCCAGGGCGTCCCCGGAGCGGGGGCCTCCACAGCCAGAGCCAGCTCCTCGCCGAAGGAGCGCAGCAGGGTCCGCTCCCCCTCCGTGGGCAGGCTCCCGTTCATCCTGGGCTCCGCGGGGTCGCTGAGATCCGCGGTATAGAGCACCCGCCCCGCGGCGCTGAACCAGGCGGCGCCGCCTGCGAACACGCTGGCGCTGACGCCGCTTTTGCCGCCGACACCGGTGAGGGCCGCCACGCTCTGCAGCTCCCCGTCCAGCAGGACCAGACGGCTGTCCCGCTCGTGGGAGTGGGTCTCATAGTTGGTCCAGCCGTGCTTCTCGTCGGTATAGGCGGAGAAGCGGCGGCTGTCGGTCTTCAAAACCAGGCGAAGGCTGCCGTTTTGGAGCTCCATCGCGGCGGCGTCCCGAAGCGCGCCGTCCACGACGCAGCCTCCGTCCAGCCGCAGACCGCCGGAGAGCCGCAGGCGCTTGATCTCCGTGCGGGCGGTGCTGCCGTAATCCACCACGGTATAGGGCTCCTCCCGATAGGGCTCGGAGGCGGTCTCGTCCCAGAGTGTCCGGCTCAGGTAGATGCAGTCTCCCTCCCCGCAGACGGCCTCGACGCCGCCGGTGAAGGCCAGGGCGTCCGCCACCCTGCCGTCCGTCAGACGAATGGCTGCGGCCAGCGTGACCGCCGCCTTTTCCGGCGCGGGGCTGAGATAGAGCTCGTCGGCCCGCAGGGCCAGCTCCTTGCCGTCCTCCCAGAGCCGGGGCAGCAGGCGCTCGGCCTCCTTCTGCTCAGGCAGGGAGAGGTAGCTCCGCTGGGTCACCAGGCAGAGCTTGCCGCCGATCATCCGGGCATCCACCCAGCTTCCCTCCACGACGGTCTCCGTCAGCTTCTTGGGCGCGCGCTTGTTGCTCACGTCCAGCAGAACCACGTGGACTGCGGCCTCGTCGTTCCAGAGCGCGTCCTCCCGGCTCGCGTCCTCCGCCGTGTAGACCACGGCCACCCGGTCCCGGTCCAGGAAGAGACGCTCGGCCCAGGCTGTTCTCCCGCTCCACGCGGGTGTAGGAGAGGATCTCGCTCCGGTCGCCGGCGGCGGAGAGGATAATCAGGCCGTAGCGGTCGGACATATAGATATAGCTGCCGTCGGTGACCACGGGGTCCCCCGCCGGGATTACGCTGCGCTCCAGCAGGATTCCCGTTCCGGGTCCCTCCGGGTCGTCATCGTCCAGGTCCCCGCCGTGGGTCTGCCCCGCGGCGGAAAGGGCCTCCAGAATGGCTTCCGCGTCCTCGGCGGGCCGCAGCTCGCCCAGGGGCTCCCGGGCCGCGTCGCCCCGCTGGGCAAAGAGGGGCTCGCCGACCTCGTCTCCGCCGCAGGCGGAGAGGCTCGCCGTCAGGAGGATCAGCGCCAATATCAGGCAAATCGTCTTTTTCACGGAGCGGCTCCTTTCTTCGGAATTGAGAATTGAGCGTTGAGAATTGAAATCCGTCTGATACACTTCTCAACTCTCAATTGAAAAAGCTTCCCCATGCAAAGCGGAGGCCTTGCATGGGGAACAGCGATTGCTTCGCTTACTCGGCGTCGGCCTCTTCGGCCAGAGCCTTGGCCTGCTCCTCCACGGTGGGCTCCAGCAGGGCCCGGATGGAGAGGGAGATGCGCTTGTTCTCGGCGTCGATGTCGATGATCTTGGCGTCCACTTCCTGGCCGACGGTCAGCACGTCCTCGGGCTTGCCGATGCGGCGGTCCGCGATCTGGGAGATGTGGATCAGGCCGTCCACGCCGGGGACGATCTCGGCGAAGGCGCCGAAGGTCATCATCTTGACGATCTTGACCTTGGCCACGTCGCCCACGCTGTACTTGGCGGTGAACTGGTTCCAGGGGTTCATCTCCGCGGTCTTGTAGCCCAGGGAAATCTTGCGCTTCTCGGGATCCAGGGCGATGACGTAGACGTCGATGACGTCGCCGACCTTGACCACCTCGGCGGGGTTCTTGATCCGCCGCCAGCTGAGCTCGGAAACGTGAACCATGCCGTCCACGCCGCCGATGTCCACGAAAGCGCCGTAGGAAGTCAGGGACTTGACGGTGCCGGTGTACTTCTTGCCGACCTCGATCTCGGACCAGATCTTCTCCTGGGCCGCCTTGCGCATCTCGTTGGCCACGGCGCGGATGGAGCCCACCACGCGGCCGCCGCGGCGCTCGCGGTTGACCTCGGTGATGCGGATCTTGACGGTCTCGCCCTTCAGCTCTTCCAGGTTGCCGCCGCGGGCCACGCCGGAGGCGGAAGCGGGGATGAACACCCGGACGCCCTTGACGTTGGCCACCAGACCGCCCTTGTTGGTCTCGGTGATCTTGGCCTCGACGGGAGTCTTATTGTCGGCAGCTTCCTGCAGCTCGTCCCAGACGCGCATGCCGTCCAGCTTCTTGCGGCTCAGCTGCACGGTGCCTTCCTGATCGTTGACGCGAACGACGAAGACCTTGATCTCGTCGCCGACGTGGAGCACGTCCTCAGGCTTGACGTTGGGATCTGCGCTGACTTCATCACAGGGGATATAACCGGCGTGCTTGGTCCCAAGATCAACCTGGACTTCGGTGGTGCCGATGGCGACGACTGTGCCTGTGACCGTATCTCCCGTATTCAGCGTCTTGATACTGGCGTCAAGCAGCGCCTCGAAGCTCTCCTCCGTTGCAGCATTTTCTACTGTTTTGATTTCATCCATGGTTTGATTGACCTCCTTTATTATCCACGCAGGCGTCGATGCCCCTGCCGTGATACCGATGGTATGAATACCTGAAAAATTGCAGTCCGCCAGCTCGGCGGCATTGTCCACCGCGAAGACCCGACCGCAGTGGGCCGCACAGATGGCGGCCAGCTGCCGGGTATTGGAGCTGGTGCGGTCGCCCACCACAATCATGGCGTCGCTTTGGGCCGCCAGAAGCGCGGCGGCAGTCTGCCGATTTTCAGTCGCTTCACATATTGTATCAAATTTTTTGCAATTTGTACAGTGGAAATTTACGATTTCCTCAAATTTTTTCCAAATTTTTTGGTTGGACGTGGTCTGTGCCACCAGGGCCAGGGGCAGCTTTCCCCGCTCCGGCTCCTCCGACAGCCACTGCTCGAACTCCTCGGGGCTCTCCACCACCAGCGGATCGGCGCACCAGCCGGAGATTCCGATCACCTCGGGATGGGTCCGCGTTCCGTAGATTACGGGCTTGCGGCCCTCCGCCTCCGCCCGGCGGACCAGCTTGTGGATGCGGTCCACGAAGGGACAGGTGGCGTCCACCACCGTCAGTCCCCGGGCCTCCAGGGCCTCGTAGACCGCCCGGCCCACCCCGTGGGCCCGGATGATGACCGTGGCGCCGTCAGGGATTTCAGCCACCTCGGCGGCCTCCCGGACCCCCAGCGCGTTGAAACGCTCCACCACGTGCCGGTTGTGGACGATGGGCCCCAGCGTGACGACGGGCTTCCCCCCGGCGGCGGTCTGCTCGACCAGCTCCACCGCCCGGCGGACGCCGAAGCAGAAGCCTGCAGGATCGGCAACGGTTACTTTCATTCGACAGCCTCCAGTTTTGCGAAGTTATGATTGCTTCGCAAGTGATAATTTTGCTTCGCAAAAGTTATGATTCCGCTGTGCGGAAGTTATGAGCGCTTCGCGCGTTTCGGAATTTTTCAGATTTTCAATCTGAAAAATGATTTCAAATCATGCGAAGGCATACCTCAACTTGCCCGCAGGGCAATCATAACTTTGCCGCAGGCAAATCATAACTTGCCCGAAGGGCAATCTTAACTTTCAGCGCAAGCTGAAATCTTAACTCTTACTTCCCCAGGGCGTAGACCTTTTCCATCAGCTCCGCCGTCAGAGTCTCCAGCTCCGCGGCGTCTGGGCGGCGGGAGCTGTAATTGGGTGTGTAGGCCTCGCCCATGACGACCTTGATGGGCTGGAAGGGCTTGCGGCCGTGGGTGACGTAGACCGGCACCAGCGGCACGCCAGCCCGCTGGGCCAGCAGAACCGCGCCGGACTTGGGCTCGGACTTCTTGCCCTTCTTCACCCGGGTCCCCTCGGGGAAAATCAGCAGCTTCTCCCCGTTTTTCAGCACGGAGAGGGATTTCTTCACCGCAGCCAGATCCACGTTGTCCCGGTCCACCGGGAAGGCGCGCATGGACAGCAGGAAGCGGCCGAAGACCGGCTTCTCGAAGAGGCTTTTGCGGGCCATGGTCCAGGGCGGGAAGCGTGTCTTCATCAGCAGGAAGACCCAGAGCGGGTCCGCGAAGCCGGAGTGATTGCCGCAGATCACGCAGGGCCCCTCGGGCAGCTTCTCCCGGCCTATGAAGGTCGGCCAGTGATAGAGGGGCAGAAAGATTCGCAGAATCCACCACAGGATCGGATAGATATACTTCGCCCCAAAGCCCCGTCCCGGCTCGGTTTTCTGTTTCTCCGGGTGTTTCGCCGGATCGGAGCGAGGGCCGTCATTCTGAGCGGAGCGCAGCGGAGCCGAAGAATCCGTCCTCCGGTCCCCTGTTCCCTGTTCCCTGTTCCCTGTTCCCTGGTTCATATGCCCGCCTTCTTTCGGATGATGGCCTTCATCTCGGCCACCACCTGGTCGATGGTCAGGTAAGAGGCGTCCAGGACCTCCGCATCGTCGGCGCACTTGAGGGGGGCGATCTTCCGGTTCATGTCCTGCTCGTCCCGCTTGACCACGTCCAGATAGACGTCCTCGTAGCGGACCTGCTCGCCCTTGGCGATCAGCTCCTTATAGCGGCGCTCCGCCCGGATCTCGGCGGAGGCGGTGAGATAGACCTTCACCTGGGCGTGGGGCAGGACCACGGTGCCGATGTCCCGGCCGTCCATGACCACGTTGTGGGTCCGGGCCAACTCCCGCTGCATGTCCAGCAGATAGGCCCGGACGCAGGGCTGGGCCGAGACGCCGGAGGCCATCATGGACATCTCCGGGGTGCGAATCAGGTCGGTCACGTCCTGACCGTTGAGGATCATGTGCTGGACCCCGTCAGCCTGGTACTCGATTTGGATGTTCACGTCGTCGATGCAGCGCTCGATGCCGTCCTTGTCCTTGGGCCCGATGCCCATGAGACTCATGTGATAGCCCACGGTGCGGTAGATTGCCCCGGTGTCCACGTAGAGAAAGCCCAGCTCCTGAGCCACTCGCCTGGCGATGGTGCTCTTCCCCGCCCCGGCGGGCCCGTCGATGGCGACGGAAATGTAGTTGTCCATATGTACAACCTCCTGTGAAAAAATTGAGAATTAAGAAGTGAGAAGTAAGAATTATCCATTATGTAGGGACAAGCCGTGCTTGTCCGCCGTTGAATTAAGGCAGCTCTTCAATATACACGATCACGTTGCCGTAATTGCCATATTCTGTGTACCCGATTTTCAGATGCTGGCCGTCGCCGGTGATAACGCCGCCGAGGGAGGCAGCGTTGTGATAGCCTGCCTGCAGACTGTAATCACTGTACTGAAACCAAACTCCGTCGATGAAAAAGTGCTCGGAATCATGCCCTGTCCGCGGCATCGGATGAAATTGCTCTACATAGCCCTCCACGGTCCGGTATTCCCCGCGCCGATAGGCGCCGACCACGGCGTCGTTCATTCTGATTGTGTGCACCATCATGAACACGGAACTCAGCAAAAAGGCACCCGAAACAAGCCCAAAAATCACCGCCCTGCGCTTCTCTTCAAAGCCGCCCGTCTCCCTTGCGGTTTGGATATTCCGGATCGTCAGGAAAATCCCAACCGCAGTCATGGGAAGAAACAGGAACAACATCGGATTGACGGAAACAGACGCCTCATATAATACACGAGCTTCCATATTGTTCTTCCTTTCAACAATGACATTGAATGAATGAAACAGAGGAAGAAACAGATTGCCACGGCCAGTCTGCGGATTGGCCTCGCAATGACAGCATTGGCAGGTCGTTGCCTCGGGCGGGCGGCCAGTGGCCGCCCCTACGACATGGGTGCTCGTCGGCGGGCGATCAATGATCGCCCCTACGGGGGGATAGGGCGGCCGATGACCACCCCTACGGCGGGGCCAGGGCGGCCAGTGGCCGCCCCTACAGGGCTGTTTGCGCCGCCGCCTGCGCGGCGGCGTAACCCGTGCTCCAGGCGATTTGCAGGTTGAAGCCGCCGGTGTAGGCGTCCACGTCAATGAGTTCTCCGGCGAAATAGAGGCCGGGGACCAGCTTGCTCTCCATGGTTTTCGGGTCGATCTCCTTGGTGCTGACGCCGCCGGAGGTGACGATGGCCTCCTCCACGGGGCGGCGGCGGTCGATTTTCACGGTAAAGTGCTTGGTCAGCTCCAGAAGCGCCCGCCGCTGCTCCCGGGTGACGGCGTTCACCTTGGTGTCGCCGGGGATGCCGGAGCGCTCCACCATGACGGGGATCATGGTCTTGGGGTAGAGGCCCGAAAGGGCGTTCTCAAAGGCCCGATTCTTGCTCTCCGAGAAATCCCGGAGGATCCGGGCGTCCAGGGTGGCCTCATCCAGGGCGGGCTTGAGGTCGATGGAGACAATATACCGCTTTCCCTGCTCCATGTGGGCCGAGGCCGAGAGGATCACCGGCCCCGAGAGGCCGAAGTGGGTGAAGAGCAGCTCGCCGAATTCCTCAAACACGGGTTTGCCGAAAGGAATCGTAGGGGCCGGCATCCCCGACAGCCCGGACGTATCCGGTTTCGGAGGGTTCGGGGCGTCTCCTAAAGGACTCGCTTTGCTTCGGAGGACGCCGCCCCCTACGGCCTCGTACAGCCGCACGTTGACGTTGCGAAGGGCCAGGCCCTGCATTTTGGCGCAGCAGTCTCCGTCCTCCACCAGGGGAACCAGGGAGCCCACCGGGGGCACGATGCTGTGGCCCAGGGCCTTCGACATCCGGTAGCCGTCGCCGGTGGAGCCGGTGGCGGGGTAGGACTTGCCCCCCGTCGCCAGAATCACGGCGGGGGCAAAGAATTCTCCCCGGTCCGTGCGGACACCGGTCACGCGCCTGCCCGCAGGGGCGGCCAAAACCTCCCCTGCTTGCATGGGAGGGGGACCGGCCTCAAGGCCGGTGGAGGGGTTCCTCCCGTCCGCGGCAGACGTCAAAATCTCCTTCGCCCTTGCCCGACGGAGCTCCACCCCGGCGTAACCCAGGGCGGTTTTCAGGGCGTCCACCACGGAGGCGGACTTGTCTGACACCGGGAAGACCCGGCTGCCCCGTTCCACCTTGGTCTCACAGCCGTGAGATTCAAAAAAAGTCACGGCGTCCTCCGGCGTGAAGCCCGAGAGGGCGGAGTAGAGAAAGCGGGGATTCCGGGGGACGTTTTTCAGAACCTCCTGCCAGGAGCAGGCGTTGGTCAGATTGCAGCGCCCCTTGCCGGTGATGTACAGCTTCTTCCCCAGGCGCTCGTTGGGCTCCAGCAGGAGGACCTTCGCCCCGGCGTAGCCCGCCTGGATGGCGGCGAACATTCCGGCGGCGCCGCCGCCGATCACGATTACATCGTAATGTTCCACGCTGTTCGACCCCCTTCCGTGCCTTGAATGAAACTATGAAACTATGAAATTATGAAATTATGAAACTATTATGGTATTTTTCATATCTGCGATATGAAAAATGAGTTCAAATTCGTCGCGAAGCGACACCTCAATATTTTCATAGTTTCATATTTTCATTATTTCATTGATTAACTTCTGAAGCTCCGCCTCGGTCAGCAGTCTCCACTCTCCCGGCTTCAGCTCGCCCAGGGTCAGGGGGCCTTCCGCGACGCGCTTCAATCTTGTGACCGTGAGGCCGGCGGCCTCGGCCATGCGGCGGATCTGGCGGTTTCGTCCTTCGTGGATCGTGATTTCCAGGGCGGCGGTGTTCTGTTCTCCGCCTGTGGCGGAGCGGTACGATCGTCCCGCTTCGCGGGCATGATCGTACCCTACGGGCGCCTCATTTTGCATTTTACATTTTGCATTTTGCATTCCGCCGCCGTCCTTTGCCCACAGCAGCCGCACCTGCGGCGGGGCGATGCGGCGGCCGTCCAGCTCGATGGGCCTCCGCAACAGGGCCAGGGCTCCCCCATGCCAGCCGGAGACCCAGAGGCGGTATGTCTTGCGTACCTCCCCGGCGGGGTGGGTCAGGCGATTGGCAAGGGCTCCGTCGTTGGTCATCAGCAGCAAGCCTTCGGAGAACTGATCCAGCCTGCCCACGGGATAGAGCCGACCCAGCTCCTGGGGCAGCAGCTCCGCCACGGTGGGCCGGCCCTTCTCGTCGGAGAGGGTGGTCACGCAGCCCCGGGGCTTATAGAGCAGAATCGTGGTGTTTTTTGCCGGCGCCGCCGGCAGGGGCTTGCCCTCCACCAGAATCTCGTCCAGCGCCGGGTCCGCCGTATCGCCAAGCCGGGCAAGGCCTCCGTTCACGGTGACCTTGCCCTGTGCGATCCATTCCTCCGCCCTGCGCCGGGAGCAGAGCCCGGCGGCGGCGATTATCTTTTGTAAACGTTCGTTCATGGATGATCGGTGTTTCACAGATTCGGATTTGTCGGGCTCTCGCCGTAGGGCGGCCTGACCCCAGGCCGCCGCTGACACGCTGGTGGTTATCGCGGCGGCCAGAGGTCTGGCCGCCCTACGCAACTGTTCGTGTGATCGGTCAAATTGGGATTTGTCGGGTTGAGGCAATAGGCAATAGTTGAATAGGCAATAGGAGAACGACGGAGCTGCGACGCATCCTTCGCACTCCTATTGCCTATTGCCTGATCCCTATTGCCTAATCGACAAATCCCGATCTGCGGAGCACGTTTCTGTCCGATGATCGGCGATTGACAATCAGCCTGCTCCCCAGGCGACCGGGATTTCCGCGACAGCCTTTCCGTTCAGGAAGACCCGAACGGTTCCCGCCTCGGCGCCGGAGAGCAGCCCGGAGGCGAAGCCCGGCACGAAAACCAGCCGCGGCTCCTCGCCGGAGGCAAGGCTCAGCGTCAGGTCCGCCCGGGCGATCAGCGGCGTACCGTCTGGCGCGCGCGTCAGCGGCTTGCCCTTTTCCGAGACTGCCCGACGCTCGTACTGCGCGAAGCCCCAGTCCAGCAGGGCCTGGTGGTCCCTCCAGTCCGCGGGGTCGTTCACCGTGACGCAGATCAGGGTCCTCCCCTGCCGCTGCGCCGCGCTGACCAGCAGCCGGCCAGCGGCCCGGGTGTAGCCGGTCTTGACCCCGATGCAGCCCTCGCAGTGCCAGAGCAGCTTGTTGTGGTTGACCAGCACCCGGTCCCCCGCCGCCACCGCGGAGCGGGTGGAGACGGCGCGGCGGAAATCCCCGTTCCGCAGGGCCGCCGCGCTCAGCAGGGCCAGGTCCCGGGCGGAGCCGTAATTGCCCTCGCTGTCCAGGCCGTGAGGGTTGGCGAAATGGGTGTTTTGCAGGCCGAGGCTCCGGGCTTTCTCGTTCATGCTTTCCACGAAGGCCGCCTCGCTGCCCGCCGTGTCGATGGCCAGAGCCAGGGCGGCGTCGTTGCCGGACTGGAGCATGGCCCCGTAGAGCAGCTCCTGTCGGGTCAGGACCTCCCCTTCCTTTAAATAGAGGGAAGAGCCCTCCAGGCCCACTGCCTCGGCCGGAACCCGCACGGCGCGGTCCAGCTCGCCGGCCTCGCAGGCCAGCCAGCCGGTCATAATCTTCGTGGTGGAGGCAATCAACCCGGGGGTATCCGGGTGCCGGGACCAGAGCAGCGCCCCGGTGTCGGCGTCCATCAGGACGCCCCGGCCGGCGGAGCAGGCCGGGCTTACCGCCCCGGAAGCGGGCAGGCCGAGACAGCCGACGGCCAGCAGAATCGCCGTCAGCACGGATATCGTACGTTTCACGTTTCATCACCCGCGGACAGTTTGCCCGAACCGTGACGAAATATGCGTTTTTTAGGTGCGGGGCGTCCCGGCAACAGGTAACAGGTAATAAGTAATAAGAAAAAACAATCGGAACTTATTCCTTATTACTTTGCTCCGGGCCGGAAGCGGCGGCGCCCTTACGCCTCTTCCTTGGTCTTCCGAGTGTCCAGAAAGTCGGCCAGCTTGTCGATCAGGTCCGGGGCCTGCTCCACGATGCGATCCACGGTGGTGGAGGCGGGCTCCGCCACGGGCATCATCCGCACGGTGTCGCCCTTAAAGATCAGAAATGCCACGGGGTCAATGCTGACGCCGGCGCCCAGGCCGCCGCCGAAGGGGTCCTTCTTGGCGTTGAGCGCACTCTTGGTGGCAAAGTCGGTGCCGCCGCCGCCCATCCCGATGTGGACCTTGGTGATGGGAATGATGGTCACGCCGTCGCCCAGATGCACAGGCTGGCCGATGATGGTGTTCACGTCCACCATCTTCTGCATTTTCTCCATGGCGGAGGTCAGCATTTCGGAAATGTTCGTATTCATTGATTAACCCACCTTTTCAATATCGTTTTCAGCTTCGTTTGCCGTTTGTTCCGCGTTTTCTTTGCGCTTTGCCTTCTTTTCTCTCTTTTGCCGCAGGAGCAGGGCGACGGCCTTGCCCGCGAATTTCAACAGCAGCAGCACCACGCCGCCCACCCGGAGCCGAAGCTCCAGCTCCGCCTCCAGATCGGTCTTGGAGGCGTTAAAGTCGGGGTACACCGCGATCCGACGCTCCTTGATGCGGAAGCCCCGCTCCAGGATCGGCAGGGCGACGCCGATGGTCTCCCAAGCCTTGCCCACGCTTTGAGCGGTCTTGGCAGGGTCGCCTCCCGCCAGCGCGGCCCGAATCCGCAGGCGCTTCACCGTCAGCTTTTTGTGGAAGAACTCGCCCACGAAGCGGACGGCCAGCTTCGCCCAGGGGATCAACTCGGAAATCTTGTCACGCAGGGGCTTCTTGGGCTTGGGGGGCTCGGGCGGTTTTGCGATCAGGCTCTCGGCCTGCTTCTGCTTCTTCTTTTTCTCCTTTTTCTCCGCCTTTTTGGCGTCCTTGGCGGCCTTTTTCGCCTCGGCCTTCTCCCGCTTTTTGCGAGGCAGGGGCTTCTTTGGCAGAATGCCGATCTTGAAGAAGAGGACGAGCAGCTTCAGCTCGATCTCCTCATGGTATCGGAAGCGCACGCCCACCGGAATGCAGCCGATCAGAAAGAGGACGCTGAGGATAATGAGCAGTACCTTCATGCTTTGGCCCCCTCTCCCGGTGCGCGCTTCCATAGGGAGGCATCCCCAGATGCCTCCGCTGCCGTACCGGCGGCGTCATTGCCTGCGGCAATGACAGGAGCGATGTGGGCATCGCTCCCTACGCTGTCATTCTGAGCGGAGCGCAGCGGAGCCGAAGAATCCGTCTCCCCGTCCCCTGTTGCCTGTTCCCTGTTCCCCGTTCCCTCCGCTGCCTCGTCAGGGGAAGCGGCAAAGTTCACCTTCTCCATTTCGGGCAGCTCCTCCAGGGACTCCAGGCCGAAGGTACGGAGGAAGTCCGGGGTGGTGCGATAGAGGATGGGGCGGCCCGGAGCCTCCAGGCGGCCGCACTCCTCGATCAGCTTCTTGGTCAGCAGGGCGGAGACGGAATAGCTGCTGTCCACGCCCCGGAGCTTCTCCACGAAGGCCTTGGTGGCGGGCTGGTAGTAGGCGATAATCGTCAGGGTTTCCAGCTGGGAAGCCGAGAGCTTGGGCGGCTTGCGGGTCTCCAGGGCCTTGGTGACCCAGGGAGCCAGGTCGTTCCGGGAGCACATCTGCCAGCTGTCCTCCAGCCGGAGAATGCGGATGCCCCGGCGCTCGTAGGCGTAGAGGTCCATGAGCTCCTTCATGACGGCCCGGACCTCGTCGGGGTCGGTCTCGGCGGCGAAGCTCAGCCGCTCGGTCTCCACCGGTTCCCCGGCGGCAAAGAGGATGGCCTCGCAGATGCGGGCCAGCTCCTTATGGTCCATGGACTCACTCCTTTCCTGCAGGGTGCAGCGAGACGGAGAACCCGTCCCCTACGGGTTTTCCTTTTCCGGAACCTTCAGCAGGCGGACGGTGGTCTCGCCGCCCTCCTCGCCCAGCTCCACGGCGTTGGATTTGCACAGCTCTAACACGGCCAGAAAGGTCGCCACGATCTCGGACCGGCTCCGGCTGCCCGCGAACAGGCGGCGCAGGGCGCTGACGCCCCGCAGCAGCAGCTTCTTCAGCAGCTCGCCGGTCTTTTTGGTGACGGGATAGGGCTCCCGGCCCACGATGCCCTCGAAGCTGGCCCGGGGCGGGGGCAGGAGCTTTTTGTTCCGCTCGCTCATGGTCTCGAAAGCCCGCAGCAGGTCGGCGGGCTCGTGGCGGTAGCGGTAGGTCCTGTCCCGCTCAAAGGGCTCCGGCTCCTTGGTAAAGAGGCCCAGGCCCAGTTCGTTCCGCTGCTCCAGGAAGGCGGCGGCGGTCTTGATCCGGTCGAAGGCCTCCTGGCGCTGGCGCTCCTGGAGGGACTGGATCAGCAGCTCCATCTCCGACATCGCCTCCGCCTGCTCGGCGGCGGAGAGCAGCATCTTGGTTTTGATGAGCATCAGGTGGGAGGCCATGGCGATGAACTCGCTGGCGATCTCCATGTCCATCCGCTTCATCTCTTCCATCCAGGCCAGATACTGCTCCAGGATGGCGGTGATGGACACGTCCTGGATTTCGATTTTATTCTTGCTCAGCAACAGCAGGATCAGGTCCAGGGGGCCGTCGAAGTCCTCGGAGGTCTCGTCCCGGGCCTTCACCACGCCTGTGAGGTGGTATTTCGGTTCGTCCATTCGTTCTTCGTTTTTCGTCTTTCGTTCTTCGTTTTATATTCCGGTGACCGCCCGGGCGATGGGCTGGGCCACGGCGGCGACGCCCTTGAGCAGCCCGCTCACCAGCGTGTTCAGGGGGCCGTCCAGCAGGCCGGTGAAGAGCAGCAGCGCCAGGATGGCAAAGCCGTAGCGCTCGTAGCGCATCAGCTGGACGTAGGTCCTCTGGGGCAGGACGATGGCCAGAATTTTGGACCCGTCCAGCGGGGAGATGGGAATCAGATTGAAGACCGCCAGACCGGCGTTGAGGGTCAGGCATCGGGAGAGGAACAGCGTCAGATAGTAGTGCCAGCCCGAGGGGTCCTGATAGCCGAGCCATTTCACCCACAGCGCCTCGCCCCCGGCGTAGAGGGAAATATAAAAGCCGATTCCGAACAGGAGGGCCAGCAGCAGGTTGGAGAGGGGTCCCGCCGCGGCGGTGAGGGCCATGCCCAGCTTGGGGTTGTTGATCTTCGTCATCCGGTAAGGGTTGATGGGCACGGGCTTGGCCCAGCCGAAGTGGGCCACCACCATCATGATGAAGCCCACCACGTCCAGATGCCGCAGGGGGTTCAGGCTGATGCGGCCCATGCGCTTGGCGGTGTCGTCCCCCAGCCAGAAGGCGGACAGGGCGTGACTGCTCTCATGGACCGAAATCGCCAGCAGCGCCGCCGCGGCGAACATCAGCCATTCGATGATCCTGCTCGTGTCAATCGCGTGAAACCAGCTTTGAAATCCAGTCATTTGTCTGCTCCTGTTCCGCAAAAGAATGCAATTCTGCCATATTACAGATTTACAGTTTATGATTGTAGCATAGTTTTTCCCGTTTCGCAAGCCCGTCAACCATATTTGTTCTCATTTCGATAAAAACAGCGCCTCTTCCCTGCGGAAAAGGCGCTGTATTCATTGCGGCGCGCGGTCCGCGCGCATCCAGGGCTCGGCCAGCTCCATCACCTCGTTGATGGGAAGAGCGAAGCCCAGGCCCTCCAGGGTCTCCGTGCCGGAGGAGGAAAGCTTGGCGGTGGCCACGCCCACCACCCGGCCGGAGCCGTCGAAGACGGGGCCGCCCGAGTTGCCCTTGTTGAAGGCGGCGTTGGTCTGGAACATGCTCAGCGCCGCGGTCCCGGCCTGGATTTCCCGCGCCGTCGCACTGACGACGCCGGTGCTCAGGGAGAATTCCAGATTTCCCGTGGGATTGCCGATGGTGCAGATGCGCTCGCCCACCTCCAGGGCGTCGGAATTCCCGATTGTGACGGTCTTCAGGCCGCCGGCCGGGATTTTCAGCAGGGCCAGGTCGCTGTGCTCCCGCTCCAGGGCCACCAGACGGGCCAGATAGCGCTGCCCGCTGCTGAGGGTGACCAGCAGGCTTTCTGCCTCTGCCGCCACGTGGCCGCTGGTGAGCACGTAGCCGTCCGCGCTGATGATGAAGCCGGAGCCCACGCTGCCCGTTCCGCCGGAAGTGGCCTTGACGGCGGTGACGGTGACCACCGACGGCAGGTTCTCCCGGTAGATCTGCTGCTCCGTCAGTCCGCCAGCCGCGGGCTCCGTGGGCCTGGCGGCCGCGGCGGAGGACCGCATCACGGAATAGAGCAGCACGCCCAGCAGCAGGCCCAGCAGCAGGGCTGTCAGCAGCAGCACCGGGACCCACCAGAGGGAGCCGCGGCGCTTCGCCGCCTGCCGGGGGGCGGCGCCGGGAAGCTGGATCGTATAGACCGGCGCGCCGCCGGGAGCGGGGCCCAGGACCCGGACCGCGCTGCCGTCCGGCTCGGGAGCTGCGGACGACGCCCCGCTTCCCTGAGACGCCGCCGCGGGCCGGACGGTCCGGGGCGGGGTGGGCAGAAACGGCGAGGCGGGGGCCGTCCGGCGCTCCGGCTCCGGCTCCCGGGGCGCGGGTCGCACAGGCTCCGTCCGCCGCGCTGCGCCGGGCCGCTCAAAGGAATAGCTTTTGCCGCTGCCGTCGGCGGGGGGCCGGAAACGTCCGCCCGGCGTGGTAAAGCTCTCCTTCCCGCCGGGATGCCAGTCGTTTACTTCCATGGGAGGTTCCTCCGTGCGCACGCGCAAGGGCGCATACCCTACGCGGGGATGATGCTTCGTCAGAAGCCGGGCGTGAAGTTGACGACGACGCCGTTCTCCGCCAGCGGACCGCCGGAGCGGATATAGGTGCCGTAGACGTTCACCTGGGTCAGGGCAGGACAGGTCGTGAGAATGTTGATGTCGCGGATGTTGTTGTAGTCCGCGTTTACGTAGGCCAGGGATTTCAGCCCGCCGAGGCCGCTCAGATTCTCCAGAAAATTGTGGGCCGCGCTGAAGCTCTCCAGGGGGCATTCCAGCTGGAAGGCCGGAACGCTCGTCACGTCGTTGTAGTCGATATTGACCTCCCGGATATTGGGACAGCCCTGCAGGAAGTCCACGTCTGTCAGCTTATTGTTGGACATGAGCAGACTCTCCAGCTTCGTGCAGGGCGCCAGCGGCGCGGAGTCGGACACGGCGTTGTTGGAGGCGTTGAGCCAGACCAGGTTGGTAAGGGCGCTCAGGGAGGTGACGGTCTTCAGCCGGTTGTGGGAAAGGTTCAGCCGCTCGATGGCGGGGCAGGCGGAGATGCCGCCCACGTAGTCCAGCGCGTTATAGGAGAGGTCCAGAATCCGCAGGGTATCCATGCCCCGCAGGATGGGCAGCGAGGTCAGGGCGTTATGGCCCAGATAGAGCTCGTCCAGCGCCCGGAGGGCCGTCAGGGCGGAGATCGAGCTGACGGAGTTGTCGGAGAGGTCCAGGATCCGCAGGCTGCTCAGCCGCCGCAGGGGCTCCACGTTTGAAATGCCGCAGTCTGCCAGAATCAGAACCTCCAGCTGCTCACAGGCGGCGATCTGCTGCAGATTCTCCATGCTGACGACGCAGTTCTCCAGCTCCAGATAGCGCAGCTCCGGCATGGCGCTCAAAAAGCCGTAGTCCAACTCGCCCAGGCCGGCGCCCACCAGCTTATTCATTCCGGTGTAGTGCTGCAGGTCGGTGGTGTCGGTCAGGCCCTCCGGCAGTGTAAAGCTCTCGATCCCCCAGAGCTCGTCGGTCCGCAGGGTCCGGCCGCTCCGGTGCAGCAGCTCCTGTGTGGCGGCCAGCAGCGCCTCGTCGTGGAACTCCACGTCCTCCACCACACCGGCCACCCTGTATTCCGCGTAGAGTGCCGGGCTGACCAGCCCGTTCTCCCCGACGATCACGGCGCGGACGGTGGTGTCGCCGGCGGGCAGGCTGAAAGCCCCTTCATAGACGTCGCCGGTCAGGGAGGGATAGCTGCCGTCCAGGGTAGCGCAGCAAACGGTCCCCTCTTCGATTCCGCCCAGCTCTACGGTGATATAGTCGCTGTAGCTGCCGGCCTCCGGGTTCACCGTAGGCGCGGCGGGACGCTTCGCCTCCAGCGCCGCCCTGGCCTCCGGGTTGGAGACCTCGTCCAGCAGCTGCTGGGCGTCCAGCAGCTTGTCCTGATCCACGAACACCCGGGAGAGGGCCTCGTAGAGTCGGACGTCGGAGGGCGCGTCGTAGATCGCGTGGACCAGGGTGCTCTCCGTCTTGGAATAGTTGCCGCTCTGTCGGTAGACCTCCGCCAGACGGAGGGCGATTTCAGCGTCCTGGGGGTTCAGGCTGTTGGCCCAGCGGTAGCAGCGGATCGCCATGGAATAGTGGCCGGATTCGGCCTGGGATTCCGCCAGATCCAGCAGCAGTCCCGCGGTGACGTCCGCCCGCGCCCGGAAGAAGAACCAATAGCCGACCGCCAGCAAAACCAGCACCAGCAGGATCGGAATCACAGTTTTTAAGGTTTTTTTCATAGCTTTGCTCCGTTCGTACAGGCTTGTTATCGTCCGGAAAATTCGTTCTGTATATTATACTCGTTTCCGGATTGTCTGTCAAGCCTTTGAATCCGGCGCTGAGCCGCCATTTTGACGACTCCGAATTATTCTCTTTTGGGGCCACACATCGACAGCATCCGTCCCTCCGCCGCGCTATACTGTTGTCATCAACGGGAAAGGAGACGAAGAATGAAAAGCGATTCGATCCGGCTGGCCTGGGCGGGGGCGCTGATCGGGGTCCTGGCTCTGAGCGCCTTCGCCGCGGCAGGGAGCGCTCCGCCCAGGCCGCCTGAGGATGCGGCGGCTGTGATCGCCACAGTCCCGGCGGCGTCCTCACGGCAAGAAGCCGGTCCTCCGGGCGGACAGGCCGGCGATTTTGAGGAGGAGGGCGGGGACGCGGTACCGGTGATGGCGCAGCCGACGGATCGGGCCCGTTTCCGCGTGGCCCTGCGGGTGGAGGCGCCGCTCCCGGAAGAACGGCTCTTCCTCTGCGACCGGTCGGGGAATCCCCTGGAGCAGATTGCGCCGGACCGGGACGGCGACGCCCAGCTTGGTCCGATTCCCCCGGGCGTCTACGGCATCTGGCGGGGCAGCACGGAGCTGGGAAGCTTCCGGCTGCTGGAAAACGCCGCGCTGGCAGAGGCTGCCGGGCTGCTGCGCTCCGACGGAAAGCTGCTGTTTCTGCCTGCCCTGCGGAACGCAGAGCCCAAAAATGAAAATTGACAAGGGCGGGCAGCCGGTGTTATAATATAAAGAAACAAGAATCAGGCGCGGAGCTCCGCGCCCCGGAGGTGCCGGAATGGAACATCAGAAATACGCCAAGCTTCTGCGGATGGCCGCGCCCCTGGCCGCGCTGCTGCTGGTCGCGCTGCGCGTCGTCACCTGGAAGAGCGCCATCGACGACAGCGGCCTGCTGCCCCGTGACAGCAAGCTGCTGACCGTGACGGTGCTGGCCGCGGCCTGTCTCTTTGCCGGGCTGTGGGTTCTGTGTCTGCGGCTCAACCGTCTGCCCGGCACAGAGGCCTGCTTTCCCGGCGGACCGGTCCTTTCTGCGCTTCGTCTGGCCGGCGGAGCGCTGGTTTTGCTGGGCTCCCTGCTGCCGCTGCTGAAGTCTGAGCCGGACGCCGGCGCCGTCGAGCTGGCGGTCCTGCTTGCGGGCGTCGTCTCCGGGCTGCTGCTCTGCTGGCTTGCCCTGGCCCCGGAACGCGGGCCCCGCTTCGTCTGGGTCAGGCTGCTGATTGCCCTCTACACCGGCGCGTCCCTGATTCTGCGCTTCCGCGATTGGAGCCACGACCCGCTGGTCATCCACGTTCTGCCGATGCTGCTGGCCTGGACCTGCTGCATGGTGGAGGCCACCCTGCTGGCCGGCTTTTCTCTGGGCGCCGGCCATCGTCGCAGCGGCGTGCTCTTCGGTCTGGCCGCAGCCGTCTTTACCTGCATGAGCTTGCCGGACTGCCTGCTGAGCAGCAGAACCGGAATCGCGGAGCTGCTTCCTCTGCTGGGCCTGGCCCTCTGCTGGGCCGCCGCAGCCCTCGATCTTCTGCGGGACGAGGTGCAGGCAGAGCTTCCCCCGGCCGAGCCCGCGCCGGAGCCCGTGCCGCCGGAGGCGTCCGGGAGCTCGGAACGCGAAAATTTGTATAATTGAGCTGTTTCCGCGAATACTATTGCCAGACAGAGAGACCCGGCAACGGGACCATATTCCTTCACGCGCCGCAAAAACGGCGCGTGTTTTTTTGAACGTTCTTGTCTTTTCGGCGTCTAAGGTGTATGATAGCGGTGAAATCGGGATTTGTCGATTTGAATGTAGCGCGGGCAATCTGCCCGCCCGACCCGCTTCAGCGTGCCGAAATTGCGGGCAGATTGCCCGCGCTACAGACACACAAATCCGAATTTGAAAACCACGATTTCATAAGTGGTTACTGCCCCTCATAGGGCTTTAATAAAATCCTCCAAAACGCTTGAAAACAAAGGATTTATCGCAATGTGTCCGCCTTATCCCTTTATACGATTTCACTTGCGT
>JAFWTG010000040.1 GCA_017519005.1 Oscillospiraceae bacterium | reverse complement strand
CATCGGCCCTTGCCCGATCGGCAGGGAGGGCCGATGTGGGCATCGGCCCCTACGGATCTACTGTGCCCGGCAAATCCATGAAAATATGAAACTATGAAAAAATGAAAATATTGTGGTATTTTCCATATCTCCGATATGGAAAATGAATATCAAATCGTCCCGAAGGGACACCGAAATAGTTTCATAATTTCATATTTTCATAGTTTCATTTTCTCCGACAAATCCCGATTTGCCGCGCCCTGCTCAGAATACCAGGTTCATCGCCACGGGGGCCAAAACCGCGGTGAGGATGCCGGCCACTGCCACGGAGAGGCTGCTGACGGCGCCCTCCAGCTCCCCGATCTCAAAGGCCTTGGCGGTGCCGATGGCGTGGGATGCGGTGCCGATGCCCACGCCCCGGGCCACGGGGTCGGTGATGCGGAAGAGCTTGCAGACGAAAACGGCGCAGAGATTGCCGGTGATGCCCGTGAGGATGATCACCGCGCTGGCCAGGGGCACCATGCCGCCCAGGGTCTGGGTCACGTCGATGCCGATGGCGGTGGTGACGGACTTGGCGATCAGGGTGGCGGCCTGCTCCCGGCTCATGCTCAGCAGCCAGGCCATCAGCAGGATGCTGCCCACGCTGGTGACGACCCCCGCCAGGATTCCCGCCAGCACCGCGGCGAAGCGGCCCTTGAGCCGGCTGAGGTTTTCGTAGAGGGGCACCGCCAGGCTGACGGTGGCGGGCAGCAGCAGATATTGCAGGGGGGCGGCGCTGGCCTTGAAGTCCTCGTAGGGAATCTTCGCCAGGGAGAGCACCAGGATCACGAAGAGGATCCCCAGCAGCAGGGGGTTGCACCAGGCCTGCTTGGTTTTCCGGTTGATGAGGAAGCCCAGGCCGTAGCCGATCACCGTCAGCAGCACGCCCCAGACGGCGCTGCTTTGCAGAAACTCAGTCATGCTTCCCGTCTCCCCTCTTGCCCAGGCCCTGGACCTTCTGGGTCACCAGGCCGGAGACGGCCATCACCAGCACCGTTACGGGCAGGGCCGCCAGCAGGCAGGGCAGCAGGAAGGCCCGCAGCTCCGCCCAGAGGGCCATGATCCCCACGGCGGGCACCAGAAAGAGAATGGGCAGAATATTCACCAGGAAGGAGGAGGCCTGCTTCACCTGGTCCAGCCGGATGATCTTCAGCCCCAGGGCCGCCAGCATCAGCAGCAGCCCGTAGACGCTGGCCGGAATGGGCAGCGGCAGCAGGGCCGCCAGCCCCTCCGCCAGAAAGCAGACCGCCAGGATCCGCCCGAATTGAAATATCAGAGCCATAGATACAAACCTCCGTGTCAGTTGATGCGCGGGGACGCCGGGCAGAGCGCGAAGCAGGCCCGTTGAACGCCCGCCCCTCCCAAAGGGGGGTATAGGGGGTTATATGTGTATGTGTATTTGTATGTGTAGGTGTATTTGTATTTGTTGTGGATGTTGAACGCCGTTGAACGCCGTTGAGCACTGATGAACGCCGTTGAACGCCGTTGATCGCTGTTTCTGTAGGGACGAGCATTGCTCGTCCGGTTTGCGGAGCAAACAATCGGCTGCGGCAGCAGCTGATCCGCCAGTCTGCCGTTTATCGTATGGTTTCCGAATGTCGCGGCCGGACTGGATTTGCCTGCGGCAAATTGTCCGCCCCAGGCGGACCGGGCGATCCATGATCGCCCCTACGGCGGGGTACGGTGGGGATCCGGCGGGGCGTCGGGGACGCCGCCCCCTACGGGCGGGCAGATTGCCCGCGCTACAGGGTGTGGCGGGCAGATTGCCGGCGCTACAGACGGGGTGAGGGCCGATGTGGGCATCGGCCCCTACAGACGGGGTGAGGGCCGATGTGGGCATACTTCGTGACTCTTCGAGTTCGGCCCCTACGGGCGGGGTGTGGCGCACACTGTGCGCCGCTACAGGGCGTCGGTGATGCGGTCCGCCACGTAGAGGCCCATGGCGCCGGACTGGCTGAGGCCGCGGCAGATGCCGGAGCCGTCGCCGATCAGGTAGATGCCCTCGCAGATGCGGAAGTCCCGGTCGTGGTCCGGCTTGATGGAGTAGTACTTGGACTCCAGACCGTAGAGCAGGGTGTCGTCGTTGGCGGTGCCGGGGGCGACTTTATCCAGGGCATAGATGGTCTCAATGATGTTGGTGAGGATCCGGTGGGGCAGGGCCAGGCTCAGGTCGCCCGCCGTGGCCTTCAGGGTGGGGATCACGGTGTTCTGGCCCAGGCGGTGGTCGTTGGTGCGGCGGCCCCGGATCAGATCGCCGAAGCGCTGGACCAGCACGTTGCCGCTGCCGATCAGGTTGGCCATCTTGGAGAAGGACTTGGCGTACTCCGTGGGGTTGTTGAAGGGCTCGGTGAAGTGGATGGAGGAGAGAATGGCGAAGTTGCAGTTCTCGGTCTTTTTCGCCGGGTCCGCGAAGCTGTGGCCGTTGGCGGTGACGACGCCGTCGTTGTTCTCCGCCGAGACGATGCCGCCCTGGTTGAAGCAGAACATCCGGGTCCGGTCCTCAAAGGTCTTGGTGCGGTACAGGATCTTGGGCTCGTAGATCTGGGAGGAGAACTCCCGCCAGATGGCGTCCTTCATCTCCACCCGGACGCCAATGTCCACGGCGTTGGACTTCATGGCGATGCCGAAGCTCCGGCAGAGCTCGCCCACGAACTCCGCCCCGTTGCGGCCCGTGGCGACGATCAGCTTCCCGGCCTCCGTGGGGCCCTTGGCGGTGTCCAGGGCATAGCCGCCGGGGACGGCCCGGACCTGCCGGACCTCGGTGTTGGGCAGCAGCTCCACCCCGTTTTCCTGCAGCCAGCGGATCAGGCGCTGCATGATCAGCAGATTGTTGTCGGTGCCCAGGTGCTTCACGTTCATGTCCAGCAGCCGCAGGTTGTTCTGCAGGCATTTCAGCTTCAGGGCCTCGTTGGAGCCGTATTCCTTGATCTCCACGCCGTCCGGGGTGAAGCGGTCCAGCACGGCGCCGACCCGGTTGATGTACTCCATGGCCAGGGCCTCCCCCAGCTCCTCCCCCAGGGTGCCGCCGTAGGCGGTGCCCAGGTTGAACTTGCCGTCGGAGAAGGCTCCCGCCCCGGCGAAGCCCGAGGTGATGGAGCAGACCGGGCAGTAGACGCAGCCCTTGCCCCCCGCGGCGGGGCATTTCCGCTGCTCCACCGTGCGGCCCTTCTCCGCGATGGCGATGGACAGGGCGGGGTCCTTTTTCCGCAGCCCGTAGGCCGCCATCAGTCCGCCGATGCCGCCGCCGATGATGATTACGTCGTATTTTCGTTCCATTGTCTATTCCTCCGTCTTGTCAGACTGCATTCCGGTGGGATGAACGTCCGGTCCCGCCCAGGGGCCGAGCTGCGCTGCGAACAGGCGTTCCGCTTCGGCCCGGACCGCCGCGGCCCAGGCGTCGTAGGCAGCCAGGAAGCGGGTTCCCTCCGGTGTCAGCACCGCGCCGCCGCCGTGTCTGCCCCCTGCCGTGGAGTCCAGCAGCTTGAAGCCCAGCTGCTCCTCCGCCTCGTGGAGGATGCGCCAGGCCTTGGAATAGGCCATCCCCATGGCCTGGGCCGCGGCCCGCAGGGAGCGCCGCGCCTCCACCCCGTGGAGCAAAGCGGCCACGCCGGGGCCAAAGCACTTCCGGTCGGTGAACAGCCGGAGGGAGATCACGGGATGCAGATCCTGGGTCATGGGAAAGCCTCCTGTTCCTGGACAAATCAACATCTTATTATACCCGATGTTCTCCGCCGCGTCAATGCCTGCGGGCCGGGAAACTTGTAAAATCAATTCTTGTTTTTCTGTGAAAAGCGTGCTATAGTGATGTCAGCGTGATCCTTTTCAAAGGATCACGGCGGGAGGCGCCCATGAGACGGAGACAGGCAAGCTGCATCGTTACCTTTCACACCACCGCCGACGCCATGGAGACGGAGCGGGTCTGCCGGGCCGCCGGTCTGGCGGGGCGGCTGATCCCGGCGCCCCGGGACCTCACCGCGGACTGCGGCATCGCCTGGTGCGGCCCTGCCGAAACCCGGCCCGCCCTGGAGGCGGCGCTCCGGGCGGCGGGCGTCGAGGCCGCCGGGCTCCGGGAACAGCTTTATTGACAAGACCGGCAAGCGGCGATATAATATACCAAGCGTTATCCTTACAAAAAAATAACGGATTGGAGAGATGAAAGATGGCAAAGAAAACGAAACAGACCCCGGAAAAAACGAGCTGGCTGGGCCAGAACTGGCTTCTGCTGCTGACCGGCTTCCTGGTGGGCGCGGCGGCCATCGTGCTGAACCTGCTGGGCAACCCCGGCAACATGGGCTTCTGCATCGCCTGCTTCGAGCGGGACATCGCGGGCGCTCTGGGGCTCCACAGCGCGGCCCCGGTGCAGTATTTCCGGCCGGAGATCGTGGGCATCGTCCTGGGCTCCCTGCTGATGGCCCTGGCCCGGAAGGAATTCAGAGGAAAGGGCGGCAGCGCCCCGGCTCTGCGCTTCGGCCTGGGGGCCCTGGTGATGATCGGCGCGCTGGTGTTCCTGGGCTGTCCCCTGCGGATGGTGATCCGCATCGGCGGCGGCGATCTCAACGCCGTGGTGGGCCTGCTGGGCTTCATCGCGGGCATCCTGATGGGCCTGGTCTTCCTGAAAAAGGGCTTCAACCTGGGCCGCGCCTACAAGCAGAGCCCCCTGGAGGGCCTGGCCTTCCCCGGCGCGCTGCTGCTGGCGTTCCTGCTCTGCGTCACCGGGCTCTGCGGCCTCTTCCGCAGCTCCGCGGCCGGCCCCGGCTCCCTGCGGGCCCCCTGGTACGCCGCGATCCTGGCGGGTCTGCTGGTGGGCGCTCTGGCTCAGCGCAGCCGCTTCTGTATGGTGGGCGGCGTCCGGGACGCGGTGATGTTCCGGGAATTCGGCCTGATCTCTGCCTTCGGCATGGTGATTCTCACGGTGCTGCTGGGCAACGTCATCCTGAAAAAGTTTACCGGCTTCTCCTTTGCGGGACAGCCTGTGGCCCATTCCGACGGCCTGTGGAACTTCCTGGGCATGAGCGTGGTGGGCTGGGGCTCCGTGCTGCTGGGCGGCTGCCCCCTGCGGCAGCTGGTGCTGGCGGGAGAGGGCAATTCCGACTCCGCCGTGACGGTGCTGGGCATGATCTTCGGCGCCGCCCTGAGCCACAACTTCAAGCTGGCCTCCTCCGGCGACGGCTCCACCCCCAACGGCCATATCGCCGTGATCGGCGCCCTGGCAATCCTGCTGCTGGTCTCCCTGGTGCTGAGCTTCGCCAAGGGAAAGGAGGGGAAGAAATGATCGACGCCACCGGTTATTCCTGCCCCACCCCCGTGCTGATGGTGCAGAAGGAGGTCAAGGCCAGGTCCCCCAAGTCCCTGGAGGTCCTGGTGGACAACCAGTGTGCCGTGGAGAACGTCACCCGCTTCGCCCGGAACAACGGCTATGCCGTCGCTGTGACGGAGCGGGAGGACGACTTCCTGCTGAAGCTGGAGAAATAGCGGAATTTCCGTTTACAAACCAATTCGCTTCTGTTATAATGAACTTAATCAAGACAGAGGAGGCGGATGGATTTGGAATACGAGAACGATACTTCCTGGGTACGGGGAATCCTGCTTCCGGACGAGACCCTGATCTGGACCGGCAAGCCCAGCAGGGTTTCCGTATTCCGGAAGGAGGACCTGGTGATGCTTCCCGTGGGGGCCTTCATGCTCTTTATCTGGTTCTATTTCACGCGAGGCATGTTGAGCAACCTGAAGGACAATCCCGGCAACAAGTACGGCTTCGTTTTTATGTGCGTGTTCCTGCTGGTGGTGCTCTATACGGTCGTGGGCCGGCCTCTGTTGAACTACCGGATCCGGAAAAAGGCCCGCTACGCCCTGACCAGCCGCCGGATCATCGCGGACAACGGCAAGGAGCGCAAGAGCTTCGAGCTGACGAGCCTGCCCAAGATGACCGTGACCCGGAACGGCGACGGCACCGGCAATATCGCCATCGGGGAGCGCAGCGTGGCCTACCGGCGCAAAGGACACAGCTATCACTACGTGGAGCCGGAGATGCTGCTGGAAAAGCTGGCGGACGTGGACCGGGTGGAATACCGGATCCGCAGCGCCGTGGACCAGGCGCAATCCATGGCGGCCCTGTACCATGACTGAATAAACGCAAAAGCGCCCTCGCGCCGCATGGCGCGGGGGCGCTTTTCGCCTTATACTGAACTCCCATAGAAAGATTGAAGAATGTTCCGTGCAGGAATTGCGCCAGACGAGGCGGAGGACGCAGGCGGGCTTGACGCCCGGCAAGGACGACAACGAAGTATGGCACAATTCCTGCCGGAACAGATTAAAGGT
>JAFWTG010000039.1 GCA_017519005.1 Oscillospiraceae bacterium | reverse complement strand
CTTTAATCTGTTCCGGCAGGAATTGTGCCATACTTCGTTGTCGTCCTTGCCGGGCGTCAAGCCCGCCTGCGTCCTCCGCCTCGTCTGGCGCAATTCCTGCACGGAACATTCTTCAATCTTTCTATGGGAGTTCAGTATAAAAGCGAATCTGCAATTTTGCAGGACAGCGTTTCTGCCTGTTTCGGGTGCTGCAATCTTGAGCCTGCTGAGACCCATCGGCAGGCTCAACTCATAGAAAGCAAAGAACGGATGAAGGAGATGATCCCATGAATTATATCTTTATCTCTCCGCATTTTCCCCGTACCTACTGGAGGTTTTGCGATCGGCTGAAAAATCACGGCATCAACGTGCTCGGCATCGGAGACGCGCCCTACGGCGAATTGGAAGAAGCCCTGAAGGCTGCGCTGACGGAGTATTACCGGGTTGACAGCCTGGAGGATTACGAACAGGTGTTCCGCGCGGTGGCGTTCTTTTCGTTCAAGTACGGAAAGATCGACTGGATCGAGTCCATGAATGAGTACTGGCTGGAATTGGACGCGCGGCTGAGGACAGATTTCAACGTGAGCACCGGCATCCGGCACGACCGGATCCGTTTCATCAAGGAGAAGTCCCTGATGAAGCGCCTGTACCTGGAGGCGGGGATTCCCACCGCCCGGCAGCATGTGGTTTCCACGCGGGAGGCCGGACGCGCGTTTCTGGCGGAGGTCGGATACCCGGTGATCATCAAGCCGGACGTCGGCGTCGGCGCGACGAATACCTGGAAGCTGGAATCCGACGCGGATCTGGACCGCTTCTACGATCAGCTTCCGTCCGCGCCCTACGTGATGGAGGAGTTTATCCAGGGAGAAATCTGTTCCTACGACGCCATCACGGATTCCCGCTGTCTGCCGCTCTTCGAGAGCATGACGGTCTGGCCGCCGGTGATGGATATCGTGGTCAAGGACCTGGACCTGATGTATTACACCTGCCCGGAGGTGCCGGAAAAGCTGCGGGAGCTGGGCCGGAGGACGGTAAAGGCCTTTGGCGTAGACCGGCGCTTCGTCCATCTGGAGTTCTTCCGGCTGACAAAAGCGCGGCAGGGCCTGGGGGAAGTCGGGGATTTCGTGGCGTTGGAGGTCAATATGCGGCCTGCCGGCGGGTATACGACGGACATGATGGACTTCGCGCATTCGACGGACGTCTACCAAATCTATGCCGACATGGTCGCCTTTGACGCCCGGAAGCTGGAGGAGTCGCCGATCCACCGATACTGCGTCTACGCCAGCCGGAAGGACGGACACAGCTACGCCCACAGCCACGCGGAAATCATGGGGAAGTACGGAGCCGCGCTGGTGATGCAGGAGGAGATGCCTCCGATGAACTGGCCGCAGATGGGCAGATATATGTATACGGCACGCCTGGAGAGCCTGGAGGAAGCGCAGGCCTTCATCCGCTTTGTCCAGGGCGCATAATACGAAATATTCACGAAGCAGTCCGAACGAAAGGAAGCACGTATGTCCTGGTATCAAAACGCAGTATTTTATCACATTTATCCCCTGGGGCTGACGGGCGCTCCTGCGCAGAATCCCTGCGCGGAGCCGGTCCGTAGAATTCGCATGCTGTACCCCTGGGTGGAGCATCTGGCCGCGCTGGGCTGCAGCGCCTTCTATATCGGCCCCCTGTTCGAGTCCGTGGGCCACGGCTACGAGACCACGGACTACCGTCGGCTGGACAGCCGGCTGGGGACCAACGAGGACCTGCGGGACTTCGTGCGCTTCTGCCACGGCAAGGGCGTCCGGGTGATCCTGGACGCGGTCTTCAATCACACCGGCCGGCAGTTCTTCGCCTTCCGGGACCTGCTGGAAAAGCGGGAAGCCTCCCCCTATCGGGACTGGTATCGAAACGTCAATTTCCACGCCGACAACGCTTATCACGACGGCCTCTCCTATGAGACCTGGGGCGGCTACGAGCTGCTGGCCAAGCTGAATCTGCAAAATCCGGCGGTGGTCCGATACCATCTGGATACGGTGCGCTTCTGGGTGGAGGCCTTCGATATTGACGGCCTGCGGCTGGACGCGGCGGACGTGCTGGATTTCGGCTTCATGCAGGCCCTCCGCCGCCTGGCCGATACGATCAAGCCGGAGTTCTGGCTCATGGGCGAGGTGATCCACGGAGAATACGCCCGCTGGGTCAACGATCAGACCCTCCACAGCGTCACCAACTACCGCCTCCACAAGGCCCTGTATTCCAGCCACAACGAGCACAACTACTTTGAGCTGGCCCACACCGTGGAGCAGCTGGGCGAGCTCTGCGGACGGCTCTACAGCTTTGCCGACAACCACGACGTGGAGCGGATTCAGACCCGGCTCCGCTGCAAGGCGGACTATCTCCCGGTCCACGTCCTGCTCTTCACCCTGCCCGGAATTCCCTCCGTTTACTACGGCTCGGAGTTCGCGGTGGAGGGGCGGAAGGAGCGGCATTCCGACGCCTCCCTCCGTCCGGCCTTGCGGCTGGAGGATTACGCGAACGAGGCCCACGCGGCGCTGATCGCCGCTCTGGCCCGGGCCAGGCGGGCGGAGCCGGCGCTCCAGACGGGCAGCTATGAGAAGCTGGTCCTGAGCACGGGCCATTTCGCCTTCGCCCGGCGAAGCGGGGACCGGGAGGCCCTGATCGCCGTCAACAACAGCGACGCCCCGGTCACGCTGTCCCTGCCGGCCCGCATGCCCGCCTATCGCTCCGCCCTCCGCGGCGGGACCGTCAGCGCCGAAAACGGCTGGCTGCGGATCGAGCTGGCGCCCCACGGGGCGGAGCTGCTGACGCCGGCGGACGGCGGCGTTTCCCCGGAGACGGAGCCTGTCCCCGACCCGACGGCCTGGAAGGCCGCGCTGGAGGCGGAGGCGGCGAAGCCGCAGACCGTCTCAACGGGGCCCGTCCCGGCGGAGGTCCCCGCGGGCAAGTCCGTGGACGAGATGACGGTCCCGGAGCTCCAGGCCCTCATTTTGCAGAAGCTGGCGGCGAACGGCCCCGTCACGGATCGGATGCGCCGGGACGTGGCGGAGAACGTGTATCTGAACTCTCTGCGCAACTGGGCGAAAAGCTTCCGAAATTGATGGATTTTCGATCTTTTTCTTGTATTTTATCGCGGGATATGGTATAAATATTCTGTTAAACAAACAATTTTGACGGCTCCGGAGCGGTGCGCCTGCCGCTGAGCCGGAGGAAACGGAGGTGCTGCATGGAGCGAGCGTACTATGAACGGTACAGCGGAGGCCTGGGCCGAAACGTGACGGTCCAAAGCTGGGGGTCCGGCGGACGGCCGATTTTATACGTCCCATGCCAGGACGGCCATGCCGGGGATTTTGAGGGCTTCCGCATGTCGGAGGTTCTGGCCCCCTGGATCGAGGCCGGGCGCTGCCGGGTTTTCTCCATCGACACCGCGGACGCGGAGAGCTGGAGCGACCGGAACGGCGACCCCTATTGGCGCATCCGGCGGCACGAGACCTGGATCGAGTGGATTACCCGGGAGCTGGTTCCCTTCATTCGGGAACAGTGCGGCCTGCCTGCCCGGCGGGAAGGCGGCCCCGGCGTCATGAGCTTCGGCTGCTCCCTGGGCGCCAGCCACGCGCTGAATCTCTATCTGCGCTTTCCCAATCTCTTTGATCGCTGTCTGGCCCTGAGCGGCATGTATCACGCCTCCTTTTTCTTCGGAGACTACATGGACGAGGTGGTTTACGCGAACTCTCCCGCCGACTATCTGGCGAACATGGCTCCGGACCATCCCTTTCTCGCCCAATACCGGCGAAACCGCGCCGTGGTCTGCACCGGCCAGGGCGCTTGGGAGGAGCCCTGGAGCCCCAGAGCGCTGGACCGGCGGTTCCGGGAGCTGGGCATCCCCGTCTGGGTGGACTACTGGGGCTGGGACGTCAACCACGACTGGCCCTGGTGGTACAGGCAGGCCGCCTATTTTCTTCCCTATCTGCTCGATGAAAGGACGGATGAATGATGAACTTTCTCTATATCTCTCCGAACTTCCCGGACAATCACTGGCTCTTTTGCCGCCGCCTGAAGGACAACGGCGTCACCGTGCTGGGCGTCGGCGACTGCCCCTACAGCGACCTGAGCTGGGAGCTGCGAAGCTCTCTGACCGAATATTACTGGGTTCCCTCCCTGGAGGACTACGACGAGGTCTATCGGGCCGCAGCCTTCTTCATCCATAAGTACGGCCGCATCGACTATCTGGAATCCAACAATGAATACTGGCTGGAGCAGGACGCTGCGCTCCGGGAGGATTTCAACATCCCCACGGGCTTCCGGCCCGCGGACATGCCCGCAATCAAATATAAGTCCCGCATGAAGGAGGGCTACGCCCGGGCGGGCATTCCAACGGCGCTGTACCACATGGTGGACGACCGGGCCGGCTGCGAGGCCTTCATCCGGCAGGTGGGCTACCCGGTCATCGTCAAGCCGGACAACGGCGTCGGCGCCAACAACACCTACAAGCTCTCCAATGACGCGGACCTGGATATCTTCTTCGCGCAGAAGGACGGAAAGCGTTATATCATGGAGGAATTCATCGACGGCAGCATCGTCTCCTACGACGCCATCGTCAACAGCAGCGGCGAGCCCATCTATGAGGCCGGGAATCTGACCATCGGCAGCATCATGGATACCGTCAATCTGCGGCGCAGCTGCCGCCTGCTGATCCGGGACCGCCTGCCCGACGCGCTGCGGGACATGGGCCGCGCCGCGCTGCAGGCCTTCGGCGTGAAAAAGCGCATGGTGCATTTTGAGTTTTTCCATCTCAGCCGGGATCAGCGCATCGGCAAGGAGGGGGATTACGTGGGGCTGGAGGTCAATATGCGGCCCTGCGGCGGCATCCTGCCAACGATGATGAACTATGCCCACAGCACGGACGTCTACCAGATCTGGGCGGATATGATTTGCTTCGACCGAAGCTACAAGTCCGTGGGCGAGCCGGCCTTCTGCGTGCTGGCGGGGCGCCGCAGCTCCCGCAGCTATCAGATGCCCATGGGAGAGATCCTGCGGGAGTTCGGGGATCACGTGCTGGAGTTTGGCGCAGTGGACGAGGCCATTGCCACCGATATGGGCGAATATATCATCATCGCCCGCTTTCGGACGATGGAGGAGGTCACGGCCTTCTTCGACCGGGTCCTGGCGGAGTACTGAGCGGCCGCCTTCGCGCCGCCGGTCCCGCGGGCTTGACAGCCGTGGTATAATATACCGGATGAGATTATTCGGGCGAGCCTGCCGGGATCCTCGGCAGGCTCGCCGCGTTTCACCAAAGCAAAGAAGCGCAACGCCGAAAAAGGAGACGTTATGGATATCATTGCAGCCCTGGCCCGGGAGCTGAACCGAAACCCGGCCCACATCAAAAACGTCGTCGAGCTGCTGGACGAGGGAAACACCATTCCGTTTATCGCCCGCTACCGCAAGGAGCTCCACGGCTCCATGGACGACACCGCCCTCCGCACCCTGGAGACCCGCCTGCAGTACCTGCGGGGCCTGGAGGAGCGGCGGGAGACCATCCTGAAGGCCATCGAGGGCCAGGACAAGCTGACGGAGGAGCTCCGGGCCCAGCTTGAGGCTGCCGGCACGCTGGCGGAGCTGGAGGACCTCTATCGGCCCTACAAGCCGAAGCGCCGCACCCGGGCCTCTGTGGCAAAGGAAAAGGGGCTGGAGCCCCTGGCGGAGCTGCTCTTCGCCCAGGCGAAGGACTGCCCCCGGCCGGAGGAGGCCGCAAAGGATTACGTCAACCCGGAGCTGGGCGTGGAGAGCGTGGAGGAGGCCCTGGCCGGGGCCTCGGACATCATCGCCGAGCGGATCAGCGACAACGCGGAGCTCCGCAAGGCCCTGCGCCGTCTGCTCCATGACAACGGCCGCCTGCGCACGGAGGCCGCCACCGAGGAGGACTCGGTCTACGCCCTCTATTACGACTTCTCCCAGGCCGTCTCGAAGCTCCAGGGCTATCAGATCCTGGCCATCAACCGGGGCGAGAAGGAGAAGTGCCTGAAGGTCAGCCTGGAGCTCAACGACATGCTGGCCATGCAGACGGTCCGGCGGGCGTCGGTCCGCCTGGGCAGCCCGTCCGCGGAATTTGTGACGGCGGCGGCCCGGGACGCCTGGGAGCGGCTGATTTTCCCCTCTCTGGAGCGGGAGCAGCGGGCCGCCCTGACGGAGACGGCCTGCGAGGGCGCCATCGGCCAGTTTGCCCTGAATCTGCGGCCGCTGTTGATGCAGCCCCCGGTCAAGGGCAAGGTGACCATGGGGCTGGACCCCGGCTATCGCATGGGCTGCAAGGTGGCCGTGGTGGACGGCACCGGCAAGGTACTGGACACCGCCGTGGTCTACCCCACCTACGGCGAGCGGCAGAAGCAGGAGGCCATTCTGAGCCTGGGTCGTTTGGTGGAGCGCCACCGCGTGGCCCATATCGCCATCGGCAACGGCACCGCCAGCCGGGAGACCGAGCAGATGGCAGTGGAGCTGATCCGCCGGGAGCAGGAACGGGGCTTCCCGCTGAGTTATATGATCGTCTCCGAGGCGGGCGCCTCGGTCTACTCCGCCAGCCCTCTGGCGGCGGAGGAATTCCCCCAGTACGACGTGAACCTGCGCTCGGCGGTGTCGATTGCCCGCCGCCTGCAGGACCCGCTGGCGGAGCTGGTGAAGATCGAGCCCAAGGCCATCGGCGTGGGCCAGTACCAGCACGACATGCCCCAGAAGGAGCTGGAGCAGGCCCTGGACGCCGTGGTGGAGGACTGCGTCAACGCCGTGGGCGTGGACCTGAACACCGCCTCGCCCTCCCTGCTGCGCCGGGTATCCGGCCTGACGGCGGCAACGGCCAGGAACATCGTCAGCTTCCGGGAGGAAAACGGCCCCTTCACGGGCCGGAGCCAGCTCAAAAAGGTCCCCAAGCTGGGCCCCAAGGCCTTCCAGCAGTGCGCGGGCTTCCTGCGGGTGCCGGAGTGCCGGAACGTGCTGGACAACACCGCCGTCCACCCCGAGTCCTACGCCGCGGCGGAGGGCCTGCTGGGTCTGACGGGCCACAGCCTGTCGGACGTGAAGGCCGGCAAGCTGGGCGCCCTGGACCGGGAGCTCAGCGCTTACGGCGAGCAAAAGGCCGCCGACGAGCTGGGCGTGGGCCTGCCCACCCTGCGGGACGTGGTGAAGGAGCTGCAGAAGCCGGGCCGGGACCTGCGCGACAGCCTGCCTCAGCCCATTCTGCGGACCGACGTGCTGGAGCTGAAGGATCTGAAGCCCGGCATGCTCCTCTCCGGCACCGTCCGGAACGTCATCGACTTCGGCGCCTTCGTGGACATCGGCGTCCACCAGGACGGCCTGGTCCACATTTCCGAGATCACGGACCGCTTCGTCAAGCACCCCTCCGAGGTTCTGAAGGTGGGGGACGTGGTGAAGGTCCGGGTCCTGACCGTAGACGAGAAGAAAAAACGCATCGGCCTGTCCATCCGGCAGGCAAAGGAGGGCTGAGCCATGAAAACAAAAGACAAGCTCATTCTGGTCGGCGCGCTGCTGATCGGCTTCGGAATCTTCATGTTCTTCAAGAGCACCCGGGTCTGGTCCTTCGGCTTCTACCGGCTGGGAGGCCAGGTCTCCACCGGCGGCATCCTGATCGCCCTGATCCTGCTGGACGTGATCCTGCTGGCGGCTACCCGCCACAAGGCGGCCAAGATCGCCCTGCCCGTCCTGGGCGTCATGCTGGTGCTCTCCGTGATTCTGGGGACCCATCTGAGCTTCACCGGCTCCGTGCTGGACCTCTTCCTGATGCTGGTCCCCGCCGCCGTCGGCGCGGGATTGCTGCTCCGGGCATTCCTGAAAAAGTGAAAATCACGGCAGCAGAGCGAACCCCCTTCCCGAATCCGGGAAGGGGGTTCGCTCTGTGTGTTCGAAGCTTACTTCGCCAGCTCGGCGGTGTCCTGGGCAATCATCAGCTCCTCGTTGGTGGGGATGACCCAGACGGTGACCTTGGAGTCCTCGGCGGAGATGATCCGCTCGTCGCCGCGCAGCTTGTTCTTCTCGGGGTCCAGCTTGACGCCCAGGAATTCCAAGCCCTGGCAGATCATGGAGCGCATCAGCACGCCGTTCTCGCCCACGCCTGCGGTGAAGACCAGCACGTCCAGTCCGCCCAGGGCGGCGGCATAGGCGCCGATGTACTTCTTGACCTCATAGGCGAACTTGTCCAGGGCCAGCTGGCACTTCTCGTTGCCCTCGTTCGCGCCGGCCTCCAGATCACGGAAGTCGGAGCTCACGCCGCCGGAGAGGGCGTAGACGCCGGACTTCTTGTTGAGGATGGTCATGACCTCGTCCACGGACTTGCCGTAGTTCTTGCAGATGAACTGCAGAACGGTGTTGTCCACGTCGCCCACGCGGGTGCCCATGGGCACGCCGCAGAGGGGGCTCAGACCCATGGAGGTATCCTGGCACTTGCCGTCGTAAATGGCGGCCAGGGAGGAGCCGTTGCCCAGGTGGCAGTTGATGAGCTTCAGGCCCTTGCCCATGAGGGCCTCGACGCGCTTGGCGATGTAGCGGTGAGAGGTGCCGTGGAAGCCGTAGCGGCGCAGGCTGTCCTTCTCATAGTACTCGTCGGGAATGGCGTAGCGGTAGGCCTTGGGGGGCATGGTCATGTGATAGGCAGTGTCGAAGACGGCGACCTGGGGGGTCTTGGGCATGATTTTCTGGCAGGCCTCGATGCCCAGCAGATTGGCGGGGTTGTGCAGGGGGCCCAGGGGGATGCAGGCCCGGACGGCTTCCAGGCAGGCCTCGTCGATGAGGCAGGACTCGGCGAACTTCATGCCGCCGTGCACGACGCGGTGACCCACGGCGTCGATCTCATCCACGGACTTCAGCACGCCGTTGACGGGGTCCATCAGAATGTCCAGAACGGCGGCAATGGCCTCGGCGTGGGTGGGCATGGGGATGTCCCGAACCACCTTGACGTCCTTGGCTGGGGCCTTGTGGTTCAGCCGGCCGTCGATGCCGATGCGCTCGCAGAGGCCCTTGGCGAAGACGTCGCCGGAATCGGGATCCATGAGCTGATACTTCAGGGAAGAGCTGCCTGCGTTGATGACCAGAATTTTCATAGCTTTCTACACTCCTAAATTTGTTCTATGATTTTTTGGCGTTTTGTGTTACAATGAACTCAACATATCTATTTTATACCATCTTTCCAAATAAGGCAAGCATAATTTACGCAGGGAAGTGAAAAAACGTGCGGTCTGTTTGAATACAAGGCATCAGGGACCAGGCATCAGGCATCAGGCACCGCTCACGGTGTATCTCAAAGCTTGTCGCCGCGTACCCCGTTCCGCAGCTTCTCTTTCTGAGCAAAGAAAAGAGACTGCAGTCTCACACGACAGCGACGCGAAAACACGCCGAGCCGGATTACAGAGCTACAACAGTCTCATTAGTATGTATACCACATACTCAAAAGCTTGTCAAGTGCAGACAGCGTTACACAAGCCTTAGATGTGCGTGCCCCTTAGCTACGTCCGAAACGTCACTTCCTTCTCCGCTGCCTGCGAAACAATTGTATCACGACGACGCAAAACCGTCAACAGCAAAATTCTTCGATTCATCTTCTTTATGGAATCGATTCGTTACACTGTCCCGGCACTGCCTGCCGAACGGGGTTCGACGTATAAATCCTAAAAAACTTTCAAGCGGTGCCTGATGCCTGATGCCTATTGCCTGTTGCCTGACCGCACATGCGGGGAGAAAACAAGCATGTTCGGGATAGAAATCGAGCGGGGATTCACGATCAGAATGGAGGAAACTATGCGGTCTGTCGGCATCATCTGCGAATACAACCCCTTCCACAACGGCCACGCGCGCCAGCTCCGCCTGGCCCGGGAGGCCGTGGGGGAGGACTGCGCCCTGGTATGCCTGATGAGCGGCAATTACGTCCAGCGCGGCGCGCCCGCGATCTTCCCCAAGCTGCTTCGCGCGGAGGCGGCCCTGCGCTGCGGGGCGGACCTGGTGCTGGAGCTGCCGCTGACGGCGGCGCTCTCCTCCGCCGAGGGTTTTGCCGCCGGGGGCGTGCGGATTCTCTCCGCCCTGGGCTGCGGCCGCCTCTGCTTCGGAATGGAATCGGAAGACAGTAATTTAATTATGTCAACCGCAAAGGCCAACCTGGACCCGGCCTTTGACGCCCTGCTCCGGGCTGAGCTGGAGAGCGGCTGCTCCTATCCCGCCGCCCGCCAGCGGGTATTGGAACGGCTCGCAGGGGCCGACGCCCATGTCGGCCCTCCGTCCATCTTACAAAATCCGAACGACATCCTTGCCGTCGAATACTGCAAGGCCATTCTCCGCCAGAACAGTCCCATGCGGCCCCTTCCCATCCGCCGCACAGGCTCCTACCATGCCGACGCCCTGGACCCCGAAGCCCCCTCCGCCTCTGCCCTGCGCGCCGTACTGGAGGGCTGCCCGGACGCCTCCGCGTGGTTCGCGGCCGTACCGTCCTGCCTCCACGACCTGTACGAAAGCGCCCCCATACACAGCTGGCAGGCCGGGGAGCGCGCTGTGCTGGCCGTCCTCCGCAGCCTCCCCGACGCGGCCTTTGAACGGCTGCCCTTCGGCTCCGAGGGCCTCTGGTCGAAATTTATGAAGAACTGCCGCCGCTGCGCCTCCACGAAGGAGATTGTCGAGGCCACCAAATCCAAGCGATACACCCGCGCCCGCATCCAGCGGATGCTGCTCTGCGCCTTCCTGGGCCTGCGTACCGAAGACCTGGCTTCCCCCGCCCCATATGCCCGCATTCTGGGCTTCAACGAAGTGGGACGGACGCTCCTGCGGGATATGAAATCCCGCTTTCCCCTGGTCAACGCAGGAGAGCGGCCCGCCCGAAGCGCTTATTTCGAACTGGAGTGCCGAGCAGCAAATCTGTACGCTCTCTTTTCCGAAGCAGGTCCCCGAGCCGGCGGCGAAGAGGAGGCGCAGCGAGTGATCCGCCTCTCGAACGGGTAGAGACCCAATATATCGTGATTTTCAAAAATATTTCGGTTTTTTTGAAAAAAACACTTGCATTTTTCTGACCTCTGTGCTATTATATGCGGGCTGATTGATAATCACGGGGCAATTTGCCCCTTACCCTAATAGAAAGAGGTGAACTGAAATGAAGGAAGGTATCCATCCCAAGTACGAACAGACGACCATCAGATGCGCATGCGGCGAGATCATCGAGACCGGCTCTACCAAGAGAGACATCAAGGTTGAAATCT
>JAFWTG010000038.1 GCA_017519005.1 Oscillospiraceae bacterium | reverse complement strand
CTTTAATCTGTTCCGGCAGGAATTGTGCCATACTTCGTTGTCGTCCTTGCCGGGCGTCAAGCCCGCCTGCGTCCTCCGCCTCGTCTGGCGCAATTCCTGCACGAAACATTCTTCAATCTTTCTATGGGAGTTCAGTATAAGAACCGTTGATGAACGGACGCACCGGCCGCAGAGGCTCCGGCCCGGGAGTTCCCTCCCGGCCGGAGCCTCTGCGCACGATTGCCTTCTTGCGTATTTTTCCGAAAAAAACTTGTAATTCCGTCTGCTTTGCAGTATAATATATTGGATATCCCAGTTTGTGAGGTAAACAGCTATGAAAAAACGCAATATCTGCGTCCTTTTCGGCGGCGTCTCCCCGGAGCACGAGATCTCTCTCCGCTCTGCCGAGTCGGTGCTGAATCATCTGGACCCTGAAAAATATAATCTCTATCCCGTGGGGATCACCAAGGAGGGCAACTGGATCCTCTTCGGCGGCAAGGACTACTCCGAGCTGCCGACGGGCTCCTGGCGGCATCATCCGGCCAACCGCACCGCGGCCATTTCCCCCATCCGGGGCCAGGGCCTGCTCTCCTTCGAGGGAGACAACGTGGTCCGGGAGCGGATCGACGTGGTCTTCCCCGTGCTCCACGGCGAAAACGGCGAGGACGGCTCCGTCCAGGGCCTGCTGCAGCTGGCCGGCATCCCCTACGTGGGCTGCCACGTGGCCGCTTCCGCGGCCTGCATGGACAAGTGCCTGACCAAGCTGATTGCCGGCATGACCGGCACCCGCCAGGCCGATTGGGAGCTGGTCACCCGCGAACAGCTCCGGACCCGCCCCGAGGCGGCTCTGGACCGGGTGGAGGCACGCTTCCAATATCCCGTCTTTGTCAAGCCCGCCGGCACCGGCTCCTCCGTGGGCGTCAGCAAGGCCCGGGGCCGGGAGGCCCTGCTGGCCGCGCTGGAGAACGCCGTCCGCTTCGACCGCAAGGTTCTGGTGGAGGAGTTCATCGACGGCCACGAGGTCGAGGTGGCCGTTCTGGGCAACGCGACCCCCGCGGCCTCCGTCTGCGGCGAGATTGACGCCGGCGCGGAATTCTACGACTACGAGACCAAGTATATCACCGATACCTCCACCCTCTATATCCCCGCCCGGATTTCCGAGCACGCCGGCGAGGAGCTCCGCCAGACCGCCGTCAAGGTCTACCAGGCCCTGGGCTGCTCCGGCCTGGCCCGGGTGGACTTCTTCGTCACCTACGAGGGCGAGCAGGTGGTCTTCAACGAGATCAACACCATGCCCGGCTTCACCTCCATCTCCATGTATCCCAAGCTCTTCGAGGCCAGCGGCATCCCCTACGGCGAGCTGCTGGACCGGCTGATCGATCTGGCCCTGGAGGCCCGCTATGACCAATGACTTCCTGCTGAACGTCAGGGGCGAACAGAAATACCGGGACCAGGAGCCCGACGTGATCGAGCTGACCACCGAGGCCTCCCTGACCGGAGAGGATGGAGTCCTCTTTCTGCGCTACGCTGAGTCCGAGCTGACCGGCCTGCAGGGGACGGATACGATCTTTGAGCTCCATCAGAACAAGGTGGTGCTCCGCCGGGTCGGGGCCGTCGCCAGCGAGATGGTTTTCATCCCCGGCCAGGTTCACCAGTCCCTCTACAACACCGAGGAGGGCGCTCTTCTCATCACAATTCGGACCACCGCCGTGGAGGATGAGATGACCATGGGCGGCGGCAGCCTCCACGTGGCCTATGAGATCTCCATCGAGGGCCTGGGGATGGGGACGATCAACTACTGGCTGACAGTCCGGCCCAAACGTCCCGAAAAATGACGGTTCCGCATAGAATAAGGCAGACGGCCCCGGTTCCGGGGTGAAAAGGAGATGCCTATGTTGAAGGTTTTGAAATTCGGCGGCTCCTCCATGGCGAGCGCCGCGCAGTACGCCAAGGTCCGTGCCATTGTGGAGGCCGACGAGAGCCGCCGCGTGGTGGTGGTTTCCGCCGCCGGCAAGCGCAGCAAGGACGACCATAAGATCACGGATTTGCTCTATCTCTGCCACGCCCACATGAAATACGGCGTCTCCTGCGACTCCGTCTTCGGAATGATCTCCCAGCGTTATCTGGAGATCCGCGACGAGCTGGGCCTGTCCACCGATCTGGAGGGAGAGCTGGAGCGGATTCGCACCGCCATGGAAAGCGGAATCTCCGAGGCCGAGCTGGCCTCCCGGGGCGAGTATCTCTCCGCCCGGCTCATGGCGGACTATCTGGGCTTTGAGTTCGTGGACGCGGTCCGCTGGCTTCGCTTCCGCATGGATGGGACGGTGGATCAGGACTGGTCCTATGCGGCCCTGAAAAAGCTGGCCGACGGGAAGAAGATCGTCATCCCCGGCTTCTACGGCGCCCTGGCCGACGGCAGCATCCGGACCTTCACCCGGGGCGGCTCCGACATCACCGGCGCCCTGGCGGCCGCCGCCCTGGACGCTGAGGTCTACGAAAACTGGACCGACGTCTCCGGCATCCTGATGGCGGACCCCCGGATTGTGAAGGACCCCGAGCCCATTCCCTGCCTGACCTATGCCGAGCTGCGGGAGCTCAGCTATCTGGGCGCCCAGGTTCTCCACGAGGACACCATCTTCCCCGTGGCGGAGAAAAACATCCCCTTGAATATCCGCAACACCAACGAGCCGGACCATCCCGGCACCATCATCATGGAGCGCTTCGAAGAGGACGACAGCTCCGACGACGAGCGCCGCTTCATCACCGGCATCGCGGGCAAACGGGACTATGCGGTGGTCAGCATCTCCAAGCGGGGCCTCAGCTCCCAGGTGGGAGCCATCCGCAAGGCCTTCGAGATTTTCGAGAACTACGGTCTGGCGGTGGAGTACACACCCAACGGCATCGACACCTTCTCTCTGGTGGTCTCCGGGGCGAAGCTGGAGAAGCTGCTCCACAGCATCGTGGCCCAGATACAGGAGAAGCTGGCCCCCGACGAGATTCAGGTGACCAAGGACCTGGCCATCGTGGCCGCCGTGGGCCGCCGCATGGCCAACCGTCCCGGCATCTCCGGCCGGATCTTCTCCGCTCTGGGGGACGAGGGCATCAACATCCGCCTGATTTCCCAGGGCCCCCGGGAGGTCAACGTGATCCTGGGAGTGGACGGCAAGGACTTCGCCCGGGCCGTGCAGGTGCTGTATGACAGCTTTGTCAAATAAGTTGAAAATTGAAAGTTGAAAGTTGAAAATGAAGGTATTTTGCAGATTGCCATCTGCAAAATGAAAAAACCTCCATTGAACGCAGGCTCTTCTCTTTTCACTTTCAGCTTTCACTCACCCATGGAGGAATGAAAATCATGGTCGCTGAAAAGTCCTACCGTTTCGCTGTTCGGATCGTAAGGCTCTGCCAATACCTCCAGGAGGAAAAGCATGAGTTTGTCCTCTCACAGCAGGTAGAGAAAAGCGGGACCAGCATCCGGGCAAATATTTCGGAGGGACAGCAGGGGCAAAGCCGGGCAGATTTCATCTCCAAGTTCTCCATTGCGTTGAAGGAAACTGCTGAAACAAAGTATTGGCTCTCGCTTTTGCACGACACCGGATATTTGACTGACAGGGAATTTCAGTCGATCTATTCGGATTGCGTTGAAATCGAAAAACTCTTGACAATCATTTTGAAAACGACAAAATCAAAATCTCTTTCGTAATCAGCTAGCCTTTCAAAATTGTCGTTCAAATGGCAATTTGAACGACACCGAAACTTTCAATTTTCAACTTTCAACTTTCAATTCCAATATAGGAGGTATCCCATGAAGCAATACAAAGTCGGTATCCTGGGCGCCACCGGTTCCGTGGGACGGGAGATGATGAAAATTCTGCTGGAGCGGAATTTCCCCATCAGCGAGCTCCATCTGTTCGCCAGCGAACGCAGCGCCGGCAAGGTGGTGGCCTGGAACGGCGGTCCCATTCAGATCGAGCTGGCCGCGGAAGACGCCTTCGAGGGTCTGGATATCGTTCTGGGCGCCGCGGAGAGCGAGGTCGCCAGGCAGTTTGCCCCTGCCATCGTCAAGGCCGGAGCAGTGTTCATCGACAACTCCTCCGCCTTCCGCCTGCGGGAGGACGTTCCCCTGGTGGTGCCGGAGGTCAACCCTGAGGACGTGAAGCAGCACCGGGGCATCATCGCCAACCCCAACTGCTCCACGATCATCGCCGTCACGGCGATCAACGCCCTGCGGCAGCTCTCGCCCATCGTCTCCATGACGGCCTCCACCTATCAGGCAGTGTCCGGCGCGGGCGCGGCCGGTCCCATGGAGCTCAGCGAGCAGGTGAACGCCGTCATGAAGGGCCAGCCGGTCCAGCCCCGGACCTTCCCCCATCAGATCGCCTTCAACCTGATCCCCCAGATCGGCGACGAGCAGGAGAGCGGCTACACCTCCGAGGAAATGAAGCTCCAGTACGAGGGCCGCAAGATTCTCCATCTGCCCCAGATGAAGGTCAGCTGCACCTGTGTCCGGGTCCCCGTGGTCCGCAGCCACTCCCTGTCCCTGAGCCTGAAATTCCAGCGCCGGATCTCCCTCTACGAAGCCCGGCGGGCCATCCAGTTTGCCCCCGGCTGCCGCCTGGTGGACGATCTGGCGGAGCATCAGTACCCCATGCCGCTCTACAGCTCCGACCAGGATCTGGTCTTCGTGGGCCGCATCCGCCCCGATCTGACCGACGAGAACGGGCTCTGCCTCTGGTGCTGCGGCGACCAGGTCCGCAAGGGCGCTGCCACCAATGCCATCCAGATTGCGGAGCTGCTGATCGAGAAGGAATAAGCAACAAAACCAAATCAAAAGAAAGGGTATCGCTATGAATGAAATCTATGAATTCCTGAAAGCCGCCGGCACATACTACCTGGCGACGCTGGAGGGCGATCAGCCCCGGGTCCGGCCCTTCGGCACCGTTGACCTCTTCGAGGGCGGGCTCTATATCCAGACCGGCAAGGTCAAGCCCGTGTCCCGGCAGATCCACGCCAATCCCAAGGTCGAGCTTTGCGCCTTCATGGACGGCAGGTGGCTCCGGGTTAGCGGTGAGCTGGAGGCCGACGAGCGGATCGAGGCCAAGAAGCACATGCTGGACGCCTATCCCTCGCTTCGCGGCATGTACGACGAGAACGACGGCAACACGGAGGTCTTCCGTTTCCGCAGCGGCGTCGCCGTCTTCAGCTCCTTCACCGAAGCTCCCAGAACGATCCATTTCTGATCGGAACAGCGAAATCAGCAGAGGCCGGATCCACCGCGATCCGGCCTCTGCTGATTTTATAAACCTCGGTTTATCGTGCCGTTTTCTGCGCCTGATACTGAACTCCCATAGAAAGATTGAAGAATGTTCCGTGCAGGAATTGCGCCAGACGAGGCGGAGGACGCAGGCGGGCTTGACGCCCGGCAAGGACGACAACGAAGTATGGCACAATTCCTGCCGGAACAGATTAAAGGTT